>CASFXG010000019.1 GCA_949298635.1 uncultured Coriobacteriaceae bacterium | reverse complement strand
TGAATGTCAAAAAACCCCTGGGTTAATTTTACATCCGGCGCGAACGTACCCGGCTCCAGAGCGACAACAACCTTAAAGCTTGGATGGAAACTTTAATGTTTCGCGCGAGGTGCGCTAGACTGTAGCGTTGAACTTGTGAGATGCATAGTGCACGAGACGAAAGGGATCCCGTGGCGAATCAATACGGTACTGGCGGTGGCGCACGCGGTCGCGATGGCGCCTATCGCCGTTCAGCCCCCAGCGGCGGAGCGCGCTTCAAGACGAACGGTTCAGGTAGCCGCCTCTCCGCGCAACCTGCGGCTTATCGACAGACCCCATCGCGCGCAGGCGCACCTGCGGCGGGAAGGCATGGCGTTCAACCGGCGTATCATCGTGCTCCTCGGCCGCCCAAGAAGAACTCTCCCATCCCCATCATCATCGCGGGCGTCGTCATCGCCGCGGTGGTTGCGGTGATCATCTTCTTCGTCGTTCCCGCGGTGGGCAAGCTCTTCTCCGCATCCGAGGAGCCCTCGGTAGAGGCGGGCATCGAGGTCGAGATCAACATCCCCGAGGGCGCTTCGGGCGACCAAATCGCCCAGATCCTCGCGCAGAACCACATCATCGAAGACCCCAAGGTCTACTATGCAACCGTCCGCGAAATGCAGGCGGACATGCTCATCAAGCCCGGCGACTACCGCTTCACTACGCTGCAAGATCCGAACGAGGTCGTGCAGCAGCTCATCGACGGGCCGAACGTCGTGGGCGTCACGCTCACCATCCAAGAGGGTCTCACTGTCGAGCAGACGGCGGCGCGCGTCGAGGAGACCTACGGCATCCCCGCCGACGAGTTCCTCGCGCAGGCCAAGGCGTCGAACTACGTGGCCGATTACCCCTTCTTGGAAGGTGCTTACAACGATTCGCTCGAAGGGTATCTCTATCCCAAGACGTATAGCCTGGGCGAGTCTCCCACGGCGGACGAGGTCATCCGCGCCTTGCTCGACCAGTTCGAGGTCGAGACGGAGGGACTCGGTCTCGAGGAGGGGGCGAACGGCCTTACCGCACAGGAGATCGTGACGCTCGCGTCGCTCATCGAGCGCGAGACGGCCGTCTCCGATGAGCGCCCGCTCGTGGCGAGTGTCATCTACAATCGCCTTGATCAGGGCATGCCGTTGCAGATCGACGCGGCCATCGTGTACGCTCGCGGCGGCGGCTCCGATCCGGTGACCTATGCCGATCTCGAGATCGATTCGCCCTACAACGTGTACCAGAACACCGGCCTCACCCCTGGCCCCATCTGCTCGCCGAGCGTCTCGTCCATCGAGGCCGCGCTCAACCCGGCGGACACCTCGTATCTCTACTACGTGCTCTCGCCGGAGGGTAACGGCATCCATAACTTCAGCGAGACCTACGAGGAGTTCGAGAAGAACAAGCAAGCGTATAGCGAGTCCCTGTCATGAGCCTGTTTTCCCCTCATCGCTACGTGGCCTCGGTAGAGCGCATCGACCTCGATGACCTGTGGAACCAGGGAAAGCGCGCGATCCTGCTCGATCGCGACAACACACTCGTCCCGCGCGACCGCAAAACGGCGCCCGATGAGGTCGTCGCATGGCTCGACCGCGCTCGCGAAAAGGGGTTCCGCCTGTGCATGGTCTCGAATAACTGGCACCGTGACCAGGTGATGCGCTCGGCGCGCGAGCTCGGACTCGAGGCAATCGGCTTCGCTATGAAGCCCGCGCCCTTTGCGTTGCTCGCCGGCCTTAAGCGCACAGGCGTGTCGAAGGAAGATGCCGTCATGGTCGGCGACCAGCTCTATACGGATGTCTGGGCGGGGAATTTCGCCGGTATCGATACGATCCTCGTCAAGCCGCAAACCACGGTCGACCTGTGGTACACGCAGATCTTCCGTATCTTCGAGCGACACGCTCTGCGCGATTTGACCTGCGAGGAGTAGGGCTCGATGGCGAGGAGCGACGACGCCGTCCGCGTTGATAAGCGCGGCTGCGACCATATCTTCTTCATCGGGTTCCTCGGCGCCGGAAAGTCGACGCTTGCGCGCAACCTGGGACGCATGTTCCGTCGGCGCTACGTCGACACGGATCGGCTCGTTGAGCGGCGAGCCGGTATGCCCATTTCCGAAATCTTCGATGTGCAGGGGGAGGACGGATTCCGCGCGCTCGAGACCTCGGCTTTGGCCTCACTCGAGGCGAAGCGGAGTCTGCTTGTCTCGTGCGGCGGCGGAATCGTGGAGACGCCCGACAACATAGAGCTCATGCGCCGCATGGGTTACTGCGTCTACCTCGACGGCGACCTCGACGATTCCCTTCGGCAGATTCGCTCGCTCGAGAACCGGCCGGATTTCCGCTCGACCGAGCACGCCGCCAAGCTGTACCGGCATCGCCGCCCGCTCTATGAGGCGGCAGCCGACCTTACCCTCGATATCCGTGGGCGCACCTTCGAAGAGGTATCCTATCGGTGTGCCGAGATGCTTTTGGAGCGTGGTCTGCTGTGACGATCAAGCGTCAGATTCTAAATTTCAACCAGCATACGGTCGATGTTCGCATGGGCTCGGAGATCATGGACGAGCTGCCGAGGATCATTGCTTCCGCGGTGGGCAAGCCCAAGCGCGCGCTCATCGTCGCCGATGCTGTCGGGTTGGACGAACGCACAGAGGAGGTGCGGCGCGCGCTCATCGACGCCGGGTTTGCGGTCGAATCCTACACTCCTGCCGTCTCCGCAGAACCGGGCGTCGCCTCGCTCGATGCTGCACAGGGGCTCTTCGGCGCGCTCGAGGGCGTAGGCATCACGAGCGACGACCTCATCTTCGCACTCGGCTCCTATGAGCTTTGCTCGCTCGCTGCGTTCTGCGCGCGACTTTGGCGCGGCGGCTGCGCCTCGGCGCTCATGCCGATGGGGCTCGATGCCATGGTGCTGCTTGCGACCGAGATGCACCCGCTCGCGGCGGGTTCCGCTCGTGACGCCGTCTCGCTCAAGGCCGATCCCACGATGGTGCTTTGCGACCTCTCGTTGCTTCCTGCCATGGATCGTGAGCAACTGCTTGTAGGCTACGTGCTCATGGCGGGAGCGGCCATGGCTGAGGGGAAGAAGACCTGGACGAACCTGTGCGAGCAAGCGGCAGCTCTTGCCTCGGGCGATGAGCTCGCGGTGAAGGACGCCCTCTCGGCGGTGCAGGTCGCCCGGCGGAACGTCCTCAAGTCGCCGAACCCGTCCGCCCGCCATGCGCTCGAATACGGCCGCACCGCCGCGCGCGCCCTTGCATGCTGTGTGGAGTCCGACATTCCGGCTCATGTGCTTCTGGCCGAAGGCATGCGCTTCGAGGCACGTCTTGCCGTCGATGCGGCGGGGCTCGACCCGGAGGTCGTGTTCGACCAGGATGACCTGTTGTTCGACCTCGGTATCGAAGAGGCGTCCCTTACCATCGACGCAGAAGCCCTCGTGAAGGCCATGCACGAGGTGCATGCGCGGTATTCGAACCGCTTCCTGTTTCCACTGCCCAAGTCTGCAGGCATGATCCGCCTCACATCCGTATCGGACGAAATCCTGGAGCGTCACGCCGCCGCCTACGCCGCCTCCTTTGCCTAAGTGACGGTCTCACTCTCGGTCTCTTTGCATGAGCATCTGAGTCTCACGTACTTATGGCGTCGACTTTTTTGGACAGTTTTTCGGGTTTGAGACTGAAAAGCGGCGGAACATGTCGACGTCGCCGGAGGGGATGGAGGGGGTAGACCGTCAAGAGGGGCATCCCCATTGGAGGTGGGATTCTGAGACCCGGTGCGAAAGTCTCACGGGTGGGATTCTGCGTCCTGGACGGAAATTCTCGCCGAGGATTCGGGGTAGGGCGCGACGGTTTGGGGTATGCTGTCCCTTGACTTCACGTTGACCGCAGGGGTCTTGATGAGAAAGAAGGATGAGTATGTCTGAGGTCGTTTCCGGTCCGGCAGGACGTATCGCGCGCGTGCGCACGCTTATGGAGGAGCGCGGCTACGATGCAGTCGTGATCCGCGACGAGGCTAATCTCCGTTGGCTCACTGGCGCGGAGGGCGTGTTCGACTTCACCGGCGAGCTGCCGCACGCGGGCGTCATCACGAGCGACGCTTGCTTTTTGCACACGGATTCGCGCTACTACAACTCCTTCATCGAGCGCATGCCGAAGGACAGCCCTTGGAAGCTCGACATGGATGTCATCGACATCCCCAAGTGGGTTGCCGAGCGCATCCGCGACGGACGTTGCCGCACGCTCGCCGTCGAAGACACCATGGAGCTCTCGTTCTACACAGGTCTCATGCGCGCGCTCGAAGACGCCTCCATCGCGGTGTCGATCGCCCAGATGCACGGTGACCTGCGCCTCATGCGCGCCGTGAAGGACGCCGAAGAGGTCGACCTCATGCGTCGCGCGCAGGCTATCACGGACGCTGCCTTTCAGCATATGCTCACCTACATTAAGCCCGGTCTCACCGAGAAGCAGATCAAGCTCGAGCTTGAGAACTTCATGTTTAGCCAGGGTGCCGACAGCCTCGCCTTCACCTCGATCGTGGCGTCTGGCCCCAATGCCGCGAACCCGCACGCCATCGCGAGCGACCGCGTGGTTGAGCGCGGCGACTTCGTGCTTATGGATTACGGCGCGGGCTACCACGATTATAAGTCCGATATGACCCGCACCGTGTGCGTGGGCGAGCCGAGCGCGAAGCAGCGTGAGATCTACGATATCGTGCAGCGTACCCACGAGGAGTGCGCGAAGGCGGCGCATGCCGGCGTCGACGGCAACAAGATCCACGAGCTCTCGCGTAAGATCATCGCGGATGCGGGCTACGGTGAGTACTACGGCCATGGCCTCGGCCACGGCGTGGGCATCGATATCCATGAGCTGCCGGTTTTCGGCCGCACGAGCAACACGGTCGAGGAGGGTGCCGTCATCACCATCGAGCCCGGCATCTACCTGCCCGGCGAGTTTGGCGTGCGCCTGGAGGACTACGGCCTTATCACCAAGGACGGCTTCGAGCCCTTCACCCAGAGCCCGCACGAGCTGCAGATCATCGATTGCTAGCGCAAACGCGTGCCCGGCGGCGTGTATATTTCGCACGTACCTGCGCCATCGCGCTCGAAAGAGTATAATTTCACCGTTAGAGCTGTTTTGGCGGCACCGTGGCCGCATGATGGATAAGAAAGGCGATTCATGGCAACCATCACCACCGCAGATTTCAAGAACGGCATCGGCCTGCGCATCAAGGACAAGGTGTGCACCATCGTTGAGTTCCAGCATGTGAAGCCCGGCAAGGGCGGCGCGTTCGTGCGCTACAAGACCAAGGACATCAAGAGCGGCCGCGTCGTCGAGCAGACGTGCAACGCCGGTACGAAGTTCGAGAGCGTCATGCTCAACACCCGTGAGATGCAGTACCTCTACAACGACGGTAACGACTACATCTTCATGGACAACGAGACCTACGAGCAGGTGCCCGTGTCCGATGAGTTCATCGGCGACAACGCCAAGTGGCTCAAGGAGAACGACGTCTGCCAGCTGCTCTACGCCGATGACGAGCTCATGGGCGTGAACCCGCCGATGTTCATCGAGGTGCAGATCACCCAGACCGACCCTGGCTTCAAGGGCGACACCGTTCAGGGCTCCACGAAGCCCGCGACCATCGAGACCGGCGCCGTCGTCCAGGTTCCTATGTACCTCAACGAGGGTGAGATGATCAAGGTCGACACCCGCGACGGCAAGTTCGTTTCCCGCGTCTAACGCTTTCTTCAAGCAGAAATGAGGGACCCCATGGCTCAGGAGATCTACATTTCGGGTATCGGCATCGCCCCCGAGGTCATCGGCGCCGTCGTGACCCGCGCCGTCGAAGAGGTCGAGGGCATCGCGTCGGTGGGCGTGAAGGATCTCGCGACGAACCTCGTCTCGATGTTCCAGGCGCGTTCCACGCCCGCGGCTCCCGCCGTCGAGGCTGAGGTCGTGAACGACCAGCTTGCGCTTACGGTGCATGTCGTCGTGTTTTTCGGCTATCCCTTCAAGAAGCTCGCGGAGGCCGTGCGCGCCGCCGTCGCGCATGTGATCGACGCCCAGGTGGGTGTCGAGGTCGCGCGCGTTGACGTGTGCATCGACGGTCTCGTGTTCCCCAAGGAGTAAGCGTGAGC
Source organism: uncultured Coriobacteriaceae bacterium (assembly GCA_949298635.1). GTDB lineage: Bacteria > Actinomycetota > Coriobacteriia > Coriobacteriales > Coriobacteriaceae > Enorma. The sequence goes on along the minus strand of CASFXG010000019.1, from coordinate 21,199 downwards.
CTGAAAGTCGAACGCGGGCGCACGCTCGCGCGCAGCCAGGCGCTGCAGCTGCTCTTCCAGGCAGAGGCGCGCCGGCTTTCCATGGACGATGTCCTTGCGGGCGACTTCCTCATCTCGAAGGGGCCACTCGACCCGTATGCCGAGGAACTCGCGCGCGGGACGTATGAGCATATCGCCCAGATCGATCCCATCCTGCAGCGGGTGGCCGAGAACTGGGCGCTTTCGCGCATGCCCGGGGCCGACCGCAATCTGCTGCGTCTTGCCGTGTACGAGCTACGCTTCTCTTCGAATGAGATTGATGATGCCGTCGTGATCAACGAGGCAGTCGAGCTTGCGAAGGCATACGGCACGGATGACTCCTCGAGCTTCGTGAACGGCGTGCTCGGTCGCGTCGTCCGCGATCCGCGCCTGTTCGCGAACGTTTCTGTGCCCGCCGGCGATTCGTTCGAGGACGCTTCGGATGCTGTGACCCCGCTGCACGACGAGGAGCACTAGCCCATGGCCGAGATGACACGCAACAGTTTCGAGGACATCACGACGCGCATGGACGAGATCATCTCGGCCGTGCGTTCTAAGGACACCTCGCTCGAGCGTAGCCTCGACCTCTTCGACGAGGCGATCTCGCTTGGCTCGCATGCCGTGGAGCTCGTGGATAGCTTCGACTTGAGCCCAAGTGAAGCCGAACAGCTCGAGGCTGCAGGCGCATCGGATGCCTCCGCGCAGGAGGCATCTGAGCCTGAAGACCCCGACGGTGCGTTCGGTGAGGCAGGTGCCGACAGCAGCGAGCACGTGGATTAGGCAGCGTGCCATGAAGCGCGTTCGCTTGGATGATGAATTGATTGCACAGGGCATCTGCGTGGACCGCGCGGATGCCCTGCGCACGTTGATGGCAGGCGATGTCTCAGCGCGCGGCGAGCGCCTCACGTCGCCCGGCCTCAAGGTCGAGCCCGGACTCGAGCTGCATGTGAAGGGTCGCCTGCCTTATGTCGGCCGTGGCGGGCTCAAGCTCGAGGGCGCGCTCGATGCGTTCGGCGTCGAACCCTCTGGCCTTGTGTGTGCGGACATCGGCTGCTCAACCGGCGGCTTTACCGATTGCTTGCTCAAGCGCGGCGCTTCGCGCGTGCTCGCAATCGATGTGGGACGCGCGCAGTTCGCGTGGGCGCTACGCTGTGATGATCGGGTCGAGCTGCTCGAGCGCACAAACGTGGTCGACGTCCCCGCGATGGGCTATGCGTCGAGCTGTGAGCTCGTGGTGTGCGACGTCTCGTTCACGAGCATCGGGTATATCATCGATGCCGTCATCGAGCTCCTTGTGGATGGCGGGCGCTTCCTCACGCTCGTGAAGCCCCAGTTCGAGGCCGATCCCGCCGATGTGGGGGAGGGCGGCATCGTCCGCGACCCGCTCGTTCGGCGCGGCGTGCTCGAGCGCGTGCTCGAGCTGTTCTGCGCGTGCGGCCTCGTGCCCGGGGGCGTGTGCGTATCGCCCATCACTGGCGCGAAGGGCAACGTCGAGTTCTTCATGCTCGGCACGCTCAGTGCGGGCGGCAACGATATCCAGGCGGCTTCCGCGCGCGTGCGCGAGACGATTCGGGAGGTGTGCGGCGCATGAAGGTGTTCCTCGTGCCGAATTACCGCAAGAACGAAGCGGTCGAGAGCGGGCTTTCGCTCGAGCTCTGGCTTGGTCGCCAAGGGTATGAGGTTGCCTGGGCGGCTGACCAGCGTAGCGGTATCACGGCGGCTCCCGATATCGAGGGCTCCGACCTCGTAATCTCGCTCGGAGGTGATGGCACGCTGCTCCGGGCGGCGCGCATCGTGGGCTACCAGGAGATTCCCATCCTCGGCCTTTCGTATGGACATGTGGGATTTCTCACGGCGGCGAGCCCCGAGGAACGTGACGTGTTGGGTGTGGTCGCCGACGCGCTCGCGGGCGAGATGCATGTGAGCCGTCGCGCGACGCTCTCTGTCGAGGTGTATGCCCATGAATCGGCGGGCGAGGAACCCGCACTCGAGACCTTCGCCTTGAACGACGTCGCACTCACCCGCGGCCCCCTCTCTGATATGGTCGAGTTCGACATGACCGTTTCCGGCCATCACATCGACCGCCTGCGCGGCGATGGCGTCGTGGTGTCCACCGCGACCGGCTCGACGGGATACGCCCTCTCAGCGGGAGGCCCCATCGTGAGTCCCGATTACACAGGCATGGTCTGCGTGCCCATCGCCCCACATACCATCCAGGCGCGCGCCTTCCTCACCTCGCCTTCCGACGTCGTCGAGATCTCGATGTCGCAAGACCGCCCCTCGGTGCCCGCGATCGCCGTCGACGGGCAGTTCATGGTGAAGGATACGCTGGTCGATCGTGTCGTGGCGCGCAGGGGGCCGGGAGACGTGCTCTTGCTCGACTATGGCCCGGAAAGCTTCTACAACTCGGTTTCTCGCGTGTTCTACGGAGTGCATCATGATCGATGAGATCCATGTCTCAAACCTCGCGCTCATCCGCGACGCGACGTTTTCACCTGCGCCCGGCCTCACGGTGCTCACCGGCGAGACGGGAGCGGGCAAGACGGCGCTGCTCTCCGCCTTGAAGCTTCTGGTGGGCGAGCGCGCCGAGGCTTCGCAGGTGCGGGAGGGCGCCGATGCAGCCGAGGTCGAAGGCCGGCTGTTCCTGGGCGCACGCGACGCCGACGGGGTGTGCATCGCGCGCCGCGTGAGCGCCGATGGCCGCAGCCGTGCACGCATCGACGGGCACATGGCGAGCGTGAAAGAGCTTGCTGAGCTCGTGGGGCCTGCGGTCGATCTGTGCGGGCAGCACGAGCACCAGCGCCTGCTCGATGCCTCCTCTCATGTCGAGATGGTCGACGCATGGGCAGGCAAGCCCGTGCTGGATGCCTTGGTGGGGTATCGTGAGGCGCTGCATGCCGCGCGTGCCGCCTCCGATGAGCTGGCGCGCGTGACGGCGGCGGCGAACGCACAGGGTTCCAGGATCGAGGACGCGCGGTTCGCGCTCGAGCGCATCGAGGACGTTAACCCCGTGCCCGGCGAGTTCGAGGAGCTCGAGGAGACGCTTCCGCGTGCGGAGCATGCCGAGGCGCTCGCGACCACGGCTCACGAAGCTGCTGAGGCACTTTCCGGCGAAGGAGGAGCGCTTGATGCGCTCAACACCGCCATCGCTGGGCTTTCGCGTATGGGAGCGGTCGACGGTAAGCTCTCGCAGTTCGCCGACGGCCTGAGTGAAGCGGCGATCATCCTTGAAGACGCCTCGTCCGATCTTCGACGGTACCGCGACAGTGTCGATTTCGACCCTGCAGAGCTCGCACGCCTGCAGGAGCGGTATTCGGCATTGAAGGGGCTTTTGCGGCAGTTCGGGCCGCATATGGATGATGTCTTTTCCCGTCGTGACGAGGCGCGCGAGTTGCTCTCGCTCGTGAGCGATGGCGAGGCGCGCATCGCCCGCGCGCAGGAGGCGCTCGATGCTGCCGAGGTCGAGCTCGCGCATGCGGCGAAGCTCCTTGCCCGCAGGAGATCCGATGCGGCACCGCGCTTCTGCCGTGAGGTCGGCAAGCAGATGTCCCGTCTCGAGATGGGGAAGGCCGAGCTCGTGTGGGACATGCGGCCGCTGCCGCGCGAGCGCTGGACGGAGATAGGGCCTCATGCGTGCGAGCTGCTGTATCGGGGCGGTGCCGGGCTTACTCCTCGACCGTTGCGCCGTATCGCTTCGGGCGGTGAGCTCTCACGCGTGATGCTTGCCTGCAAGGTGGTGCTCGGTGAGGCCGACGGTGTGGACACGCTCGTCTTCGATGAGGTCGATGCCGGCGTGGGCGGCGCCGTGGCGCGCTCGCTCGCCGCCGTGCTCGCGGATCTGGCGTGGACGCACCAGGTCATCGTCGTCACCCATGTCGCGCAGGTCGCGGTACTCGCGGAGCGCCACTATGTCGTGGAGAAGCTCGAGGGAGACGTGCCCGAGACCCGGCTTTCACGCGTCGAGGGCGAGGACCGCGTGCGTGAGATCGCCCGCATGCTCTCTGGCGACGCCACCGAGGCCTCCCTTGCCCACGCCCGCGAAATGCTCAGCCTCACGTGAGTGGGACTACAGCACCAGGTCTCTGAGTCCCACTCTGAGACTCAGTGGGACTTTGTCACCAGGTCTCTTAGTCCCACGAGGGGGGGCAACTGTTTTCTTTTTCATGCTCGTCACAAGGTATACGATAATCGCTATCTTGAAGCGCGACATGAGGGAGGGACGTCATGGCGATGCGCGTGCGCTCTACATCTGGGTTCTATCACGTCATGCTACGCGGAAACGGTAAGCAGCTGATTTTTGAAGACGATGTTGATCGACGCCGGTTCCTCTCCGACCTTCAGCATACGTTCGAAGGTCGGGATTGCTCGGTCATCGCGTGGTGCCTCATGGACAACCATGTTCACCTCGTCGTCGACGATCGAGACAATTGTCTGAGTTCTGTCATGCAGATTCTCTGCATGAGATATGCCCAGTACTTCAATATGCGGCACGAGCGCGTCGGTCATCTGTTCGAAGGGCGATTCAAGAGCCTGCCGATCGAATCGAATGAGTATCTGCTCCAAGCGGTTCGCTACGTGTTGAACAATCCCGTTGCGGCGGGAATGGGGTCGCTTGAGGAATATCCCTGGTCAAGTTTCGCTGAATATCGCGACGGAATCGACGGCATCACCGATACCAAGCCCATTCTTGCCATGTTCACGAATGTGGATTCATTCATCGCGTTCTGTCATGAGGGCTGTGAACCCTTCAATGGCGTATTCGAATGCGACAACGTACCAGATGAGCTGGCTTCGGTGGTCGCACTTGAGGTCGTTCGGAACGTCGGGTGCGAAGACCTGTCACATATCAAGACGTATCCTCTCAAGAAGCGCGGCGAGATTTTGCGTGCCCTGAGGCGCGCGCGGATCACCGATAAGCAGATTGTTCGCCTCACGGGCATCAGCCGTTCGAGCGTCTACCGCAGTATCTCCGCTGCGGGACTTTAGCACCAGGTCTCCGAGTCCCACCCTGAGACTCAGAGACCTGGTGGCAAAGTCTCACTTCGAATGGAGACGATCGGCGAGAAGGGCGAGGGCGTGGCGGTAGCCGGCAAGGCCTTCGCCGGTAACGCGTGCGAAGCAGGCCATACCGGCATAGGAGATTTGGCGGAACTCTTCGCGCGCATCGACGTTTGAGATGTGAACTTCAACGGCGGGCAAGTTCACGGCTTTGAGCGCGTCGAGGATTGCGATGCTCGTGTGCGTATAGGCGGCGGGGTTGATAACGATGCCGTCGAAATGACCGAGCGCCCCTTGGATCTTGTCGACGATCGTTCCCTCATGGTTGGATTGGAAGACCTCGACCTCTGCAAACCCCAGCTCGCAGGCAGCCTCATGGCAGATGCGTTCGAGCTCCGCGTAGGAATCGCTGCCGTATATGCCGGGCTCGCGAATCCCGAGCATGTTGAGGTTGGGGCCGTTGATGACCAACGCCTTCATGGGGCTCCTTTCAAACGAAGTGGGACTTTGAGACCTGGTGTAAAAGTCTCACGCGAGGGAGGGGAGGAGGGCTCGGGCGGTTGCCTCGGCGTTCTCGCGGGAATCGATGATGATATCCGCCCAGGCGCGATAGCGCGGCATGCGCTCCTCGGCGAGTTTCTCGACGCCGTCGCGGGCGGTGATGGGACGCCCCTTGCGCGAAAGCTCGCCGACCGGCCGGTTGAGCATCACGATACGGCTGTTCTGATGAAGGAGCGGATAGTTCTCATTGCGTGTGACGACGCCACCACCGCAGGAGACGACAAGGCCGCTTCGCTTCGCAACCTCGGCGAGCACCTGCGTCTCACGCGTGCGGAACGCGTCTTCTCCTTTGGCCGTGATGAACTCGGCGCAGCTCACGCCGATCTGCTCGCGGAACGCATCGTCGAGGTCCACGTGCTCGCGGTCGAGCAGCCGCGCGAGCGCCTGCCCCACACGCGTTTTGCCCGAACCCGGCATGCCGATGAGCGCGATATTCTGCTCAGCCTGCGAAAGCGCCTGCGTGACCTCGAGGATCCGCTCGTGCGCGACCTCGACGCCGGTGTAGGCGCGTACCGCCTCCGCGGCCTGCGCCACGAGCATGAGGAGGCCGCCGGCGCAGGGGACGCCGAGTTCTTCTGCTTGCAGCATGAGGCCGGTACGAGCGGGATTGTAGACGATATCCACGACCGCTTCGAGATGCGCGAAGCGCGCAAGGTCGACGGGTGCGTCCGGGCATGCAGGGTACATCCCCACGGGCGTGGCGTTCACGATAACCTCTACGTCCACGTACGCATCGAGGTCGTTATAGGTCACCGCTCTGGAGCGCCCCACGGCGATGGGCTCGCAGCCCAGGTCTCCGAGCACGGTCATGCAGGTCGTCCCCGCGCCGCCGCTCCCACCGAGCACCAGCGCGCGCTTCCCGGCCACATCGACGCCGGTCGATGCGACGAGCGTCTTGAAGCCGAAGTAGTCCGTGTTGCCGCCGCGCAGCCGCCCGTCAGGCAGGCGCACGATGGTGTTTACGTTGCCCAGGCGTTCCGCACATGCGGTGAGCTCGTCGAGATACGGTACAACGGTGCGCTTATAGGGCATCGTCACGTTCACGCCAGCCCACTCGTCGCCGCGTAGGAATGTCTCGATCTCTTCGGGCTCACGCTCAAAACGGACGTATTCGATATCGGCAAGCAGGGGGTAGATGCGCGGCGTGTAGCTGTGGCCGAGCGTGCGCCCCAGCACGCCGTAGGGCGCGTCCGCGCGCGGTGAGACCTTTGTCATAATACCTCCGTGTAGCTGCCGAAATACGTGAAGCTCTCGCAGACGTCACCCAGGCCGTCGAGAAGCGTGCCGAGCGATGCCGCGCCGACCGGGCAGTCGACGTCGAAGTAGAACATGAACTCGAAGTCGCGGCCGGGGATGGGTCGGCTCTCGAGTTTCACGAGGTTGATGTCGAGGGCGTAGAAGCGCTCGAGTACGCGGAAGAGCGAACCGGGTTCATGCGAAAGCGTGAGCATGAGGGAGGTGCGGCTCGCACCGGGATAGATGGCAGGCTCGGCAGAGATCACGACAAAGCGCGTGTAGTTGTTATCGGAATCCTGTACGTTCGCGTCGAGGACGTCGAGCCCGTACAGCGCGGCGCAGTCGCGCGAGGAGAGCGCTGCCACGTCCCTTCGGCTCGATTGTGCGACCGCCTCCGCTGCGCGCGCGGTGTTCTCGCAAGCCGTCGCCTTCACGCCGATGCGCTCAAGGTAGTCGGCGCATTGCGCGATGGCTTGTTCGTGCGAATAGACCTCGCGGATATCGGCGAGGGCGCATCCCGGCTTCGCGAGCAGGTTGTGATCGATCTTGAGGCGCAGGCTCCGCACGATGTAGAACGAGTGGGCGGCGAGAAGGTCGTACACGGCGTTCACCGAGCCCGCGGTCGAGTTCTCGATGGGCAGTACGCCGAACGCGCACAGCCCTTCGCTCACGGCGCGGAACACCCCTTCGAACGTGCTGAAGAATGAGATGCTCGGCACGCGGAAGAGCTTCGACGCGGCGATCTGGCTGTATGCGCCCTCGACGCCCTGGCACGCCACGGACGCCGCGGCGGGGAAGGGCTCGTCGTTGCCCTTGAGCGCGCGCTGCATGAGCGTGCTCGTGGCCGTGGGGCTGCCGCCGGCGAGGATGCGTTGCTGTTCTGCCTTGTTCATGGACATGAGGAGCGAGAAGAGCGCGATCGCCTGTGGGCGCAGCCCCTCAGGCGCCTCAGCCGCTACACGCGCGAGCTTTTCACGTTCGCGCGCGGGATCGAAGACCGCCTTGCCCGTACCGGCTTTGGCACGCGCGACGTCCGCCGCAAGACCCATGCGCTCGACGAACAGGCGAAGCAGCTCGTCATCAATGGTATCGATGCGCGTTCTGATATCCGAAAGTTCCATATGCGTCCGTTCTTTCGTGCGACAACGGTGGCAAGTTACTTTGTCACGCTGCCGTTCGGGTTGGGGGTAGGGAAGCGGCCGTCCTCGATGAGGGCATCAAGAAGCGCGAGCGCACAAGCCGCCTCGGCGACAGGCACGGCACGCGGCACGATGCAGGGGTCGTGCCGACCGCGCACGGTGAGGTCGCAGTCCACGCCGGCATCCATGTCGACGCTTTTCTGCACGCGTCCGATGGACGGCGTGGGTTTCACGGCCATCTGCCAGATGATCGGCATGCCGGTCGAGATGCCGCCGAGGATGCCACCGGCGTTGTTCGTCTGAGGGCACACGGCGCCATCGACCATGCGGTACGGGTCGTTGTTCTTGCTGCCCGTGAGGTAGGCCGCGCTAAAGCCCGCTCCAAAGTCCACGCCCTTTATGGCAGGGATGCCGAAGGCGATGCGCGCGATGCGGTTCTCCAGACCGTCGAACATGGGGTCGCCTACGCCGACGGGCATGCCGTAGGCAGCGCACTCGATGACGCCGCCGACGCTATCGAGCTCATCGCGGGCAGAAAGGATTGCACGGCGCATGCGCTCACCCGCGTCGGTGGATATGCAGGGGAAATCGTGCGCGCGGAGGGCGGCGAGCTGCGCGCCATCGCGCTCGAGGGCGTTGAGAGGCTCGTCGGCGATGCCCTCGGGACCCAGGGTTGCAATGTGGGCAGCCACGTCCACGCCAACCAGCGCGAGCGCCTGCAGCGCGATACCGCCGGCGATGCACAAGGGCGCCGTGAGCCGACCGGAGAAGTGCCCGCCGCCGGCGACGTCATGCCAGTTGTCGTACTTCACTCGCGCGGGGAAATCGGCATGCCCCGGGCGCGGCACCCGGCGGAGCTCGTCGTAATCCGTGCTCCGAGTGTTCGTGTTCTGAATCACCGCCGCGATGGGCGCGCCGTCGGTGTGGCCATCGGTGATGCCAGAGAGAATCTCGGGAGCGTCCGTCTCGCGCCGCGTGGTCGCGGTCTCGTCGCGGCCGGGGGCGCGGCGATCTAAGAAGCGTTGGAGCTCATCGAGATCTACGGGAATGCCCGCGGGCAAGCCGTCGAGCGAGCAGCCGATGCCCGCCGAGTGGGATTGGCCGAAGATCGAGAGCTTGAGTGCGTTGCCGATAACCGATGCCATGGCCTGTCCTATCCTTCGATGAGCTCGACCTCACCGCCGAGCAGGCGGAAATGCTCGAAGAAGAGCGGGTACGACTTGCGCACCGCCTCCGCACCCTGAATCTCGACGGTTCCTGTACAGCGCGTGGCGGCGATGGCTGCCATCATGGCGATGCGGTGGTCGTTGTGCGCATCAACCGTGCCGCCTTGAAGTTCGTCGACGCCTTCGATTACCAAGTCGTCACCGGCGATGTGGATATGGGCACCCAGGGCTGCAAGCTCATGCGTCGTGGTTGCGAGTCGGTCGGATTCCTTGAGTCGCAGCCGTTTGCAATCGCGAATGATCGTGCGCCCCTGTGCTACGGATGCCACGGCTGAGAGCACAGGGACAAGATCGGGTACGTCGCTCGCGCTCAAGGTGAAACCGACGAGGTGGTCGGGCTGTGCGGTTGCGGCACCGGTGCCGCGGCGTATGCGCGCGCCGAACCGCGAAAGCGCGGCCATGATGGCGCGGTCGCCCTGGGAGGAGGCGAGGGAGAGCCCCGTCACGGTGATATGGTGCGTGCCCATCGCCCCGGCGCAGAGCCAGAATGCGGCATTCGACCAATCACCTTCGACAACGAACTCTCCGGGGGTGCGGAAGGGCGACCCATCGAGGAAGTAGCGGGTCGCCTCTATGCCTGAGACGATCTCGTGCTCCACCTGGACGCGGACGCCGAAGGCGGCGAGCGTCTGGAGCGTGATCGCGAGGTAGGGCTTGCTCTCGATGCGGCCGGTCACGCGGATCTCGCAGGGCTGACCGAGCAGCGGACAGGCGAGCAAGAGCCCCGAGATGTACTGTGAGCTCACGTCTCCGGGAAGCTCGAAGCGGCCGGGACGCATGCGCCCGCGCGTGGCGAGCGGAAAGGCTCCTATGCCGGAAAGCTCGCAACCGGCAGCGATGAGCTCCGCGTCGAGCGGCGCGAGCGGGCGCTCGGCCAGGCGTGCCGAGCCGGTAAACGTGGCGTCGGCTCCGAGCGCGCAGGCGACGGGCAGCATGAAGCGAAGCGTCGAGCCCGATTCCCCGCAATCGAGGACGGAACCGGCGAGCGCGCGCAGAATCCCGTGCTCCTGGCTTTTGGGAATGGGGTGCACGATGAAGCCGTCTGCCACGGTCTCGAAGCGCGCGCCAAGCGCGGCCAGGCAGCCGACCGTGGCCTCGATATCGTCACAGACTGTGTTGCAGATGATATGCGTCGTGCCGTTCGCGAGCGCCGCGGCGATGACCGCGCGGTGTGCGACGGACTTCGATGCGATGGCGGGAACGGTGCCCGTGAGGCCGCCCGGCGTGATGCGTGCGATCATGCCGCATCACCCGCCTCGGGTGCGAGCCCGAGCTCGATGATGAGGCGCAGCTGTTCGAAGTCGCAGCGCTCGATGGAGACCGCGCCGATGCTGTGCGGTATCACGAGGTCGATTGCATCTCCCTGGCGCTTCTTGTCGTGGAGCGCCGCCTCCATGAGTTCATCGGTTCCATACGAGCAGGTGGTATCCAGCCCGTGTGCACGGCAAAGCGCCTCGATGCGATCTGCGAGATCATCTTCGAGGTCGTAGGCGTTCCAGCCGGCACGCCTCGATCCACGTGCCATGGCGACCATGCCCGCTGCGACACAGCTGCCGTGACCGCGCGTGTAGCCCGAACGCGCCTCGATGGCATGCCCGATGCTGTGGCCGAAGTTCAGGATCTTACGGATGCCTCCCTCGCGTTCGTCTGCGACGACGACGTCTCGCTTGATCTCGACGTTTCGTGCGATGATCGCTGCGGCCAGCGAAAGATCGTGTGTGAGGAGGTCGAAGGTGAACGGCGTCTTTTCGAGCAGCTCGAAGAGCTCACGGTCGGCGATGGCGCCGTGCTTCACTACCTCGCCGCAACCGTCCGCGAGGCGCTCGGGAGTGAGCGTGCCCAAGCAGCCTACGTCGGCGATGACGGCTGCGGGCTGCCAAAACGCGCCCGCGAGGTTTTTGCCGCACGAGAGGTCGATGGCGCACTTGCCTCCCACGGAGGAGTCCACCATGGCGAGCAGTGTCGTCGGCATCTGGATGTAGGCGATGCCGCGCATGTACGTCGCTGCGGCGAAGCCGGCCATGTCGCCCACGACCCCGCCGCCGAGTGCGACGACGGCGTCTGAGCGGTCGAGCTCTTCGGCAGCGAGGAACTCGAGAATCGAGTCGTACGTCGCAAGCGTTTTGTGCTCCTCGCCGGCGGCCACGACGTGCGTCGCCACCTCGAAGCCGGCTTCTGCTAGGCTCTCGCGAACGATGTGCGCATAGAGCGGCCCCACGTTCGTGTCGGTCACGATCGCGACCTTGTGCGCTCCCGGCACGGCGTCGCGCGCGATGTCACCCGCCGCCTCGAGGAGCCGCGTTCCCACATGCACGCGGTACGGCGTGCTCACCGGGATGTCGATGGTGATCTCTGCCATGGTGATCAGCCGTGCCTTTCGTCGTCGAGCGAGCGTTTGATGCGGTCGCCTTCGGCAAGCAGTGCGCGCAGCCGCTCTTGGTCGCGCGCGTCGAGCGCGTCGCGGTAGGCTGCAAGCGCGTCGATGAGCCAGGTGAGCTCCTGGCTGAGGTTTTCGGCGTCGTCCACCATGAGCTCCGCCCACATGCGGGGGTTCAGATGGGCGACGCGCGTGAGGTCTCGGTAGCTTCCCGCGGAAAAGCCGTGGTGCTCGCGGGCGGTAGGGCTTTTCACATAGGCATTCGACACCACATGGGCGAGCTGGCTCGTGTAGGCGATGACCGCATCGTGCGTCTCGGGCGTGGTGACGCTGAACGTGCCGAACCCTACAGGGATGAGCAGCGTATGCACGCGGTCGAGGAGCATGAGGCGCTCGGTGTCGCCGAGCGCGGGCGGCACGAGCACCATGGGTGCGCCCTGGAAGAGATCGGCGCGGGCGTGCGCGAACCCGGAGTGCTCCGTGCCCGCCATGGGGTGCGTGCCCACGAAGGCGAAGCCGTGCTCGCGAGCGAGTTCGAAGGCGCGCTCGCAGACAGCTGCCTTCACCCCTGCGGTGTCGATGACCACAGGGCCCGTGCCCTCGGCTCGGTTCGTGGCTGCGCCCAACGCCGCGGCATGGCGCTCGAGCCACGCCGTGCAGGCATCTGGGTAGGCTGCAAGCACGATGAGGTCGCAGGAGGGGAGTGCGGCATCATCGAGCACGCCGGCGACCGTCTCCACCATCGCGGCGTCCATCGTGTCCTCATCGGTATCGAAGGCGAGCACGCGCGCGCCGGCGGCGGCGTAGGCGCGGGCGAAGCTGCCGCCGATGAGCCCGAGACCCACGATGCCGACAGTCATGTCCTGCGCATCGCTTCTCGCTGCAGTGTTATCCAGCTTGGTGACCATAGGTGCCTCACGCCTCGGCGCTGGGATCGATGGCCTCGCGGATGAGCGCGATGCGGCGCATGCAGTCGTCGAACATGTCCGGCGTCAGAGCCTGCGCTCCGTCGGACCATGCGGTATCGGGTGCATCGTGCACCTCGATTTCGAGGCCGTGCGCGCCCGCTGCCGTCGCTGCGAGCGCCATAGGCACGACGTAGCGCGTGTAACCGGTCGCATGGCTCGGATCGGCAACGACGGGCAGGTGGGTGAGGTAGCGCAGCACGGGTACGGCGTTCAGGTCGAACGTGTTACGGGTGCGCGTCTCGAACGTGCGGATGCCCCTCTCGCAGAGGATGACGTTGGGATTGCCCTCGCTCATGATGTATTCAGCGGCCATGAGCAGCTCGTCGACGGTCTCCGACATGCCGCGCTTCAACAGCACGGGCGTGCGCGTCTTGCCAACCTCTTTGAGCAAGGGGAAGTTCTGCGCGTTGCGAGCGCCGATCTGCATGACGTCGATGCCCTTATCGACGAACAGCTGAACATCGCGGGGATCCATGATCTCGGTCACGACGGGCATATCGAGTTCGAAAGCGGCCTCCATGAGCAAGTCGAGTCCCTCGGCCCCCATGCCCTGGTAAGCGTAGGGCGAGGTGCGCGGCTTGTATGCGCCGCCGCGAAGCATCGTGGCCCCTGCCGCCTTTACCCGGCGCGCGATGCGGATGAGGTTCTCACCCTCCACCGAGCACGGCCCTGCGATGACTTGGAAGTGGTTGCCGCCGATCTTGACGCCGTGACCGCAGTCCACCACGGTGTCGGCGGGATGGAACTTGCGATTCGCCTTCTTAAAGGGCTCGGAAACGCGTTGTACGCGTTCCACGATGTCCATCGATTCAAGCAGGAACGGGTCGATCTTCGTGGTATCGCCCACCAGGCCGATGATGAGCTCGTTCTCGCCTTGGCTCACGTGCGCCTGCAACCCCTTTTTCTCGATCCACGAGACGAGGTTGTCGACGGAAGAGCGGTCGGCATCTTTTTTGATAATTGCGATCATGCGGCGGTTCCTTTACTCCGGAGTGTTCCAAATGCGTATCGGCTCATTGTATACCATGGTGCGAATAGACCGGCGTACCCGATGTATTAGAAACATCGGTGGCGCGTTGGCGATGATTGAGTATAATGGTCGATGCACAGCGTCCCATTAGCTCAGTGGATTAGAGCGTCTGCCTCCGGAGCAGAAGGTCACAGGTTCGAATCCTGCATGGGACACCAACGTGAACATCGTGCGAACCTGCTGCTGGGTTCGCACGTTTTTTGTTTCGCCGCGCTTCGATTATCTTCGCGCTCAACGTTGGTAACGTTATACACGGGCTGTCGGCACGATGACGAGGCTCCCACGCGCACTTCTGCATCTTTTGCGAGCGCGCGGCGGCGTGCGCACAATTGGGTACACTTGCCCCGTATGTGCAGTGGACGCAGGAGGATGCATGGCAGAAAACGACGTCGAGGTGCGCGGGCTCACCGCCGATGAGGTGCGCGAGCGCGTTCAAGCGGGGCGCGTCAACATCAACATGGAGCTCAAGACGAAGTCCGTGCGCGAGCTCGTCTTGGAAAACCTGCTCACCCTCTTCAACCTCATCAACCTCGTGCTCGCCGTGCTCGTCATCCTCGCCGGCTCCTTCAAGAACCTCACGTTCCTCGCGATCGTCGTGCTCAACACCGGTATCGGCATCGTGCAGGCGCTGCGCTCGAAGCGCATGGTCGACAAGCTCACCCTGCTCGCCACGAAGAAGGCGAAGGTCGTGCGCGACGGGGTGGAAGTGGAGCTCGACCTCGATGAGATCGTCATCGACGACGTCGTGAAACTCGGCCGCGGCGACCAGATCCCGGCCGATGCCGTCGTCCTCGCCGGCGAGGCGCAGGTGAACGAGAGTCTGCTCACCGGCGAGAGCAACCTCATCAAGAAGGAACCGGGCAGCGACCTCATGAGCGGCAGCTTCCTCGACTCCGGTTTGGTGTATGCGCGCGTCGTCCATGTGGGCGCGGAGAACTACGTCGCGAAGATCAACAATGAGGCGAAGTACGTCAAGAAGGTCAATTCCGAGATCCTGAACACGCTGAACCTTATCGTGAAGTTCGCGAGCATCATCATGGTGCCGCTCGGCCTTGCGCTCTTCGTCTCGAGCGCGCACGAGAGCTATGCCTCGTGGGCGGCTACCTCGCCCGATTCCTCAACTACGATGCTTGCGTGGATGTTCTCGGGTACAGATGCCTGGCGTGAGGTCTCGGCGGCGATCCTCTCCACGGTCGGCGCGCTCCTCGGCATGATCCCGCAGGGGCTCGTGCTGCTCACCTCGTCGGTACTCGCCATCTCCACGGTGCGCCTCGCACGGAGAAACGTCCTCGCGCAGCAGCTGTACTGCATCGAGACGCTCGCCCGTGTGGACGTGCTCTGCCTTGATAAGACCGGCACCATCACGTCGGGGCGCATGGAGGTCGAGGGCACCTATCCGCTACCGGTGGAAGGGCGTGCGGCTCGCATCACTGTGCCCGGCGGCGTCGCGCTCGTCGACTTCGCCCTCGCCAACGTCGCGCACGCTACGTCGGCCGATGCGAACGAGACCTGCAAGGCGCTCCTCGACCACTACGAAGGCTCTGCGATTCCACACAGCGAGCCGGCGCGCGTCGTTCCGTTTTCGTCGGCGAAAAAGTGGAGCGGTGCGGCCTTCGCGGAGGGCGCGTTCGTGATGGGCGCGGCGCAATTCGTGCTCGACCGCGATACGTTCGCGCTGGTAGAGAACCGCGTTGCAGAGCTTGCGAGTACCTGCCGCGTGCTCGTGGTAGCCTCCGTCGACGGCTTCACGGAAGATGGCGACATGGTGGGTCTCGCTCAGCCCCTGGGCTTCGTGACCATACGCGACGAGATCCGCACGTCCGCCGCCGAGACGATCGGCTACTTCAACGAGCAGGGCGTGACCCTCAACGTCATCTCCGGCGATGACCCACGCACCGTCTCATCCATCGCGCAGGTGGTGGGAATACCCGGTGCGAGTGCCTATGTGGACGCCACGACGCTCGACACTCCATCCAAGATTGACGCCGCCGTCGACCGCTACCATGTGTTCGGTCGTGTGACGCCGCAGCAGAAGCGCGAGCTCGTCCAGGCGCTCCAGCGCCGCGGGCACACGGTTGCCATGACGGGTGACGGCGTGAACGACGTCCTCGCGCTCAAGGAGGCGGATTGCTCCGTCGCCATGGCGGCGGGGTCGGACGCGGCGCGCAACGTCGCCGAGCTCGTGCTTGTGGACAACGACTTTGCGAGCATGCCCGCCGTGGTGGCGGAAGGCAGACGCGCCATCAACAACCTGCAGCGCTCCGCCGCGCTCTTTCTTACCAAAACGCTCTTCTCCATGGGGCTCGCCGCGATCTGCATCGCGTTTCCGCCGTATCCCTTCCAGCCCATCCAGATGACGCTCATCAACTTCTTCTGCATCGGCTACCCCGGTTTCGTGCTCGGCCTCGAGGCGAATCGCGCGCGCGTGGAGGGCAGCTTCCTCGTGAACGTCGTGAAGCGGGCGCTCCCCGCGTCGCTTTCGGTCATCCTCGCCGCGTGCCTGTGCATGGCGGGCGCGGCGCTCTTCGCCTTCGATAACTCGATGCTCTCCACCATGTGCCTCATCACGACGAGCGCGGTGGGCTGCTGCCTCATCTGGCGCATCTCACAGCCGTTCACGCTCCTGCGCCGTGCGCTCTTCGTCTCCATCGTTGCCGGTCTTGCAATCGGTATCCTTGGGTTCACCGAGTTCTTCTCCATCGCCCCCTTGAGTGTGCTTACCGCGACGTATGTGCTCGCGGTCTCTGTTGCCTCCTGCGCACTATTCTTCCGGCTCGCGCGCGCGATGGATGCGCGCCGCGACGTGGGCAGACGGATCGCGACGGGTTTTGGCCGCGGCGTGCGCGTCACGCGGCATCGCCGTGGCGGCAGGCGCGTCACCTCGACGGGCTCTTCGGCGAGGCGCTTCGTAAACCGGACGGTCGGTGCCTTCAGGCACAGGAGTGCCTCGAACACAGGCGGCAGGGGGGCGACCCGTACACAGGATACGACGGCGCAGAGCGCCTCTCCCGCCGTGTCTGAGGTCGATGCGAGCTCCCTGGTCACTCATCACGAGGATCCGTCTTCGGCTACGGTTGCAGGTGGCGTTACCCCGCGGTGCTCGGATAGCCAGCGGGTCACGAAGTCCGCTTCCGGTATCAAGGTGAAGATGCCTTCCCGCAAGCGCGCCTCGCGGAGAGGAAAGGGTGACGCAGCAGACGGATCTGCCGCCTCTCGCAGGGGTTGATGCCAGATAGGCTCCGCTGACCGCCTGCTTGCTTCGGTGGTATGCTACCCATGGCGTCTCGACGTGCCGACTCGTATCGCATGTGTGCCGGGTAGCGTTAAGACCCGTCTGTACGTTAGGGATCATTGGAAGATTCGAGAGGAGCGCGCATGATCTGCCCGCAGTGCCATGCGACCATAGACGACGGCGCCTCGGTGTGCCCGGTGTGCCATGCGTACGTGGATGCCCCGCGCCCCGCTTCGTTCCTCTTCTGTGAAGGGTGCGGCGCACGCCTTTCGGTGCAAGATCGCGTCTGCCCCAAGTGCGGCCGTCCCGCACCGGCGATCCTTTCGTCTGAATCCTCCGCTTCGGACCTTGCCGCGGGAAAGACCGCGAGCTTCCCCAAGATCTCCCAGTCGGCTATCGAGACCGAGCTTCCGCGCGTCTCATCGGCTCTCAACGCCCGCAGCGTCCTCGACGACGCGCTCGATCCGAGTGTCACCCACGTGCTTGATGCCTCTGAACTCGCGGCTTCCGCCAAGGCGAGCGGCTCCCGTGGCCCGCGCGTCCGCAAAGGCGTAATCGCAGCCGTCGCGCTCGCGGTTGTCGCGGTGGCCGCGGTCGCGTTTTTCGTCCTCGATCCCCTTCACGTCACGCCCGGCATGGTCGACTCGATTCAGCAGTCTGCCGAGGACATGTTCCCCTCGCGCCAGCAGGGTGAGAGCGCCGAGGAGGTGCCCGCGATGGGGGAGACGGACGTAGATGCGCCCGATACGCCCGTCGAGACCATCGAGGATTCCGCCCTTTCCGATGACAGCGCCTATGAGCAGCTACATCAAGCGTATGAGGCCGTCGTCGCGATCAACGATGGCGAGCGCTTCGCCGACGCCATCACGTCGTTCAACGCCTCGTACCTCGATCCGGACCCTGAGACGCGCAAGAACGCTTCCGCCGGCGCCTACGCCCTTCGTGATGAGCTTCAGGGCATCATCGACGATCTCGATGCCATGAAGCTTGCCGACGGCTCGGCCTATACGGACGACCGCGAGCACGTGCGCCAGCTCGCCCAATGGATGTACGAACGTGTGGATGTCATCTGCGCATCGTGGGACATCTCGCTCGCCGTCCCTGAAGACGAGTACCCGTTCCAGCATGAGGACGAGATCCTCGCTCCCATGCGCGAAGCCGGCAACTCAGCCCTCGACAACTACTACGCCTATGTAGGTGAGTGGGAGCCCCAGGAGCCGTAAGCACCCGGGGCTCCGAAAGTCCCCACGCCTTGTCCATACCAAGCCGTATGATTCCATCTCATGGTTGCGTTTGGCGATAATCTTGAAAATCTTCGATAGATCTGTTCACTTTCTTTAAGAGAAATGAACTATTCTTTCGAAGATTCCGCAACGTATTGGTTCGACAGCGCTGTAAGACCCAGGTTCTGCTCGTTCCCATATTATTGCCTTCCTGTCTATACGAGCACCTAGCTCCGTAGCTGTCGCATCCTATCCATCCCGGCTCCCCTGAGTCGCCGTTGTCGTCGCGCTTCCCGCCGCGGCTTCGCTCCGGCAATCCTTCGTGAGCGAAGCGAATCGGATTGCCGGAGCGAAGCCGCGGCGGGAAGCGCGACGCAGTGCGCCTCGAGCTCCTCGTGCTCAATTCGTGTAATCTCCTCGATATTGCTAGAATTAAGCAGATATGCATGATTTGACGCTCCAGGAGGAAGCATATGTTCGGTTTCGCACAGCCTGAGCTCCATACCCCCGAGTACGACGTTCGTGGCGACGAGGTGGCGGTGATTGAGACGTCTCAGGGCACCATTCGCGTGCGCCTCGACGGCGACGGCGCACCCATCCATGTCGGTAACTTCTGCGAGCTTGCCACCATGGGTTTCTACGATGGGTTGAAGTTCCATCGTTACGTCCCCAACTTCGTCATCCAGGGTGGCTGTCCCAACACGCGCGACATGACACCCGAAGACGTCGCCGCGGGCAAACCCGGTCCGGATGGCATGCCCGGTACCGGCGGTCCTGGCTGGCGTATCAAGGCTGAGTTCATGTCGAACCCCCGCAACAGCCACGTGGATGGCGCGCTTGCCATGGCGCGCTCCCAGCACCCGGATTCCGCCGGCTCCCAGTTCTATTTTTGCTTGGGTCCCCAGCATAACCTCGATGCGGGGTACACTGTGTTCGGGACGACGCTCGAGGGACTCGACGTCATCGGCCGCCTTCGCGCCGGTGACGAGATCCGTCACATCGAGATCGTCCATGAGGCCGCGTAGATTAAGGAGCTCCTAGTGAACGCTGATCTGTTCGAACGCGCTCGCAACGCCTATCGCGCGGGCGATTTCGCCTCCGCCGTCCAGATGTTCGAGGCTTGCAAGGATGCCGCCGAGATCTCGGGCGAGGTCGATCATCTGCGCGGAAACGCACTCATGAAGCTCGGCTATCCCCGCGATGCCGCGCAGTCCTATGCGCGCGCCCTAGAAGATGCCGCCTACGGCAAGCGCGGCGCGCTCCTCACGAACGAAGGCAAGGCGCTTGCCGCGACGGGCGATGCCGAAGGAGCTGCCCGCTGCTTCACGCAGGCGCTCGACGACGCCACCTATGCGACGCCCTATAAAGCCTACCTCGGTCTCGGCAAGGCGCTTCTCGAGCTTGGCCGTATCGCCGACGCCGGCACCGCCTTCCGCAACGCCGCCATCGACGGCACGAACCCCGCACCCGCTTCGGCGCTTGCCTCGCTCGGCGGTTGCTTCGTCGAGCTCGGCCGTCCGCAGGATGCCGTGGAGTCCTATCGCACCGCGCTCGACTTCGCCACGGCGCGCGACGATGCCCATGCCATCAACGCCGGGCTTGGTCGCGCCCTTGCCGCGGCGAACCGTCCCACCGAGGCGCTCGAGGCGTTCCGCTCTGCTACGGCAGACGGCCTCTACCAGCTCACGCCCGCCGAGGCCGATGCCCGCGCCCAGGCTCAGGCCGTGCTCGACGCCGCGCCGTCGGCCGGTGCCATGGCTCCTGCCGGCATGGTGGAGACCGCGCCTGCGGCACCCGGCTATGGAGCATCCGTTGACCCACTCGATCCGCTTGGTAAGTCTGGTGCCTTCATGCCTGATCCCTCGGATACCGGCTTCTTCACGCTCACCGAATCTGAGATGATCCAGCAAGATCGCCAAGAGATGAAGATCCGCCGCAAGCACCGCCACCTCGGCCTTAAGATCTTTATCGTCATTCTCATCCTCATTATTTTCGCGATCGGCGGCGCGGCATTCGCCTACACGCGTGGCATCGGTTTCCCCTCGCAGCAGGATGCGGTCGCCGGCCTCTTCAACGCTGTGACCGAGGGCGAGGATGCTTCTAGCTACCTCGCACCGAACCTCTCAGACGCCGCCCGCACGCAGATTGTCTCGTCGATCCCCGAGGGCGCGACGCCCACCATCACGAACATGGACCAGTCCATGACCGAGTCCACTGCGCTCGTCTCGGTGGAGCTTTCGATGGGCGCCACCACGGAGTACGACGTCTCGTTCGTGCGCGGGGCGAATCATATCGGCTGGACGGTTGCCTCGATTGAGCTCCATCGCGACGGCGTCTCGCGCGATGAGTCCGATGCCGCCGACGCGGATACTGCGACCGCGGACGAGGCCGACACTGCTGCCGAAACCCCCGCGGAAGACGCCTCGGGCACCGATGAGGCAGCTGAATAGCTTGTGTAATTTGACGGCTGATGCCGCCTGCCTTGCGCGGGCGGCATCGGTTTGCACTACACTTGACGCCAATCGACGCGCATGCGCGCTCTGTGGGCGCGTGCAGATGAGTTCTTGGAGACCATGTTGTTTTCTTTGATGGATATGCTGTTCGGTCAGTACGATGGCGATCTGGCGATCGACCTCGGCACGGCGAACACCCTCGTTTCCGTGCGCGGCAAGGGTATTGTGATTCGCGAGCCCTCCGTCGTCGCCATCGATAAGAACGACGACCGCATCCTCGCCGTGGGCATCGAGGCGAAGCGCATGCTCGGCCGCACGCCGGGCAACATCGTCGCCGTCCGCCCGCTCAAGGACGGCGTCATTGCCGACTTCGACGTCACCGAGGCGATGCTTCGCTACTTCATCGACAAGGCGAGCGAGAAGCGCTATCCCTGGACCCCGCGTCCCCGCGTCGTGGTGTGCGTGCCGTCCGGCGTTACGAGCGTCGAGAAGCGCGCCGTTTTCGAAGCGACCATCTCTGCGGGCGCACGTCAGGCCTACCTCATCGAGGAGCCCATGGCCGCCGCTATCGGCGCCGACCTTCCCGTAGAGGAGCCCACGGGCTCCATGGTCGTCGACATCGGTGGCGGTACGACTGAGGTCGCCGTCATTGCCATGGGCGGCATCGTCGTATCGCAGTCCATTCGCATCGCAGGCGATGAGTTCGACCAGGCGATTCTGTCCCATGTGCGCGATGCG
>CASFXG010000018.1 GCA_949298635.1 uncultured Coriobacteriaceae bacterium | reverse complement strand
CTTTTGACCCCGTCCCCAAAGTGTTAAAAGCGACGCCAGGGCGTTAGGGAAAGTACTTTTTCTCACTAAAGTATTTACTGCGGTTTCATTACACGTGTGTTTCGGCGGAAATAGTCGCGCTGAACGTTTACACCGCCGCCTATCCTTATCCACGTGCGCGGAACTTTCTCGCATTAAGTTGCAAGGGGGAGGGGAATGGGTCCCCTCCGGTTGTGCGCACGGAAGGGGTTATAGAAAACACAAGGGAAGGAACCGTCATGAAGAAGACCACCCCCACCGCTCTGCCACTATCGAACCTCGCGTGCTCGCGCCGCAGCTTCTTGAAGCTCTCCGGCATATCGGCGGTAGGGATGGGAGGTATGATGTTCCTCTCCGGTTGTGGCCCCGCTGCTCAGGAAACGGATGACGCCGGCAGCGCTCCTGCCGAAGATGCTGCCGCTGCCACTTCCTTCGGCGAAGACGGCGTGCTCCGCGTTGGCATGGAGGCCGCCTACGCCCCCTACAACTGGCAGGTTTCGGAAGCATCCGAATTCACCATCCCCATCGAGAACGCTGCAGGCTCTTATGCCGATGGCTACGACGTGCAGGTTGCCAAGCTCATCGCCGAGGAGTTCGAGCTCGACCCGGTGGCGGTGAAGCTCGATTTCTCCGGGCTCATCGATGCGCTCAACAGCGGACAGATCGATATCATCTGCGCCGGCATGTCCGTCGACCCCGACCGCGCCAAGTCCGCGGATTTCTCCAACTCCTACATCGACGACGATATCGTCATGATCACCACCGAGGATTCGCCGTACGCGAGCGCCACCACGTTCGCCGATCTCGCAGGCGCGGCGGTTCTTGGTCAGGCGGCGACCATGTACGACACCGTGATCGACCAGATCCCCGACATCGATCACATGACGCCCGCCGAGACCGTGCCGCTCGTGATCGAAAACCTCGCTAACGGCCGGTGCGACATCATCACGTACTCGATGCTTTCCGTGCCGAAGCTCATCGAGCAGTACCCCAATTTCGTCGAGATCCCCATGGAAGAGAAGTTCGAAGGCTCCGTCATGCCCGACAACGCCGCCATCGTGCGGGGGTCGGATGCCGAGATCATGGAGCGCATCAACGCGGTCATCGACGGCATCGGCGAGGACGAGCGTCAGGACATGTGGAACGCCTGCATGGATCGCCAGCCCGCGTAAGGGTGCTCGTCGGGAAAACGAAATCGAGGAACATCATGGGTTCACATGGATCTTCGTCCGTGGGCGGCCGCATCTCGCGCGGCCGTCTGGCGGCGTTTCTTACTAACGACCACCGCTACGTGCTGCTCGGAACGAGCGCCGTCGCGTTCGCGGGCATGCTGCTCTCGAGCCAGCCGCGTCCCGCGCTGAGCTTTTTGGCGCACGTCTTCACCGTAGAGGTCGTGATGTACTACCTGCTCGTCGCATGGCTCGCGGTGAGCGCGGTGGCGCTTGTGTTCAAACTCGCCTGCTGGCGCACCTATGCCGAACGGGCACCTTTCACACGGCCTGCTGTACGCCGCGCCCTTCGCTATGCGTCCTATGTGGTGTGGGCGATTACCGCCGTACTTGTGCTCGATCGCCTCGTCATGGGGTTCGCCTCGGCGTGGTCGGTTGCGACCACCGCATCGTCACGCCCGGCAGACGACGCGTTTCAAAGCGCGCTCTACATGCTCTACCAGGGTCGGCAGATGTTTATCACGGGCATCACCACGACCATCATGCTCGCGGTGTTCGGCACCATCGTCGCATTCTTCCTGGCGCTTATGCTCGCGTTTTGCCGCATCCAGGCCATCGACCGCTCGGATAACGACTTCGTGCGGTTCTGGAAGGTCGTGGGCGCGGACTTCGCCAAGGTATACAGCGCTATCGTGCGCGGCACGCCCATGATGGTGCAAGCGGGCATCATCTTCTTCGGCGGCGTGGCGATCCTGCGCGGAGCCGGCCTTTCCGCTTCCGAGGTCAATGTCGTGTGGTCGCCGTTTATCGCTGGTTTCGTAACCATCACGCTCAACTCGACTGCCTATATGATGGAGGTGCTGCGCGGCGGCATCGAGTCGGTCGACCCGGGGCAGACCGAAGCCGCGCGGTCTTTGGGGCTCTCCCAATGGCAGACGATGCGCAAGGTCGTGTTTCCGCAGGGCATCAAATATGCCATTCCGGGACTTTCGAACGAGCTCGTTGTAAACATTAAAGATTCCTCGGTGCTCTCGGTGATCGGCACGTTCGACCTCATGTTCGCGACGAATTCCATCGCCGGCATCTACTACCAGCAGCTTCAGGCGAACATGCTCGCCGCTGTGGCCTATCTCGCGCTCACCATGATCGCGACACACCTGCTGACCAAATTCTCGGAGCGCCTGAGCGCGCAGGCAGGCCCCGTCGTGGTGATGTCGGATTCGACCGTCCAGGCCGAGATGCTCAAGGCGCAGCACAACAGAGGGGAGGCGTAGGCCATGGCACAGCACGAACCTATGGTGCGCATCGAGGGGCTGCGCAAGTCGTTCGGCGACCTCGAGGTGCTGAGGGATATCAATCTGGACGTCATGCCCGGCCAGGTGGTGACAATCATCGGGCCGTCCGGCTCCGGCAAGTCGACGCTGCTGCGCTGCATCAATCTGCTTGAGACGCCAGACGCCGGCCACGTATGGTTCCACGGCGCCGATCTTGCTGCCGACCACGTGAACGTGAACGCGCTGCGCGAGAAGATCGGCATGGTGTTTCAGGGATTCAACCTGTTCAACAACATGAACGTGATCGAGAATTGCACGCTTGCCCCCGTGACGCTCAAGAAGTGCTCCAAGGCCGAGGCCGAGGAGATTGCTATGCGCCACCTGGACTCGGTTGGTTTGGAACGCTTTGCGCACGCGGGCGTCAACACGCTTTCCGGCGGTCAGAAACAGCGCGTGGCGATCGCCCGGGCGCTTTGCATGAATCCCGAGCTCATGCTGTTCGACGAGCCTACGAGCGCACTTGACCCTGAGATTGTGGGTGAAGTACTCGACGTCATGCGGCGACTTGCCGCGCAGGGTATGACCATGGTGGTGGTGACCCACGAGATGTCGTTCGCGAAGAACGTGTCCGACGAGGTGCTCTTCATGGATCAGGGTGTCATCGCCGAGCGCGGTGCGCCCGAACAGATCTTCACGGCACCCCGCGAAGCACGCACTCGCGAATTTCTGGCACGCTACCTAGACGATTAAATGGGTTGGTTGGGGACGTGTTCCTTCCAACCCATTATCGCGTGCCGTCCAAAAAGATTATCCTGACGCTACTCGTTGGACTCCCCGTTGGTTTCCACTATGGGTGCTTCGTCACTGGCGTAATCCGCCGTCCCCGTGACGAACTTTGCTTCAGCGTTGACGTCACCAGCAGCCGACCGATTATACCAGGGATTGCTATCGCCGTACGGGGTGAAGTTGTAGGGGAACTCGCGCGCGGTCATGTTCTTGAGATCAAGCAAGTTAATCTCAGAAGAGTTTCCGGAAGAAAGCAGATAGCATTCACCGCCTTGGGGATACGTGGCTCCCTCCGACCAGAACACGTCTTCAGCAATCAGCTCGCCATCGATGGTGTATAGGTCGTAGTCAGGGTTGCCGCTGTCCACCAGCTTGAAGGTCTGCCCGTCCAGGCTCGTAAATCCTATGATGCCCGTTTCTTCGGGATTCTCCAGCTCGACGGACCACTTGCCGGCAATGTAATCGTACAGCCCGAATCGCTTGTCCACTCCCTTGCGCAGCACAATGCCGATGGTTCGATCATCCGAGTTCAGCTCAAACTCGGCGGAGTCGTATTCCAGGTCTGTGGCAAGCGAGCTAGAAGTGAACAGGACGTTGCCTTCGAAATCGCGCACCACCGTTTCATGGCCGTTCTGGTAGTCATCGTAAAGATAGTGAGACCCTTTTATCTCCACGTCACCAATTCCGTAATCTAGTCCCGTCTGCTGCGCGACGTCGTCGGTGAGCAGCACGGCACCGGTGCTATCGATTATCCCGGAGCGCGTCCACCAGTGGGGCGAGGCGATGCCATACGAGGAAAGGCTGTAGAGCTCCGACGACTGGTACACGATCTGGAAATTCTCATCGATTAGGTAGTCGGCATGTTCCCGTACATCTCCCGACCTGTATTCGACCTCAAGAGCCAACGCGCCGTCCTTGAACTGAATGCGGAAATCACCGCCAGTGGAACCATCTGAGTAGCCGAGCCCCTTAATATATACAATTTTCATGTTCGGCTTTGCCAGCAGCTCGTTCAGGTTGCACAGCACGTTACCCTCGTGGTCGATGATCTGGACCACGGGCTCCAGGTCATCCCACTGCTCCCAGGATTCGTCGTAGCTGCCCTGGGTAGCCTTCACAGCCACCATGCCGTCCGCGTACGCGCCGGCATAGCTCCAGCCGTACTTGATGTCGTCGTCGAACACAGGCTCGTCGTTCTCGAAGTAGTTGAGCGAGTACACTTTCTCGTCACTGCATACCACCGGGTAATTGCCCGCGTTCTCATCGATCTTCTCGACGACGGGTTCTTCCTCGACGGCTTCTACCTCTTCGGCGGGCGGTTCCGTATCGGCCTTCGGCGACGAACAAGCCGCCAAAGTCATCCCAAGCGCAACCACGACGCCAAACGCTCCGAGCTTTCGCACAAACGACAGTGAAGCTTGTTTTCTCATCCTTCTTCCTCCTGTTTTCTTACTTCGGTTGGTCATAGTAGGCATAGACCGGGTCGCCGCCTTTGTGGGCGAACGTGAAGTTATCGGAGGAGATCGATTGGGGCGAACGCTCTCATCATCAGCGCGAGCTTCTTTTGCAGATTTTGGCCAAGCTACCGCTAGGGTCGGTCTGCTAGGGCAGACCCCCCCCCTTCTGGATATTCATTTCGAGACGAATGTCGCTGGAATTGCTTCGCATGTGGCCTCGCTATCGCAGGGTTTACTTATAATAGCCTGGGTATTCGTAAAAACGCCCACGAACGGTAGCGTCAGGCAGTCTGAAGCCTCCTAGAGCGTAAGCAAAAAACGTGCCGCCGTATAATGCAGGCAACGCGCGCGAGAGAAAGGTGCCGACATGTCCCAGGTCATGACAATTACGAGCGGACACGTAACCGTTACGATCGACTCCATGGGCGCGCAGCTCATGAGCCTCGCGCTTGCCGGCAGCGAGTATCTCTGGCAGGGAGACCCGCGCTGGTGGGCGAAGCGCGCGCCGATTCTCTTCCCCATCGTGGGCTCGTTGCGGGATGGTCGCGCCGTGTCCGAACAGGGCGAGATTTCGCTCGGGCGCCACGGGTTCGCGCGCGACGTCGAGCACGAGGTGGTGGCGCGTGACGAATCGAGTGTGACATTCGAGATTCGTGACACGCCCCAAACGCGTGAGAAGTTCCCGTACGCCTTCCGCCTGAACATGACGTACGCGCTCACCGGTGAAGCAAGCCTTACGCAGACGTTTCGCGTCGAGAACACGGGTGATGTGGCGCTGCCGTTCTCGGTGGGCGGGCATCCAGCCTTCAACGTGCCAGCGCCGGGCACGGCGAACGAGCGCTTCGCAGATTACGAGATCGCCTTTACCGAGCCCTGGACGTGCGAGGCGCCGAAGATTGCCGAAGGCGGCCTGCTCACGTATGACACGGCGGCGCTGGCGGTCGATCACTCCGACACGATGCCGCTCACCCATGAGCTCTTCGCTGACGACGCCGTGATGCTCACCGACGTCCCCGGCGGCACGCTCACGCTGCGTAGCCGCGTGTCCGGCCATGGCGTGCGCATCGACTTCGCGGATTTCAAGTACATCGGCATCTGGTCCGCGTTGGGCGACGCTCCCTTCGTGGCGCTCGAGCCGTGGACGGGTCACGCGACGCTTACGAGCGAGGACGACGTATTCGAGCACAAGCGCGACATCACGCTGCTCGAGCCCGGTGCGGTCGACGAGCGCTCGTTTACCGTGACGTTGCTCTAGGGTGCGTGACGGCTCGGATGGCGCGGCTCGGTGAGATGTAAAAAACTCCGGGGGTTTTAACATGAGGGACAGGCTGCGCCTTGCCTGTCTTCATCGCCCGCGCCCTCTGCAAGCGCCCACGGCTGCATTTCTCTATATCACTCAATATCATCCGAGTATCACGTTCGCCCGGCACCGCCGAGCCGTGACGCTTTGACCTGCGCATCTTCTAGCGGCATCGCGCCGCGCGCCTTGAATTCTCTATATCATCTGTGTATCAAAGCGCATCACGTGTCTGCGGGGAAACGGTGGGGATGAGCTCCGCCGCGCGTTCCTCACTTGCCCTTTGCGCAGCTCTGGGTATGATTAGGAGCCGGAAGAAAGGATGCGCATGTATTTACGGTTCGACATGCTCTAGCTGGGTTAGCTGCTCGCTGCGCGCTGCATGCGCCGCAGCGCCCCTGAACCCCGCGCCGGGATGCACGTCCCGGGTGCCCATCTACGAACGCAAAGGAACCATCATGCGCGACAAGCTCGAAAAACTCATTGCTGCCTACGAAGAGCTCGAGAAGAAGCTCCTCGACCCGTCTGTCCTCGCAGATCAGAAGGAATACACCCGCCTTGCCAAGGAGCACGCCAAGCAGGCCGAGCTCGTGGCCAAGGCGCGCGAGTACCTCACGGCGCTCGACGACATCGAGGCGGCGAAGGAGATGCTCCACGACACCTCCGATGCCGACGAGAAGGCCATGCTCCAGGAGGACATCTCCGCGAACGAGGAGAAGCTCCCCGGCCTCGAGGAAGACATCAAGTTCATGCTCATCCCCGGCGACCCGAACGACGAGAAGAACACCATCGTCGAGATCCGCTCCGCTGCGGGCGGCGATGAGGCCGCGATCTTCGCCGGCGACCTCTTCAAGATGTACCAGCGCTTCTGCGAGAGCAAGAAGTGGAAGCTCGAGGTGCTCGACGCGAGCCCGTCGGACGCAGGCGGCTTCAAGTCCATCGAGTTCAAGGTCACGGGCGACAAGGTGTACTCCGTCATGAAGTACGAGAGCGGCGTGCATCGCGTGCAGCGCGTGCCCAAGACCGAGAGCCAGGGTCGCATCCAGACCTCGACGGCGACGGTCGCAGTGCTGCCCGAGGCCGACGAGATCGACATCCAGATCGACCAGTCCGACCTGCGCATCGATACCTACTGCGCGAGCGGCCCCGGCGGCCAGTGCGTGAACACCACGTACTCCGCCGTGCGCATCACGCACCTGCCCACGAACACCGTGGTGCAGTCGCAGGAGCAGCGCTCGCAGATCCAGAACCGCGAGGTCTGCATGCAGATGCTCCGCGCCCGCCTCTACGAGATGGAGCTTCAGAAGCAGCAGGCAGAGCTGGGTGCCGAGCGTCAGAGCCAGATTGGCCATGGCAACCGCTCGGAGAAGATCCGCACGTACAACCAGCCACAGGACCGCGTGACCGACCACCGCATCGGCTTCAACTCCACCTACAACGGCGTGCTCTTGGGCGACGGCCTCGGAGCTGTGATCGATGCGCTCGCCGCGGCGGACCGCGCCGAGAAGCTCGCGGAAGCGGTGTAGCATTCGGGAGCGCATCTCGAATCTAGAGATATCGTGCCGTTTTTCGACGAAAAAGAACCACTGGTTCCATAGGTGGAACGCGTGCGCGCGCTGGTGAGCGGGCATGCACTTCTGCGTGCCAGATGTACGACAAGG
Organism: uncultured Coriobacteriaceae bacterium; assembly: GCA_949298635.1. Taxonomy (GTDB): domain Bacteria; phylum Actinomycetota; class Coriobacteriia; order Coriobacteriales; family Coriobacteriaceae; genus Enorma. Next base: position 19,764 of record CASFXG010000018.1, on the reverse strand, counting down.
TTTTGACAAGGTTTGTGCCAGAAACGCCCGGAACCGTTTTAGATGCCTGAGGTAGGGTGTGCGCATCGGGCGATGGCCGCGCCGCGCAGGCTGCGCGCACCGTCGCCTGCGGTAGAATCGGCGGGATGCAAAGAAAGCGGGGAAGGTGCTCATGGTTGATACGACGCAGGAGCCTTGGACTGTTGGCAGGTGCTTCGAGTGGACGGTCGGGTATTTCGAGCGTCTGGGGGTGCCGCAGCCACGCGTTTCGGCAGAGTGGCTGGTGACGAGCGCCACTGGTCTGAGGCGCATCGATCTGATTATCAAGGCCGACCTGCCCCTCGAGCCGGCGGAGCTTGCTATGATCCGCGAGGGCATCCAGCGGCGGGTGGCGGGGGAGCCGCTCCAGTACATCACGGGCGAGACGGCGTTCAGGCAGCTGAGCATCGCATGCGAGCCCGGTGTGCTCATTCCACGTCCCGAGACCGAGCTGCTTGTGGATTGCGTGCTCGAATACCTCGACCGAAACGTGACGGGGTGGGTGAAGCCACGTCGCGAGCGCGTTCAGCTGCCGTGGAACGCCGAGGTCGAGGCGGCGCGCCAGGCCGAGCTCGCGGCGCGCACCGCGGCGGAGCAGGAAGACGGCGAGGCAGCAGAGAGCGAGCAGGCAAAGGAGACGGAGCGGGACGAGGGCGATGCCCAGAGTGCCGTCGCGGCAGAATCCGTTGCTACTGAAAACGTTCCTGCCGAGCAGAGTGCGGAAGATGCGGCTGAAGGAACGTCCCCGCGCTGCGCGCGCGTGCTCGAGGTCGGGTGCGGTACCGGGTGCATCTCGCTTTCCATGATCTCGGAGCGCCCGGGGTGTGTGAGTTGCGTGGCGACGGACATCAGCGAAGAGGCCGTTTCGCTCGCGCGCCGCAACCGCGAACGCCTGGGGATAACGCCCGAGGTGCTCGATATCCGCCTCGGCGACCTTGTGCAGCCGGTGCTCCCTGAAGAGCGCTCATCGTTTGACGTGCTCGTTTCGAACCCGCCGTACATTCCCACGGCGGTGCTTGAAGCGATTCCGCACGAGGTGCGCGATTTCGAGCCGCATCTCGCGCTCGATGGTGGCCAAGACGGCCTAGAGATATTCCGCCGTCTTGTTTCGGTAGCGCCCTATATGCTCAAGCAGGACGGGCTGCTCGCATGCGAGCTCTTCGAGGATTCGCTCGACGAGGCGGCGGCGATCGCGAAGAGCGCCGGCATGCACGACGTGAGGATCATCGAGGATCTTACCGGCCGCCAGCGCTTCTTGTTCGCGCATACCGGTTAGGGTGCGCCGGGGCGTCATGCGCCAGTTCCGTCAAAAATAGCTACGCCAGTGACACATTTTCGACACACGCATCGCTGCCGTGCGCCTTTGGGCGAAAGCATCGCTCCGTTTACGTTATCGACGCGCGGTCTGGGCTTCATCACGCGCGACTCATGAGAGAATGCATCGATACCGTAATGTGTCGAATGCTGTCTAGGGAGGATGTGTCGCTCAGCCGATGCCGGAGATTTACCATATAGCGACCGGTAGCGCCCAGCCTTGCGATCAAGCGATCGCAGAGGTTGGAAACGTGCTTTCATCTGGCGGGTTGGCACTCATTCCCACCGAGACGGTGTATGGCCTCGCGGTTGCGGTGGCACCGCTCGCGCAGGTTCGCACGGCGGGGGGCGCGCCCAGCGAGCCTTCCGTGAACGGCGCGGCGCTCCCTCCGGCGAGCTCCGGGTATCGGCGCATCTTCTCCGTCAAGCAGCGCGACCTTACCCAAACGGTTCCCTGGCTCGTGGGCGGTGTCGAAGACCTCGATCGCTACGGGTGCGCGGTAGACGAAGTTACCCGCGCGCTCGCCGACGCGTTCTGGCCGGGCGCGCTCACGCTCATCGTGCGTGCAAGCGACCGGGTTCCGCGCTTCATGCAGGCTGCCGACGGCACCGTGGCGCTTCGCTGCTCCGCATCGCCGGTGGTGGCCGCACTCATCGACGCGTGCGGATGCCCGCTTGCAACGACGAGCGCCAACACCCATGGCATGCCTGCCCCGGCGTCGTGGACTGCGGTGGAGCAGAAGGTGCTCGAGGGCGTCGACGCAGCGATCGATGCGGGGGAGACGCCCTGCCAAGACGCTTCGACCATCGTGTCATGCGTCTCCGGCGAGGTCGTCATCGCACGGCACGGGGCACTTTCGGAAGACGATATCCAGCGCGTCGCCAAGATGGCGCGCATACGCATGCAAGATAGGCGGTAGGTGGAGACCATGGCGCTGAACCTCAAGGATCTGAAGCTCGTCGACTCGATGTACGCATATGCGAAGAGTCGCTACGTCATGGCGCTTGACTGCGGCACGACGTCCGTGCGCGCGATCATCGTCGATGAATATGGTTGCATCGTCGCCCAGGCGTCGCGTCCTATCAAGGCGATGTATCCTCGTCCTGGCTGGGTCGAGCAAGATCCCACGGAGATCTTCGCCTCGCAGATCGCGGTCATGATGGAGGTGCAGTTCAAGAGTGGAATCCATTCCGACAGCATCGCCGCCATCGGCATCACGAACCAGCGCGAGACGACGGTCGTGTGGGATCGCGATAGCGGTCAGCCCATCTACAACGCCATAGGTTGGCAATGCCGCCGCACCGCCTCGCGCGCCGAGCGGCTCATTGAGGAAGGCCATGCCGAGACGATCCGCGCAAAAACCGGCCTCATGCCCGACGCGTACTTCTCTGCGACGAAGATCGCCTGGATCCTCGATAACGTGAGCGGTGCGCGCGAGCTTGCCGAAGCCGGGCAGCTCATGTTCGGCACCATTGACACGTGGCTCATCTACAACCTCACCGACGGCATGGTCTTCGCCACGGATTACACCAACGCGAGCCGCACGATGCTCTTCAACATCCATACGCTCGAATGGGACGACGAGCTCTTGGCTCTCATGAACATCCCGCGGTGCATGCTGCCAGAGGTGCGCTGGAGTTCGGGTGAGTTCGGACGCGTCTCGGGCGAGATCATGACGCACATGCCGCTCATCATGGGCGTGGCGGGAGACCAGCAGGCGTCGTTGTTCGGCCACTGCTGCTTCGAGCCGGGCGAGGCGAAGAACACCTACGGTACCGGCTGCTTCATGCTCATGAACACGGGCGACGAAGTGGTCGATTCCAATAACGGCCTCGTCGCGACCGTGGGCATCGCCGAAGGCGGGAAGGTGAGCTACGCGCTCGAAGGCTCGATCTTCCATGCGGGATCGGTCATCCAGTGGCTGCGCGACAAGTTGCGGATCATCTCGAGCGCGGCGGAGACTGCGGAGATCTCGAAGTCGAGGGCAGACAACGGTGGCTGCTACCTCGTTCCTGCGTTCAGCGGGCTCGGTGCCCCATGGTGGGATTCGGGGGCCGGCGGGCTCATCTACGGGCTCACGAGCGCATCCGACCGCGCGACGCTCGTACGTGCGGCGTGCGAGTCTATGGCGTTCCAAAGCTATGATGTTCTGCGCGCCATGGAGGCGGATGCCGGGTGCACGCTCGACAGCCTCTCGGTGGACGGCGGCGCGTCGCGCAACGAGTTCATCATGCAGTTCCAGGCGGACCTGCTCAACATCCCCGTTGATCAAACGGAGGCGATCGAGACGACGGCGCTCGGCGCGGCATATCTCGCCGGACTCGCCGTGGGCTATTGGGAAGATCGCGAGGAGATTCGCCAGAACCACGATCTCGCTCGGCGCTTCGAGCCTGCTATGGACGAGGCGACGCGTGCTCGCGAGCTCGCTGGCTGGCACGACGCCGTCTCCCGCGCCCGCAGCAGGTAGCGATATCGGCAGGCGGATGTGGGGCGGACCGGGGCATGTATAATTACCCCAGGGGTTTTTTGACATCTGGCGGACGGGACATCTCACTAGACAGCAGATCTGTCCAGATGTCAAAAAAACCCCTGGGGTAATTATACATGCCCCGGTCCGCCCCACATCCGCCTGCCGAGCCCCGCCTGATCCCAGGGCGCTTCGCTCTCCCCTGCGCTAGAATGGCATCGAGGATGATTCACCCATTGGAGGGAGCAGCAATGCGCGTTGCCATCGCATCAGATCACGGTGGATTCGATCAGAAAGGCATTCTCGCGAGCTATATCGAGCGCGAGCTCGGTTGCGAGGTCGCCGATTTGGGCCCGGACACCGGAGACTCCGTCGATTATCCTGACTACGCGGTGAAGGTCGCGCATGCCGTCGCCTCCGGTGAGGCAGATTTCGGCGTGCTCATCTGCGGTACGGGTATCGGAATGGCGCTCACGGCAGACAAGGTGCCGGGCGTCCGCGCCTCCTCGATTACCTCGGTGCCGTTCGCCGAACTCTTCCGTCAGCACAACAACGGCAACGTCGTGTGCCTCTCGGGGCGTTTCGTGAGCGTCGAGGACAACGAGGCCATCGTCAAGGCGTTCCTCACCACCGAGTTCGAGGGCGGGCGCCACGAGCGTCGCGTCGCGAAGATCATGGCCGTTGACGAAGAATAAGGAGGGGCACGTTGGCAGTTGCCTATGACGCCGCGCGGGTGACGGTCGTAGACCATCCGCTTGTCCAACACAAGCTCTCGATTCTGCGTGATGAGCGTACGGGCACGAAGCAGTTCCGCGATCTGGTGAGCGAGCTCGCCATGTTCGAGGGCTACGAGGCGATGCGCGATCTGCCGCTCGAAGACGTTCGCGTGACCACGCCCATTTGCGAAACCACCTGCAAGCAGGTCGCCGGCAAGAAGCTTGCGATCATTCCCATCCTGCGCGCCGGCCTCGGCATGGTCGACGGCTTACTCTCGCTCGTCCCGGCGGCGCGCGTGGGGCATATCGGCATGAGCCGCGACGAGGTCACGCACGAACCCCACGAGTACTACTGCAAGCTTCCCCAGGATATCGGGGAGCGCATCTGCCTCATCGTCGACCCCATGCTCGCCACGGGCGGCTCCGCAGCCGACGCGCTCAAGCAGCTGCGTCATCACGGGGCGCGGGATATCCGCCTACTCTCGATCGTTGCCGCACCCGAGGGCCTTGCCCGCGTGCTCGAGGCAGATCCAGACGTTCATATCTATGTGTGCGCCGTCGACGAGGGGCTCAACGAGAACGCCTACATCGTGCCCGGCCTGGGAGACGCCGGCGACCGCATCTTCGGCACGCTGTAGGCTGTATCGCCTACGGGATGTCCCAATTGGGGACAGGTGCATTTTGGGACATTATGGGATATCGGGTGCTCGCGCCGGGTGTCCCAAAATGCACCTGTCCCCAATTGGGACATCATGTCCCGGAATGCGCCTGCCCAAATTGGATAAATCGATTAAAATCCCAGCTATTTAATATCGAAAAAACGAACAGCGGGGCAACACCAAACCACCATATAATACTTGTAATGCCGCGTCGGGTGTCTATAATTATCGCTCAATGCCCATGCAATCGACGTGTGCCGCAAGGGCTTGGCGGTTGCAGGGGGAGGGCTATGCTCGAATTCGACCTCGCACGATCGTTTCCGAGTATCGCGATCGGCTTCGTCGTCGGTGTGCTTGCGTTCACGCCGTTGCTCGCGGCCGTCCTTCCCGTGCTGCGTCGCACGCGTGACGCCGACATGACGCTCGGGTTCATCGGGATCTTCGCGTCGTTCGCGGTGTTGCTCGTCGGCGTGCTTACGGCATACGTGCTGGCTCGCCCCGTGCTCGTGCCGTTTGCCGTGGGCGAACTCGTAGGGTTCTTCCTGGGGATGCTCGGGCTTTCGCTCTTGGCGATCCTCAAGGGGAACGGCTAGCGGGATCCGGCTCGACCGGTAGAAAGAAAGGGTGGCACTGTTGGGAGACGTGTTTTCCAAGTTGCCCGAGGCGATCAACGAGCTCGTTGCCGAGTTCTCATCTGCTCCCGTGGCGGGTGATCTCAACGCCGGCCTCACGCAGTACTCGTTCTGGCTGCTCGTTGCAGCTGTCGTGTTCTGCCTCATCATGGCCGTCTTTGTGAAGCGGCTCACGCTCGTGCCGCACGGCCTGTTCGTGAACGGCGTCGAATACGTAATCGACTACGTCACGAACGACGTGGCGAAGGGCGTGGTGGGAGAGCAATGGCGCCGCCATTTCCCCTTCCTGCTCACGCTTTTCACGTTCATCTTCATTAACAACGTGATCGGCCTCATCCCGGGCATGAAGCCGGGAACGGGTGCCATTGGCTGCACGGCCGCGCTCGCGCTCTGCTCGTTCGTGTACTTCGTGTACCGCGGCTGCCAGAAGCACGGCTTCTTCGGCTACTGGAAGAGCCTCGCGCCGGCGGGCGTTATGTTCCCCATGAATGTGTTCGTGTGGGTCATCGAGGTCTTCTCGCTCATCCTGCGCCCCATCACGTTGGCCATCCGTTTGTTCTGCAACATGTTCGCAGGACATATCGTCATGGGCTCGTTCGCCCTCATGGCGGCGCTCTTCACCGAGCCGCTGATCGAGCAGCTCACCGCCATGAACGCGGTGACCGCGCTGCCGAGCGTGGCATGGCTCGCCATCCTGCTCATCATCTACGTGGTCGAGATGATCGTCGCCTTCGTGCAGGCGTATGTCTTCACCATTCTCACGGCCGTCTACATCCAGATCGCGGAGGCCGACGAGCACTAGGCACGCACGTGCCCGAACATTCGGTTCCTTGGCGGCCTGCCCGCCCAAAGGATAGGTTACATCGCGCGAAAGCGCACGTAAAAGGAGGAATTGTGGGAGTTATCGGTTACGGTCTCGGTGTTATCGGTGCAGCTCTTGCCATCGGTCTCGCCGCCTTCGGCGCCACGAGCGCCATGGCTCGCCAGCCCGAGATCCAGGGCCGTGCGTTCACGGTCTTCATCCTTGCTTCGGCCTTCGCCGAGGCGCTCGGCCTCATCGGCTTCGTCGTGACGCTCATCTCCTAGAGACGCCGCATCGTGTGGCATAAGGAGCACACCATGAAGTTCACCCATCGCGTTGCCGGCGCCGCGTCCGTGACCGCGCTTGTGGCACTTGCTGCCCCTGCATCGGCGTTTGCGGAGGAATCGGCCGGAGGCGTTGACATCCTCATCCCCAAGATGGCCGAGTTCATCCCGGCGCTCATCGCGTTTCTCATCATCCTTGCGGTGATGGCGAAGCTCGTGTGGCCGAAGGTGCTCGCCATGATGGACGAGCGCGAGCGCCGCATCGCCGATAGCCTCGAGGAAGCCGATCGCACCAAGCAGAAGGCCATCGAGGCCCGCAAGGCGTCCGACGACATGCTTACCGACGCGCGCCGCCAGGCTGCGGATATCGTTCTCGCCGCTCGCCAGGACGCCGAGGCGGAGCGCCAGCGCATCATCGCTGCGGCGCACACCGAGGCCGAGGGCATCATCGCCAAGGCGAAGCGTACGGCCGAAGACGAGCGCCACGCGCTCTACGCTAACGCCGCCGCTTCCATCGCCGACCTCTCGGTCTCCGTTGCCTCGAAGATCGTCGAGAAGGCGCTCGATGAGGACGGCGAGCAGCGCCGGCTCATCGAGAGCTATATCAAGGAAGCGGGTAGCCTGAATGCCAACTAGCCGCCGGGAGATGAAGGTCCTCGAGACGTACGCCCGTTCCCTGCTCGAGGCGGGGAAGACGGAAGGCCGCGTCTTCCAGGATCTGAAGCAGCTCGAAGCGCTCGCGAACATGACGCCCGAGCTGCTCGAGGTGCTGAAAGCACTCGTTGAGCGCGATCAGCTCGACCTGCTTCCGCGCATCGCCGAGCTGTACCGGACGATGACCGAGGAGGACGACGACATCGTCGGCCTCACGGTGACGACCGCCGTGCCGCTCGACGACGAGCTTCGCGCCCAGATCAAGGAGCGCTTCGAGAAAGACTTCGGCAAGAAGGTCTTCCTCATCGAGAACGTCGATCCCTCCATCATCGGCGGTATCGTGTTCGAGGCGCGCGGGCAGCGCCGCGACATCTCGGTCAAGACGCAGCTGCGCGCGGCGCGCGACACGCTCGCTTCCGTACACCTAACGCACGCACCTCAGGGAGGTGACGCTACCCATGTCTGAGAAGATTGACGCGCAAACCATCGCGCGCGCCCTCGCCGAGCGGCTCGATACGCTCTCCGCAACTGTCGACACGCAGGAGGTCTCCCATGTCGACGAGGTCGGTGACGGTATCGCGCGCGTCGCCGGCCTGCGTAACGCCATGGCCGGCGAGCTTCTCGAGTTCAAGAGCTCCGAGACGGGCGGAACCGTCTTCGGCCTCGCTCAGAACCTCGAACGCGACGAGGTCGGCGCCGTGCTCTTCGGCGACGTCGACACCATCGCCGAGGGCGACGAGTGCCGCACGACCGGCCGCATCATGGATATCCCCGTCGGCCGGAGCATGCTCGGCCGCGTGGTGAACCCGCTCGGTCAGCCTATCGACGGCCTGGGCGATATCCGCACCTCGCATCGTCGTCCCATCGAGTTCAAGGCGCCCGGTGTCATCGACCGCACGCCGGTGTGCGAGCCGCTCCAGACGGGTCTCCTTGCCATCGACTCGATGATCCCCATCGGTCGCGGCCAGCGTGAGCTCATCATCGGCGACCGCAAGACGGGCAAGACCGCCATCGCCATCGACGCCATCCTGAACCAGCGCGGCAAGGGCATCATCTGCATCTATGTCGCCATCGGTCAGAAAGCCTCGACGGTGGCGAGCATCCGCGAGACGCTCTCGAAGCACCACGCGCTCGACTACACGGTCATCGTTTCGGCCACCGCGGCCGATTCCGCTCCGCTCCAGTACATCGCCCCCATGGCGGGTGCCGCCATCGGCGAGTTCTTCATGTACAACGGCAAGGGCGGCAAGCCCGCAAGTGCCGAGAACCCTGGCGGCCACGTGCTCATCATCTACGACGATCTGTCGAAGCACGCCGTGGCGTATCGTCAGATGTCGCTTACGCTGCGCCGCCCGCCCGGACGCGAGGCATATCCCGGCGACATCTTCTACCTGCATTCCCGCCTGCTCGAGCGCGCCTGCAAGCTCTCCGAGGAGAAGGGCTCCGGCTCGCTTACGGCGCTTCCGCTCATCGAGACGCAGGACGGCGACGTGTCGGCCTACATCCCCACGAACGTCATCTCCATCACCGATGGCCAGATCTATCTGCAGAGCGACCTCTTCTTCCAGGGTCAGCGCCCGGCAGTCGACGTAGGCATCTCGGTGTCGCGCGTCGGCGGCGCCGCGCAGACGAAGGCCATGAAGCAGGTCGCCGGCAACCTGCGCCTCGACCTCGCCTCCTATCAGGAGCTGCAGGACTTCGCGCAGTTCGGTTCCGACCTCGATGCGACCACCCAGAAGCAGCTCACGCACGGTTCGCGCATGACGGAGCTTCTGAAGCAGCCGCGTTTCAAGCCGTTCGACGTGGCCGAGCAGACGGTCGCGCTCTACGCCGGTAACGAGGGCTACCTCGATGACCTCCCCGTCGCCCAGGTGCTCCCGTTCCGCGATGACCTGCTCGAGGTCATGCGCAACTCCTATGCGCCGCTGCTTCGCCGCCTGCGCACGGAGAAGATTGAGGGATCCCTCAAGAGCTCGCTCGACCACGCGCTCGTCGATTTTAAGACGCAGTACCTTTCCCGCAACGCCGAGACGTCCTCTTCGGACGCCGCGGAGGCGACGGCAGAGAACGAGGAGCAGTAGCCCCATGGCGAACCTTCGCGACATTCGGAAGCGCATCTCCTCGGTGCAGAGCACCAAGCAGATCACCCGCACCATGGAGATGGTCTCCACGGCGAAGATCCGCCGTGCGCTCGATCGCTCGGTGCAGTCTGAGCCCTACAAGGCAGCGCTTACCGATGTTATGCTCACCGTCGCGCAAGACGCGCAGGCAGCGGGCGACAATCCCATGCTCAAGCGGCACGAGACCGTGCGCAACGGCCTGGTGATCGCAATCGCTTCTGACCGCGGGCTCGCCGGCGGATTCAACGTGGGCGTCGAGCGCGCTGCGGAGCGCATTATGGGCGAGTGGGAGCAGGCAGGCGCCAAGGCGCAGGTCATTACCTGTGGGCGCAAGCCGAGCGAGTACTTCCGCAACCACGCCGCGCTCGCGATGCACTTCGAGGGCACCTCGGCAGATCCGAGCCTCGAAGAGGCGCGCATGATCTCGAGCTACGTGTGCCGCGCCTACACGGCAGGCGAGCTCGATCGCGTGGTCGTCGTCTACCACCACGCAAAGAACCGCGTCGACCAGGAGCTTCGCTGCGAGACCCTGTTGCCGCTCGATCCGAACGCCGTCGCGATGGCGCACGGACCGCGCAAGAACGAGAGCGAGGGGCCTGTGCGCGTGTCGTCCGCGTTCAAGTTCGTGCCCTCTGCGGAGCGCGTTCTGGGCGAGCTCGTTCCGAGTTACATCCTGACCGTCATCCATCAGGCGCTCATCGACTCGGCTGCCGCCGAGCAGGGTGCGCGCCGCAAGGCCATGCATTCGGCGACGGAGAACGCCACGGCGATCGTCGCCACCTTGACGCGCACGTACAACCGCGTGCGCCAGGCATCCATCACCACCGAGATCAACGAGATCGTGGGCGGTGCCTCAGCATTGGAGGAACAGCAATGATTGATCCGAGCATGAAGACGGCCATCGAGGAGGCCGGGCACGCACGCACCGCCGGAACCGGCCGCATCGTGCGCATCATCGGCGCCGTGGTGGACGTGCAGTTCCCCGCGGCGGTGCCCGGCATCTACAACGCGCTCACCGTCGAGGCCGATACCCCGATGGGCCATGTGAGCACGATCCTCGAGGTCGAGAGCCAGCAGCCCGGTGGCATCGCCCGCTGCGTGGCTATGACCTCGACGGACGGCCTCCAGCGCGGCCTCACCGCGGTGGACACCGGCGAGCCCATGAAGATGCCCGTGGGCCCGGAGACCCTCGGCCGCATCTGGAACGTGCTCGGCCAGCCCGTCGACGGCAAGCCCATGCCCGAGGTGGAGGACTACTATCCCATCCATCATCCCGCGCCGCATTTCGACGAGCTCACCACGCAGACCGAGATCTTCGAAACCGGCATCAAGGCCGTTGACCTGCTCGAGCCCTACATCCGCGGCGGTAAGACCGGCCTCTTCGGCGGCGCCGGCGTGGGCAAGACGGTGCTCATCCAGGAGCTCATCAACAACCTCGCCCAAGAGCACAACGGCACCTCGGTCTTCACGGGCGTGGGCGAGCGCACGCGTGAGGGCACCGACCTGTATCTCGAGATGACGGAATCCGGCGTCATCGACAAGACGTGCCTCGTCTACGGTCAAATGAACGAGCCTCCGGGAGCACGCCTGCGCGTGGGCCTCGCCGGCCTCACCGCGGCGGAGTACTTCCGTGACCGCGGTCAGGACGTGCTTCTGTTCATTGATAACATCTTCCGCTTCTCGCAGGCCGGCTCAGAGGTCTCGGCGCTTCTCGGCCGCATGCCTTCGGCTGTAGGCTACCAGCCCACCCTCGCGACCGAGATGGGCGACCTGCAGGAGCGCATCACGTCCACCAAGACCGGCTCCATCACCTCGGTGCAGGCCGTCTATGTCCCGGCGGACGACCTTACGGACCCCGCGCCCGCCACGACGTTCACTCACCTCGATGCGCAGACGGTGCTTTCGCGCTCCATCGCGGCGCTCGGCCTGTACCCGGCCATCGACCCGCTGGCTTCGTCCTCGGACGCGCTCGATCCCACCATTGTGGGCGAGGAGCACTATCGCGTGGCGGTGAAGGTGCAGGAGATCCTGCAGGAGTACTCCGACCTCCAGGACATCATCGCGATCCTTGGTATGGACGAGCTCTCCGAAGAGCAGCGCCTCACGGTCGACCGTGCGCGCAAGCTGCAGCAGTTCCTCTCGCAGTCCTTCCACGTGGCCGAGAAGTTCACCGGCAACCCCGGCGTGTACATTCGCGTCGAGGACACGGTGCGCAGCTTCGCCGCGATCGTCGACGGCGAGTGCGACGACATTCCGGAGCAAGCGTTCCGCTATGCCGGCACCATCGACGACGTGCGCGAGCGCGCTGAGAAGATGAAGGCGAGCGAGTAGCCATGTATGTGCGCATCGTGTGTCCGGAGCATTATGCCTATGAGGGCGAGGCGGCGTTCGTCGCGCTCCCCACAGCCGACGGTGAGCTGGGTGTCGCGCCGCGCCATGCGAGCGAGATCTGCTCGGTCACGGCAGGCTACGTTCGCGTGTGCGACGCGCAAATGGGCAGCGTAACCCATACGTTTGCTGTGGATGGCGGCTATGCGGAGATCACGGGCGACGAGGTCGTCATCCTCGCCGAGCGCGCCGAGGACATGGCTTCGGTGAACGCGGACGAGGTGCGCGAGCGTCTACAGGGATTTGAAGAACAATTGGGTAATTTGTCGGCAGATGATGCACGGCGCGCCTATCTTTATAATGAAATCGCATGGTGCAAGCTGTTGAGCGCGAACTAGCACGCCGCTCGAACACCAGCGATCACGAACGCATCATGCCCGGAGCGATTGATTCGCCCGGGCATGGTTCTGAAAGGGTGGCTACGTGAACATCATCCGCGTACATGGCGGACATGCCCTCAAGGGAACGGTCGAGGCTTCGGGAGCGAAGAACTCCGCCCTGAAGCTCATGGCGGCGACGTTGCTCGCTTCGGGTGTCACGACCCTCACCAACGTTCCGAACATCTCCGATGTTCACGTGATGGGTAAGGTGCTCAAGGGTCTGGGCGCCACCATCGACGTGCTCGACGAGCATACGCTGCGCATCGATACTTCCGCTGCGGATAGCTGGGAAGCTCCGTACGAGCTTGTAGCCAAGATGCGCGCCTCCACGGCTGTCATGGGACCTTTGCTCGGGCGCTTCGGCCGGGCGAAGATTGCCATGCCGGGCGGTTGCAACCTGGGTGCCCGCAAGATCGACATGCATATCCTGGGGCTCGAGGCACTCGGAGTGAGCTTCGATACCGACCACGGCTACATTCACGCCGACGCGCGCAACGGTCTCACCGGTGCTATGGTCTCGCTTGAGTTCGCGAGCGTCGGCGCGACGGAGAACCTCATCATGGCGGCGGTTCGTGCCCGCGGTACGACCGTCATCGACAACGCGGCGCGTGAGCCCGAGATTGTCGACTTGGCGAACATGCTCAACGAGATGGGTGCCAAGATCCAGGGTGCCGGCACGCCGGTCGTCACGATCGAGGGCGTCGAGGAGCTGCACCCCGTGGAGCACCGCGTGATCGGCGATCGCATCGAGGCCGGTACGTTCGCGGTGGCGGCTGCGCTCGCCGCCGACGACGCCGGTGTCGACGTGGTGGGCTTCAACCCGCTTCACCTGGGCATGGTGTTCAAGAAACTCGAGCTCATGGGTCTTCGCTATGAGCGCATCGACGGCGGTGTGCGCGCCTGGCGCATCGAGCGCCCGCGTCCTGCCGATATCCAAACGCTTCCGTTCCCCGGTTTCCCGACCGATATGCAGGCGCAGATCATGGCGCTTTCCGCTCTTGCCGACGGCGTCTCGGTCATTACGGAGAACATCTTCGAGAATCGCTTCATGTTCGCCTCCGAGCTCGTGCGCATGGGGGCGAATATCCGCATCGAGAGCCATCACGCCATCATACACGGCGTCGAGCGCCTCTCGGGTGCGGAGGTGGTGTCCCCCGATCTTCGCGGTGGCGCCGCGCTCGTGCTCGCCGGTCTCGTTGCAGACGGAGAGACGGACGTTTCCGCAACGCACCATATTCGCCGCGGGTACGAGCGTTTCGTGGACAAACTTACCGGGCTGGGCGCGAGGGCGGAGAGCCTCTCGGTTCCCGATCCCGAGGACGATTAGGTAGGTAGTGCATGGGAGTCCGCCATAAGCGGGCGGTTCAGCAGTCGAGACGGACGTCTTCGAGTACCGCGAGCCGCATCTATAGCCGTAAGAACGTCGCGCGCTATTCCGAGCGTGCCCGGAAGCGCCGTCGGGGCAAGATCATTCGTCGCAGCCTCGTCTGCACGCTGCTGCTCATGCTGGTGACTGCCGGCACCGCCGCGGCGCTGTGGTTCAACAGCATCGTCGCGCGTCTGAACGATGCGGGGATCATCACCGACGAGCTGCGCGCCGTGCTCGTCGATTCCGACGTGACGCGCGAGCCGTTCTACATGCTGCTGCTGGGCACCGACGGTCGCCCCGGTGAGGGCACCTATCGCACGGACTCCATCATTCTGGCGCGCGTCGATGCCGCGACGCAGCAGGTCACACTCATCTCCATTCCGCGTGACACGAAGGTCGTCTACAACGGTTCGACCATGAAGATCAATGCGGTCTTCACCTATGGACAGATCGACGACGGCAACGGTGCGGAGGAGATGGTCGAGGTCGTGAACGAGCTGTGCGGCGTCGAGATCTCCGAATATGCCGAGATCAATTTCCAGGGTATGGAGAAGCTCATCGACGCGGTGGGCGGGATCGACCTCTACATTCCCGAGGGCGACGCCGTGGTGGGAGACTCGCATCTCGATGTCGACGTCCCCGCCGGCCAGCAGCACCTCGACGGCGAGCATGCGCTCGCGTTCGCGCGTTCGCGCTACCTCTTCGCCGACGGCGACTACACCCGCATGCGCCACCAGCGCATGGTGCTCGGCGCCCTTGCCGACAAGATTCTGAACAACCTCGACATCGGCACCATTCCGGCGATTCTCGACTCGCTTGCCGACATGGTGCACACCTCGCTTTCGGTGAACGACATCCTGTCGCTCGTGAACGCCATGCGCGGCATGGATACCGACTCCATGTATTCGGCGAACATCCCCTCGTGGGCGGGTGAGGACACCTACATCGACGGCCAGAGCTACGTCTTCGTGTACGAGGATAAGCTCGCCGAGATGATGGAGCGCGTGGATGCCGGCGAGGATCCGCAAGGCCCGCAGACCATGGGTCAGGGCGACGGCCAGTCCGCCACGATCGGCGATCTGTCCGAGAACTCGAGTAGCGATTGGTCGAGCGGTACCGCCACCACAAGCGGCAACTCCGAAGACGAGGAGTCGGAAGACACGGAGTAGCCGCCGCGCCCAGGCCGGTATTTTGGGGACGGGGCAAGCGTAAAATAACCCCAGGGTTTTTTTGACATGCGTAATCGGTGTACTTACCAGGGCGGCTGGCCGACGCATGTCAAAAAACCCTGGGGTTATTTTACGCCTGAATACGCTGTTCTAGCAGGGGCCGACGCCCTTCTCTGGGCGATTCCGCAGGCGCGAAGCGCCGAGGACTAGCGAAGAGAAGGGCGTCGGCCCCGTGCGGCTCTTACGCGAAGCGCGCGACGAGCTCCTGAAGCACATCCACCATCTTCTCAAGCGAGGAGACCGGGATGAACTCGTTCACGCCGTGGAACGCGTAGCCGCCCGTTGAGAGGTTGGGGCAGGGCAGACCCCTGAACGAAAGCTGCGCACCATCGGTGCCGCCGCGGATCGGCAGCGCGCGCGGCTCGATGCCTGCCGCCTCGAACGCTTCTTTCGCGCTCTCGATGAGCTGCGGGTAGTCGGCAACCATCTCGGCCATGTTGCGGTACTCCTGGTGAACATCCAGGCTCACGCGCGCCTCACCGAGCGCCTCGTTCAAGAATGTCGCGGCACGCTCCATGAGCGCAATCTTCGCCTCGAAGAGCGTGCGATCGTGATCGCGCACGATATAGCGGGCACACGCGTGCTCGCAGGTCGAGGAAACGCTCAGCAGGTGGATGAAGCCCTCATATCCCTCGGTGTACTCAGGGCGCATCGCCGCGGGCAGCATCGCATGGAAATCGCAGAAGAGGTTGGACGCGTTGACCATGCGGCCCTTCGCATCGCCCGGATGGATGGAGTATCCGCGGAACGTGGCCGTGACCTCGCAGGCGTTGAAGCACTCCCACTCCAGCTCGCCGATCGCGCCGCCGTCGACGGTATAGGCATACGTGCACCCGAAATCTTCGATATCGAGCAGCGACGCGCCGTGCCCGATCTCCTCATCCGGGCAGAAGCAGATGCCCAGGCGCGGGTGCGGCAGCTCGGGGTGCTCCAAGAGCCGGGCGACGAGCGCCATGATCTCGGCGACGCCCGCTTTGTCGTCGGCACCGAGCAAGGTCGAGCCGTCGGAGCAAATCAAGTCCTCGCCCACGAGGCCATCGAGAGCGGGCAGCTTATCGGGTCCGATGGAGACCGGCGCGCCGTTAACCTCGCCGCTCACGAGGTCGCCCCCCTCGTAATGCACGATATGCGGCTTCACCCCGAAGCCCGAGACGACTTCGGTGGTGTCGAGATGGGCGATGAGCCCGAGCGCCGGTTTGTCCTCGGCACCCGCGCTTGCGGGGACATGCGCCGTCACATAGGCGTGATCGGATACCGCGACGTCTTGGGCGCCAAGGCTGCGCAGTTCATCGGCGAGCATGCGGGCGAGGTCGAACTGGATTTCGCTCGAGGGCGTCTCGTCGGCATGCTCATCGCTCGATTGCGTGTCGACCTGCACATAGCGCAGGAAGCGCTCGAGGACATCGGATTGTTCGCGCTGTTCAGCCATGGTGACTCCTTTGCTTGGATGATGTGATTGCGCCTCACGGCCTCTACTCTAGCACGCCTTGTTGTGCTCTGACGCTTCTGTTGGGATGCTTGGGAGTGCGTTAGGGTAGAATCAGCTGCATACCATGGAGTTTGGAGGCTGAGCAGATGGAAACAACCGAGGGATCGCGCGAGCTGCATCTTACGATGTCGAACGAGGACTACCTCGAGTGCCTCGTTCGGATCGAAGAGGAGGAGCAAACGGCGGAAGGCGTGCGTTCCGTCGACGTTGCTTCGCGTCTGAACGTATCGAAGGCGTCGGTCAACAAGGCGGTCGCCGCTTTGAAGGCGCAGGGGCTGGTTGAGCAATCCCATTATGGAAAGATCCTGCTCACCGATCGAGGGCGCGAGATCGGCGCCGCCGTTTGGTATCGGCATCGCCTGCTCCGCACGTTCCTCACCCGCGAGCTCGGTGTGGATTACGAGCGCGCCGATGCGGAGGCATGCATGATGGAGCACGCGCTTTCCGAGGACACCATGGCTCGGTGGCTCGAATACCTTGAGCGGCAGGGCGTCACGCTCGGTGCCTAGTAGCTTGGGAGACGGGTTCTCGCATGCTTCGCTTTGATTACTACAACAGAGCCGATGCACAGGAGTTGCTTGCAAATCTCGAGCGCGAGACGCTCCTCATGCAAGGACCCATGGGTTCGGCGCTCATGAGTGAGCCAGGCGCGGCGGACATCCCGCCTGCTTTCTGGAATCTCGCCGAGCCGCAGACGGTGCAACGGCTGCATCAACTGTATGCCGCCGCCGGGGCGCAGGTGCTGCTCACGAATACCTTTCAGGCTTCGGCGCCCGCGCTCGAGCGTGCCGGCATCGTTCGTTCCGTGGAGGAGGTCAATCGCGCCGCCGTCGACAGTGCGCGCAGGGCGGGGCGCGTCTTCGTCGTCGGGTCGATGGGTCCGTGCGGCGTCGAGTGGAGCCGGGAAGACTCCGTAGAGTATCGCGCTGCGCGCGCGGCGTATCGAGAGCAGGCGAGCACGCTTTTTGAGGCGGGCGTCGCTGCCGTCATGCTCGAAACCTTCTCCTCGATTCGCGAGCTCGACCCCGCGCTTGCGGGCGTTATGGATGTCGCCGACGGCATGCCGATGTTCGTGAGCTTCGCCGTAGACGATCAGGGTTGCCTCTTGGGCGATGGCTTAACCATAGAGGGAGCCGTGGTGCATGCCGAAAAGCGTGGTGCCGCGTCGGTGGGCGTGAACTGCTGCGCTCTTGAAGCGGCCGATGAGGTGCTGCCGCGTTTGGCGAGGGCGGCTCGCACGCCCGTTTCCGTGCGCCCGAATGCGGGCGACCCGTTCATGGCGGAAGACGGTTCTTTTACCTGGTCGGATCGCGACACCTCGTTTGCGCGTCGGTGTGTGCGCTGGCGGGCTGCCGGCGCGAACCTCGTGGGTTGCTGCTGCGGCGGCACACCAGCCACCACGGCGGCTATGTCCGACGCCCTCTCCTAGCCGTTCACCGATACTTCGTTTCTCCATGGAAGCGCTGTGCTATGCTCGGCATCCGCGCGTGTTGGGTATACAGATGATGCGGCATGCGTTTCGAGAAGACGCGAGGTTTGTGTACCGGCCGCGCAAACTGTGATGTCAAGCAAGGAGTGCATGCTCGATGAGCTCGATGATCCATCTATCCGCCGATGGTTGGTGCGCACGCGTCGACGACGACGCCGTCGACGAAGATCTCGCGCGCATCGCCGACGCGGCCGGAACGTTCTGGGCGCAAGCCTCTCCGGGGGCAATCGTATATGTCGCATTCGATACGCGCCAAGATGCGGAGCGTCTGGCGTGTCTCGCCGGCAGGATCCTCGCGGGGCACGGCCTGGTTGCTAAGGTTGCCGATCGTTTTACGCCGGCGCCGGCGCTTGCCTGGACGATCGCGAACGACCAGCGCGCGTGCGGCGGGCTCATGGTAACTGGCTCGCAGCGTCCTTACGACTATGTGGGCGTGCGTATCTACACCGCCGACGGCGTCTCTCCAACGCGCGAGATTTCCGATGAGCTTGAACTTCTTATCGAGCCCGAACCGGCTTCGGTGTTCGGCGGTATTCAGCGTACCGATATCGCGACGCCCTATCTGGATGCCCTCTATGCCTCGGTTGACGGGGATGCAATCGCGCGTGCGGGGCTTTCTGTCCTCTACGACCCTCTGTACGGCGCAGGACGGCTGCATCTTCCCATGGTCATGAGCGCCTTGGGTATCGATGTCACCGAGATCCACGGCGAGTTCGATGACGACTCCGTCGACCTCCACCCCGAGCCTGTCGAGCCATGGGTGGACGATTGCGAGCGCGCCGTCGTGGAGACCGGGGCGTGCGCGGGCTTTATCACGGACGGCGATGCGGATCGCATGAGCGCAGTCGATGAACACGGTCGCTATGTGAGCCCCCGTATGATTGCAACGCTCGTGTTGAAGCATCTTGTCGAGCATCGCGGCGAGACGGGGCGCGTCGTCTTGGGAGTCTCTGCGTCTGCGCTTACGCGTCGCGTGGCGAAAGCACTTGGATGCCGCGTGGTGGTGAAGCCGACGGGCTTTGAACATATATATAAAGAAGCGCTCAAGGGTGACGTGTTGCTGGGCGTGGAGGGGCGAACGGGCATCTGCATTCCCTCGCATATGATCGAGCGTGACGGCATGCATGTAGCGCTGCTCCTGTGTGAGCTCATGGCAAAGACGGGCAAGACGCTTGCACAACTCGTAGATGAGGTGGAGCGCGAATTTGGGGTCATGACCTACGCGGTGCGCGATCTGCGGGTCGAAAACGAGGTCAGTGAGATTTTCAGGACGATGCTTCCGGGTCTGAACCCGCATACCGTCGCCGGCAGGGAACCGGTTGCGGTGAGCCATATGGATGGGCTGAGGCTCGAGTTTGACGATGAGTCGTGGGTGCTCTTGCGTCCGAGCCGTATGGATCCCGTGGTGCGCGTCTATGCCGAGGCACCGACGGTCCAAGAGCGTGATCGCCTCCTCGAAGCGGGATGCGAGATCGCGCGCGGCGAGGCACTCGATAGCGGAATGCAGTGAGAATGCCGTTCGGCTTCGGCGAGCGGTATGAAATAGTAGATGAACGTACGAAAACCACTATATATAGTAGTAAATCAAGCTGAAAATCGGCTGTTTGTGGAGACAATGTGGTGAGAAGAATTGACCTCTCCACAGGCTCGAGACTCTGGCAATATATCTCCTTGCCGCGCGGCGGGGAGCCGCGCCGGCGCGTACCTTGGGAACCGGATACCGCGAGGCGCACCGATCATCCGGTGCGCGCTC
>CASFXG010000017.1 GCA_949298635.1 uncultured Coriobacteriaceae bacterium | reverse complement strand
GGCGCGTGGAGTGCCGCGGCAGGGGCGAGCGTCTCAAGTTTCCAGAGCCCGTCTTCCGCATTCCAGGCGGCGTGTATGAGTCGGTGCGCGCAAAGCTTCGCCACGCCGGCGCGCTCGCAGGCGGCAAGAAGCGCGTCGCGCACGGATTCCGCACGCTTGCTCATGGGGTAGAGCCTGCCTTCGTCGCTCGTCGTCCAGATGCCGACGCTGTCGAACCACGCAGCGAGCGTCTCTTCCGGGTGCTCGCCCAAAACGGCGCGCGCTATGACGGGATGGCGATATCGGGCGGGACGCAGGCGCTCGTTCGAGAGGTTGCACCGACCGTTGCCGGTGGCGAGGATGGGCAGGCCGCAGTCGACGTCGCACTCGACGATCGCCGTGCGCGCGCCTGCACGGGCGGACGTAAGGGCGGCGGCGAGGCCGGATGCCCCGCCGCCAATCACGATCACATCGTAGGTTGCCGGTGCTGTACGCGCCATGGCCGTTCGTCTCCGCTCTTACGTGGGCGTTTCGTTATGCTTCCGTGTCGCCCTGGGGAGCCGCGTCCTCGGGCGCGCCCTCATGTGCGGGGATAGCCTCGCAGACGGCGGTCGCTTCGGGCAGGAAATCCTGCGGCAGCGCTTCCTCGATGGCACCGGCGTCGCAGGCGAGCGCGAGCGCAGGGTCGATGGGCAGGCGTCCGAGCACCTTGAGGTCGTACTGCTGAGCGACGTCATCCAGCTTGCTCGTGCCGAAGACTTCAATCTTCTTGCCGCAATCCGGGCAGGTGACGTAGCTCATGTTTTCGATGAGGCCGAGGATCGGCACGTTCATCTTCTCGGCCATGTTCACGGCTTTCGCCACGATCATGCTCACAAGGTCCTGCGGACTCGTCACGACGACAATACCGTCGACCGGCAGCGACTGGAACACGGTGAGCGCCACATCGCCCGTGCCGGGAGGCATATCGACGAGCAGGTAGTCGATGGGGCCCCAGGACGTGTCGCTCCAGAACTGGCGGATGGCGCCCGCGATGACGGGGCCTCGCCAGAGCACCGGGTCGGTCTCGTGTTCGAGCAGGAGGTTCGACGACATGACCTTGATGCCCGTCGTGGAGATCTCGGGCAGCAGGAGCTTGCCCAGGCCGTGCGCGCGCCGGCCGCTCATGCCCATCATCTTGGGGATGGAGGGGCCGGTGATGTCGGCGTCGAGAATGCCGACCGTGTGGCCGCGGCGGTTGAGCTCGACGGCGAGCGCGCCCGTGACGAGGGATTTACCCACCCCGCCCTTGCCAGAAAGTACGGCGATGACGCGTTTCGCCTCGGAAAGGTTGTTCTCTTCGAACTGCGTAGGCGCGGTCTGACCGCCCGCCGCAGACGCATGTTCACAGGTAGCCATGGATGTCCTTTCATGCTGAATCCGGCGTGCTCGTCGGTGCCGGATATGGGTGTCACGGCTCCATTGTACCCAGTTGGGGACAAGGGAGCCGTGACAACGAAGCCTGGTTATGTTGTCATGCGCGGGGTCGGTGCGCTACCAGTCCGCTACCAGTCCGTCTCCAGGCTGAGCCAGATCGATGGCCACATGCCGTCGATCCAGTCCTCTTCGGAGCGTGTGTCGAAGGTGCACCACATATAGGCTCCGTCGACGCTGCCTAGGTCGTCTGGATTGAAGAAGATGTCCTCGTAGAGTGTGCCAGCGAGGAATGCTTCTTTGAACGCTTCGGGCAGTGCGATCTCGGCGGCGAGTCCGGGCTGTTCGAAGGGGACATCGAGCTTGGCTACGGCCGCTTGCAGGCGCGCGAGGTCATCCTCGGCCTTCGCGAGGTTCTCTTCGAGTGAAAGCTCGGGATTGATATCGAGCGTATAGCTCACTTCGTACACCACGCCCTCGTTATCGACGCGCAGCCCGACGCGGGTACCGTCGTCGCCCATCTCGAAGAGATTGCCATAGATGGAGTAGCCGTTTGCATCGTGCTCTTCGGCGCTACTGGCGCCGACAACGTAGAAACCCTCGGCTTCGAAGGTGCGCTCGATCGAGGAGAGCGTCGCGGCGGCTTGCTGTTGGTCTTCGCCCATAGCCCCCATGCGGCCAAGGAAGTGCACGCCGTAGGTGAGGGCGAGCACGGCGAGGAGGCCGAGCAGGATGAGCATGCTCACGCGTTTGGGGTTGGGGAGTTCAACGCCCAGGTCGTGCGCCACCCGCGCGGCATCCCGGGAGATGCCGGCAGTCGCTTCGGTGTAGCGCGCGACTCCGGCGGCGCTGTAGCCCGCAGATGCGATGTCAGCCGCGTCGAGAACGCCGTCGGCGAGCACGCGGCCGGCTGCGGCGACGCCTGCGGCCGCGGTAAGCGCCGTGCGCGAGGCGCCGTTTTCGTCTGAGGCCGCCTTCGCCTGCTCGCGCGCCTGTTTGCGTGCCGCGGCGCGCTTTCGTTCTATGGTTTTCCATGCCGGCTTCCTCATGCCATAGGCGGCCGAGAGATACGCATAGCAGCAAAACGCCGTCAGCGCGATCACGAGTGCGAAATAGGCGATCCAGCCGGCGAGATAGGGCGGTTGCGGGTTGTGGAAGACGAGGTCGTCGAGCATGTTCAGAAAGAGCCATTCGGCGCTGAGCGCCAAGATGATCCCAAAGCCCTTCCGTCCCAGCTTGGGCAGCAGATAGTACTTCTGGATGAGCCTGCGTTCCGCGTCGGTAAGCATACGACCCCCGTTTGATAGCTCGCCTTGATGGAATGCGCCGATGACGGGCAACCCCAGCATAGCACGTCACCCCACAGGCACGCGCATAACGGGAAAAATAGGGAGGGGGTTCTGTTTGAAGTTCAAGCGCAGGCATGCGATCAGCCCCTACATCACCTGTGTCGCTTCGAGCTCGTCTTCCATCCAGGCGGTGAGGCGCATTACGGGTCGGCGTAGTACGAGGCCGAGTAAGAGCGCGGGCATGAGGTAGGCGGTCAAGAGCCCGAGTTCGATCCAGAAATCGGCGTTCCATATGCCGAACATCGCGGCTCGCATGGCGTTTTCCGCATGTACGAACGGTAGCCAGCTGTAGATGAGCTGGAACCCTGCGGGAAGCATCTGCTGGGGGAACGTGCCGCCCGAGCCTGCGACCTGGAGCACCATGAGCACGACGGCGATCGCTTTGCCCACGTCTCCGAACGAGGCGGTGAGCGCGTAGATGATGTTCACGAACACGAACGAGGCGACCCATCCCGCCAACAGGAAGAGGACGGGATGTGCGCACTGTACCTCGAGATACAAGATGTCGCCCGCGCAGATGAGCGTCGTCTGCAGAAGCCCGGTGCCCGCGAAGAGCGCGAGTCGCCCCAGATAGGCTTCGGTTGCGGTGCAGCCGGTCTCCCTGAGCGCTCGCTCGCTCGGGCGCACGCGGATGAGCGCGGCGAGCACCACGCCGCCGATCCATATCGAAAGCGTCGTGTAGAACGGCGTCATGGCGGAACCGTTATTCTCGACGGGAAAGACTGCCGTGCGCTCGACCCGCACCGGCCGCGCCATGAAGGAGGCGAGCGAGGCGGGGCTCGCAGCGAGGATGGCGCGAACCTGCTCAAGGTCGGAGGAGGCGAGGGCAGCGTGGAGGCGCTCCTGCATGGCATCGAGCGAATCGGCGGACGCATCGAGTTCGCGAGCTGCCGTTTCAAGCGATTGGGCGGCGCTGCCGAGCCCGTCTGCGGTCGTGCTCGTTGCGTCGTCGACGGCGGCGAGCGTCGCGGCGACATCTCCTTGCAGCTCGGCGATGGTCGCGGCGGCGTCGCGCGCCCCGTCCTCAAGCCCCGCGAGGGCTTCGCTCGCACCGTCCTCATAGGCGTCGCGTGCGGCATCGATGCCCGCCTGCGCGTCTGCTATGAGGTTGTCGAGCTTCTCGCGCGCCGTCTGTACGTTCGCTGTTCCCTGTGCGATATCTCGCGCGGTCGCCTCGAGTGCGGAAGAGAGCTCCGTGAGCTCGCTCTGCAGATCGTTCAGGCGGTCTTCGATGCCGGTGAGCGCGGCGATCGCGGTGTGGACGGCAGCGCGGCTGGAGCTGTTTTCGGGGAGCAGCTTCTCGAGCCGCTGCGCGGCGGCGATCTGCGCCGAGAGCGACCCTGCAAGGTCGGAGAGCTGCGACGCCTGGTCGTCGACGGCCGCCTTCACGTTCGAAAGGCCGTCTGCCAAGTCGCTCGCCTGCTGCCCGGCGTCCTCGAAGGCATCGTCCACGGCGGTGGATACCGATCCCAGGTGCTCGTGTGCGTCGGCGAGGGCATCGTCGGCGGAGGTCGTTGTCTCGTCGAGCGCCCCCGAGACGTCCTCCATGCCGTCCGCCGTGTTGGTGAGAGCGTCGCCCGCATCTTGCAGCGGGCCTGTCGCGGCGTCGAACGTCTCCGTGCTGCCCGCAAGAAGCGCCTGCGTCGACGCTGTGAGTTCTACATACGCGCGGGCGTTTTCCGCGGCGGTGCGCAGCTCGCGGGCAGCATCGCCGAGCGCGGCCTCGAGGTGCGTCGCGATGGTCGCGAGGTCTCCGTCGTCGAGCGAGGAGGCGAGTTCTGTCGCCGCGGCCGTTCCGACGTCGGTCGTGGCGGCGACGAAACTCGTCTCGATATCGCGTTCCACGGCCGTTCCCGCCTTGTCCGTGACGATCTCGGCGATGGCGTTCGCCTTCTCGTTCTGCACAAAGACGATCCGCGCTCGCCGGGGGCTTGCGGAAAACGCACTCATGAGGCAAGCGGAATAGTCCTCAGGGATGATGACGGCGGCATAATACGTGCCGGCGCGCACGCCCTCGAGCGCCTCGTCTTTCGAAACGGGAACATAGCCGATGCTTTCCGACTGCAAGAGCTCCGCCACTACGCGCTCGCCAAGGTTGACGTGCACGGGCACGAGCTCACCGTCGTAGCCGGCGTCGGTGTTGGCGACAGCGACCTTGAGGTCGCGCGTGTTGGCGTACGGGTCCCAGCTTCCCGCGATGTTGAACCATGCGTAGAACGAGGGGACGGCGATGATGCCGGCCATGACGACGATGGTGACGGCGTTCGCATAGGCGCGACGCCCGTCGCGTCGCAGGAGGGCGAGTATATGCTTCATCGTGTACCTGCCTTTCGGCCGCTTCGCGCGAGCCTTCGGAGGGTATGGGGTTTCAGCTGGGCGAGCAGCTCGATGCGGAGCGCGCGGTCGCGCAGGTATTCCACGGCGACGAGGTAGGCCGAGATGACCGTGAGCGAGCAGACCCACAGCATGAGCAAGTCGAAGGTACGGTGGAGTACAAACATGAGTGCAAGCAGCACAATGGGGATGACGACGAGCGCGGCGACGCCCCGCTTGAGGAGGCGCGGGTAGGTTTGAAGATAGCGGCTTGCGCGCATCTGGAAGCGGCGGCGCACCTCGGGCTCGATGAGCAGCATCTTCGCGAGCCGCTCCATCCCGCGGGTGCCGCATGCGATGCCCCGGTGGTCACTCACCATGAAATCGGTTTCGGCGAGCCTCCGGTCGAAGAGCGCGCCCAAGCTCGCGAGATGGCTCCGCAGGCCGAGGCCGACGATCGCTGCGGGCGCAAGAAAGGCAAGGAGCGCCGCGATGCTTGCGGCATACGTGTATCCATAGAAGCCCGCGACCGCCTCGCGCATCGCTGCGATGCCGTAGGTGAAGGGGAGCCAGGGGTGGATTGCCTGGAAAAAGCCGGGCATCATCTCGATGGGGTAGGTGCCGGCGGCTCCGGGGATTTGCAGCACCACGAGGAGCACGCCGAGTGCCTTGCCCACGTGTTTGAAGGCGATGGCGAGCGAGAAGACGATCGAGACGTAGACGAGCGATTCCACGATGCCCGCCGCCACGTACGCGAGCGGACTTGCGCACTGCACACCTATGAGCACGTCGCCCGTGCAGCAGATGAGCGCCTGCACCATGCCGAGCGTCACGATGAGCAGCCATCGTCCGAAGAAGGCGTCGCGCGGTGTCGCGGAGTCGACGCCCTCTCCGTCGACCTCGAGTTTGTAGATGGCGACGAGTACGAAGCCGCCTACCCACAGGGCGAGGTTTGTATAGAACGGCGCGACGCCCGAACCGTAGTTTGCGACCGGGAAGACCGGCTGCGCGTCGAGTGCGACTGGTTCCGCCATGATCGAGGCGATGTCGTCGGGGTCGATGTTCCCGAGCTCTTCAAGCTCTTGCAGCGTCCAGGCACTTGAAAGCGCGTCGAGGTCGCGTGCGACGGTGTTTAGCGTCTGAGCGCTCGTGCGCAGACCCTCCGCTGTCGCCGACACCGCGGCCCCGGCCTGTTCGAGCACCGCATCGAGGCTGGAAAGCGTGCCGCGTGCCTGCTCAATCATGCTCGAGGTGCCTACTGCCCCGGCCTGCGCGCTGCCGCCCGCTTGGGCGAAGCTGTCGAGGGCGTGGGAAAGCTCTGGCAGCGTGGTGCTTGCGAGCACGGAAGAGAGGTCGGAGAGCCCCTCAGCCCCTGCGCTCGCCGCCTCGGCGATGGCGCTCGAGAGATCACGTGCGTTTTCCGCGCCTGCCGCGATGTCGTCCGCTGCCGCCTGCAGGCGGTCGAGCGCGGCTGTTTGCGCTTGCGTGAACGCATCGAGGCTCGTGATGGCGTCATCGAGCATCGCAAGGACGTCTTCCTGCGCGCTTTTCGCCGCATCCGTCTCGGGCGCGACGCCGGCTATCTCGTCGCGCACCTGCTGAAGCGTCTCCTTGAGCGAGGCGAGGGTGCCGAGCGATGCGCGAATCTCGGAGAGTGCGCCGTCGAGTTTTCCCTGTGCCCAGCCGATATCTCCGGCGATGGCCCCGATATCGTATGAGCCACTCGCCGCGATGCCAGCGATGGAGCTCGCGCCCTCGTTCAGGGCCTGGGAAAGCGATGTCAGCGAGGTCTGGGCGTGCTCGCGCGTCGTGCCGAGGTCTTCCAGCGCGCTGTCGAGGTTGTTGGAGAGGCGCTGCGACGCCGAGCCGAGGTCATCAAGGGTGGCGCTCGCTTCGGTCACCGCTTCGCGCGAGGACGCGATCGCGATACCCGCGTCGTCGAGGGTATCGGCGAGGTCGTTCAACAGCGTGCTTGCGTCTTCAAGCGAGTTTCCCAGGGCTTCATGCGTTGCTTGCGCCTCGGTCGTGAAGGAGCGAGCAGCCGCTCCGAGCCGCTCTGAAACCGCTTCGCTCGCCACGCGTGTGAATTCGTTCGCGATTTGCGTTTCGAGTTCGGTGGCGCCGGTATCGGTCACTTTCGGGGCGATCGCGTTCGCCTTCTCGTTCACGTAATACGAGATATGTGCGGGCTCGGCGTCTCCGTCGAGCACGCGGGCGAGCGATGCAGTGAAGTCGCTCGGTATCACGAACGCGGCGTAGTATGTGCCCGCGCGCACGCCGTCGAGCGCGGCCTGCTCGTCATGCACAAACGTCCAAGCGAGCTGGTCGTTCTCGGCAAGGCGGTCGCGCACCATGGAGCCTGCGTTGATGTTCCCCATGCCGGGTATCTGTGCGCCTTCGTCCTCTATGACCACGGCGACAGGCATGGTCGAGGTGTTGGTGTAGGGATCCCAGTTGGCGAGGATGTTAATCCAGGCATAGAGCGACGGGATGATGCAGACGCCTACGGTGACGATGACGGCGACGGGGCTGCGCATGATGCGGCGGATGTCGCGACGGAAGATGTTGAGTGCGGTGCGCATGGGCGGTCCTTGGGTGAAGAAAGCCTTCTGCTGGCAGGGAGCGTGCGGCGCGTTGCATGTGCCCGTATGCCATATCCTGCACGGCGGTCGTGCGCTCATGGTACCCAGTTATGGAATAATCCTCATATGTGGAATAAGATATGTGGGTAAGCAACGAAGAGGGGCGTTCCGAGAGTTACTCCACAGATCGGGGGCATGTGATGACGAACGGCATAGATAGGCGTGCGGTGCGGAGCCGACGCCTCATCGTTTCCGCATTCGAGCGGCTGCTCGTCACGCGACCGTTCGAGCGCATCACGGTGAGCGCCATCGCGCAGGAGGCGGATGTCGACCGGAAGACGTTCTATCAGCATTTCGGAAGCATCGACGGGCTGCTTGCAGCGATAACGGACGGGCTTGCCGCGCGTGTGCTCGACGAAGTGGAACGGGCGGCGCCGAACAGCGTGGAGCCTGGCGAGCGGGAGCGGGCGCTCGCTGTGTTCTTCTCGGTGCTCGTGCAGACGATCTCGGAAGGCATGGAGCGCGACCGGCGCTATGTGGAGCGCGTGCCCGTCGATGTGCTGTACCGGCACCTGAGCCATGCGTTCGGCCGGCAGATCGCGGAGCGCGGACTGCTCGACGGCATCATCCCCGCCTGCGAGCAGGAGGCGTGCCTTGCCTATGTGTTGGGCGGCCTGTTCGCGCTTTTGCGTTGCTGGATGCTTGAGGGCTGCGCCCGCACGCCCGACGAGCTTGCTCGCACGGCTGCGACGCTCGCGGAATTCGGTCTGCACGGCATGGTTCAACACTTTGGGGACGAACACTTTGGGGACGGGGTCAAAAGTGTTGAATTCAACACTTTTGACCCCGTCCCCAAAGTGTTGCAGGAGTAGGAGATGATGGAATTGAAGCAAGAGCAGCTTACAACTGACCGGCTTGAGCTGCGGCCGTGGTGCCTCGATGACGCGCCAGCGTTGTTCGAGCTTGCGCGCGATCCCCACGTTGGGCCTCGGGCGGGCTGGCCGCCTCATGCAAGCGTTGAGGAGAGCCGTGCGGTGATTCAGCAGGTACTTGCCGTGCCCGACAGCTTCGCTATCGTGGAGCGGGCAACGGGCGCACTTGTCGGCGCGGTTGCCTTAAAGCATGAAGACGCCTCGTATCTGGTGCAGGGGAGCGATGAGGCAGAGCTCGGCTATTGGATCGGTGTCCCGTTCCAAGGGCGCGGCTATGCCACGGAGGCTGCTGCGGAAGTCCTCCGCTATGCGTTCGAGGACGAGGGGATACACGCGGTTTGGGCGGGTTACTACGATGGCAACGAGCGCTCACGCCGCGTCCAGGAAAAGCTCGGGTTCGTGCATCAGTTCAGCGCCGAGCGAGACGTGTCGTTGCTGGGCGAGCACCGTATCGAGCATTGCCAGCTCCTGGATGCGGAAGCCTGGCATCGCGCGGGATGACACCACGCAATCACGCGCGTCACTTTGGGGACGGGTACGTTTGTGTCGTTTTCGTCACAAACGTACCCGTCCCCAAAGTGACGCGCTACGCCACATGCGCCGCTTCGAGCTCGTCTTCCATCCAGGCGGTGAGGCGCTTTACGGGTCGGCGCAGCACGAGGTCAAGTAAGAGCGTAGGCTGGACTGGTTATTACGATGGCAACGTGCGCTCACGCCACACCTCTTGCTGTGCAAAAAGCGTAGAAAGCTTCAATAAGGCCATTTCGAGCAGCTCTTATTGAAGCTTTCTATGATTTTTGCACAGCAAGGTGGTATCTTGCACAGCGGGGAGGGGAGTCGTCGGGCGGTGCGCTATGAAGCGGTTTGCCGGGGCATGTCGAACAAATCGGACGTGATAAAATCCAGAACGGTTGAACGGTATCATTCTGGGCTGGAGGCGCACGATGGCCGAGCATGGAAGATGGACTGAACTCGATGACGCGGCGTTCATGGCGAGCCTGCCGCTCGCCCAGACCGAGATCGATTACGACGTGGAGCGGCGCGGCGAGGACGGGCTCATTGAATGGTTGCTCGGCGACGCGGCGACGCGCGTGGTGCTCGTAAACGGCGGGATGGTCGCGGTGCCCCGGCATGCGCAGGGCGCGTCGGCAGGTGCGCTCTTTTGTTTCAACGATCCGGCGGCGCCGCGCCCGGATGCGACGGTGCCCGAGGGCGCGCTTTCGCTCGCGCTGCTTTCGGGCGCCGAGGTACGCGCTGAGGCGCTCGGCGACGGGGCGCTCGTCATCTACCTGGGGCTCGACCGCGCCGGCGAGCCTGCGGTGCCCTATCTCGCCCTCGATATCTCGAGTCCCGCGCCCGCGGTGAACGCGGCGCATGTGAGTGCTGACCAGGGGATTGACGGGGCGGCTGGCTCTCTTGCCGAGCGCGCGCTGCGCGATTTCGACTGGGTTGAGCTGCGTGAGTTCGCGCCGTGCGCCGCGCCGTTCGAATCGGGTATCGCCACGACGGCGGTGGCGCTCGCCGCCTGGCACGCAAACCAGCGCTTCTGTCCTGCGTGCGGCGCGCCCGTGCGCCCGACGCTTTCCGGCTGGGCTCAGACCTGCACGAGCCCGAACGATGCGGGGCGCCTGCTCTTCCCGCGTATCGAGCCCGCGGTGATCACGGCGATCGTCGACGATGCCGACCGTATCCTTCTACAGAACAACGCCGCATGGCGCAAGAAGTTCTTTTCGGTCTCTGCCGGGTTCGTGGAAGCGGGCGAAAGCCTGGAGCATGCAGTTCGACGCGAGGCGCGAGAAGAGGTGGGCGTCGAGCTCGATGAGGTGCGCTACCTGGGATCGCAGCCCTGGCCGTTCCCCGCGTCGATCATGTTGGGGTTCCGCGCGCATGCGTGTTCCACCGAGGTGCTCGTCGACCACGAAGAGGTGGGCTCGGCGCGCTGGTTCACCAAAGACGAGCTACGCCATGCGGTCGAGGCGGGCGAGCTCGAGCTGCCCGGTCGCGCCTCCATCGCGCGCCACATGATCGAGCAATGGTACGGCGCGCCGCTTTAGGGGCGCTTTCGAGCATCGCTCTACAAGGTTTATGATGCAGATATATCCGTTTCGTCGGTCGAAAAGGGATGTATTTGCATCCTGAATGGGGACGAATCTGCATCCCGTTCATGGGCGCATGTTAAAAAACCCCTGGGGTGTTTTTACATCGAACAAGGCTTGAACAAACCGTGACGGACACGGCAGGTGAGGGGAGCCCGCGTCCTCTGCGCTAGAATCAAAGGTTGCCAACAATGAAACGGAGCAACCATGGCCGATTCTTCCATCATCATCCGCGGTGCCCGCGAACATAACCTCAAGGACATCGACGTCGAGATTCCGCGCGACGAACTCGTCGTGATCACCGGCCTTTCGGGTTCGGGCAAGTCGAGCCTCGCCTTCGACACCATCTACGCCGAAGGCCAGCGTCGCTACGTGGAATCGCTTTCCAGCTACGCTCGCCAGTTCCTGGGCCAGATGGACAAGCCCGACCTCGACTCCATCGACGGTCTTTCGCCGGCGGTGTCCATCGACCAGAAGACGACGTCGAAGAACCCGCGCTCCACGGTGGGCACGGTTACCGAGATCTACGACTACCTGCGCCTGCTCTTCGCGCGCATCGGCACGCCGCACTGCCCTGAGTGCGGCCGCGTGATCGAGCGCCAAACGACCGACCAGGTGGCGGACAAGATCCTCGAGGCGGGGCAGGGCCGTCGCGCGTTCGTGCTCGCGCCCGTGGTGAGCGACCGCAAGGGCGAGTTTGCGAAGCTCTTGGACGACCTGCGCGCCGAGGGCTTTTCCCGCGTGCGCATTGACGGTGAGGTTCGCAGTCTCGATGACCCGATCGCGCTCGACAAGAAGTTCCGCCACACCATCGAAGTCGTGGTGGACCGCATCGTGATTCGCGAGAACTCCGTGGGGCGCATCGCGGAGGCGGTGGAGCAGGCGACGGCGCTCGCGCATGGCCGCGTCGCGGTCTACTTGCTGCCCGATCGCGATGCGCCGGAAGGCACCGAGGGCGAGCTCCTCACGTACTCGCTTGCGCTCGCGTGCCCCGAGCACGGGCACTCCATCGACGACCTGCAGCCGCGCGACTTTTCGTTCAACGCGCCCTACGGTGCCTGCCCGGAGTGCGACGGCCTGGGGTTCAAGAAGGTCGTGGACGCCGAGGCGCTCATCGAGGATCCGTCCCTCTCCATCGAGGAGGGCGTCTTCGGCAGCTTCTTCGGCAAATCGAACTACTATCCGCAGATCTTCCGCGCGCTCTGCGTGCATTTGAAGGTCGACCCTGCCACGCCATGGAAGGAACTTCCCGCCCGCGTGCGCAAGATCTTCCTCGACGGCTTGGGCGACAAGAAGATGCGCGTGGACTATCACACGCAGGACGGCCGCGACACGCATTGGTTCACGAAGTACTCCGGCGTGCGGAACATCCTGTACGAACGCTATATCGAGACGACGAACGAGAACACGAAAGCCAAACTCGAGCGTTATATTCGCGAGGAGCCGTGCTCCGCGTGCCACGGCGCGCGCCTGCGCCCGGAGATGCTCGCCGTCACGGTGGGCGACAAGTCGATCTACGACGTGTGCTGCCTCTCGTGCCGCGAATCGCTCGCGTTCTTCGAAGGGCTCGAGCTCACCGAGCGCCAGCAGTTCATTGGCGGGCGCATCGTGAAGGAAATCCTTGAGCGCCTGCGGTTCCTGGTGGACGTGGGCCTCGACTACCTCACGCTCGACCGCGCCTCCGCCACGCTTTCGGGCGGCGAGGCGCAGCGCATCCGCCTCGCCACGCAGATCGGCGCCGGGCTCATGGGCGTGCTCTACATCTTGGACGAGCCGTCGATCGGCCTGCACCAGCGCGACAACGAGCGCCTCATCGCGACACTCGAGCGCCTGCGCGACTTAGGGAACACGGTCATCGTGGTCGAGCACGACGAGGACACCATTCGTGCGGCGGATTTCGTGGTGGACATGGGACCGGGTGCCGGCGAGAACGGCGGCGAGGTCGTCTGCGCCGGTACGCCGGAAAAGATCATGACCTGTCCCGGTTCGCTCACGGGCGCCTATCTCACTGGTAAGCGGATGATTCGGCTTCCCGAAGAGCGTCGCAAGCCCGGTCGCGGTTGCCTGAAGATCACGGGCGCCCGCGCAAACAACCTGCAGAACGTGACGGCGAAGATCGAGTTCGGCACGTTCACCGTGGTGACGGGAGTTTCCGGCTCGGGCAAGTCGAGTCTTGTGACCGACACCATCGCACCCGCGCTCACGAACGCCATCCACCGCTCGGCGCGTCCCGTGGGCCCTTACAAAAAGCTCGAGGGACTCGAAGAGATCGATAAGGTCATCGACATCGACCAGTCGCCCATCGGCCGCACGCCGCGCTCCAACCCGGCGACCTACATCGGGCTCTGGGACGATCTGCGCGCGCTCTTCGCGAGCGTGCCCGAGAGCAAGGCGCGCGGTTACAGCCCCGGCCGCTTCAGCTTCAACGTGCCCGGCGGTCGCTGCGAAGCCTGCAAGGGCGACGGCCAGATCAAGATCGAGATGCACTTCCTGCCCGATATCTACGTGCCGTGCGAAGTCTGCGGCGGCAAGCGTTATAACCGCGAGACGCTCGAGGTCACGTACCGCGGAAAGAGCATCTCGGATGTGCTCGACATGTCGGTCACGGAGGCGCTCGCGTTCTTCGGCAACATCCCGCAGATCAAGCGGAAGCTCCAGACGCTCTACGATGTGGGTCTGGGCTACGTACGCCTCGGCCAGCCCGCGACGACGCTTTCCGGCGGCGAGGCGCAGCGTGTGAAGCTCGCCAAGGAACTGCACCGCCGGCAGACGGGCAAGACGTTCTACATCTTGGACGAGCCCACCACGGGCCTGCACTTCGAGGACGTGCGCCAGCTCATCGACGTGCTCCAGCGCCTGGTGGACGCGGGGAACACGGTACTCGTGATCGAGCACAACCTCGACGTGATCAAGGTGGCGGACCGCATCATCGACCTTGGCCCCGAAGGCGGCTCCGGCGGCGGGCGCATCGTGATCTCGGGCACGCCCGAGCAGGTCGCCGCTTGCCCGGAGAGCTACACGGGTCGCTTCCTGGCGCCCATCCTGGAACGCGACCGCGCCCGGCAAGCGAAGTAGCGCGTGTTATATATGCGGCATGTAAAATTACCCCAGCGACTTTTTTACATGGCACGCTGATGGAACTTCTGGGGGAGGGCATTCGATACGCCATGTAAAAAAGTCGCTGGGGTAATGTTACATGCCGGGGGAGGCGTCATGGCCAAACAGGAGAAGCTGCAGAAGACGAACGCCATGCGCGAGCTCGACCGCGCGGGCATCGCATACGAGGTTCAAACGTACGAGGTCGATGAGAGCGATCTCTCGGGCATCCACGTCGCCGAGCAGCTCGGCGAGAATCCCGGTCAAGGTTTCAAGACCCTCGTCACCGAGACGCCCAGCGGCGGTCATGTGGTGTGTTGCATACCCGTTGCCGAAGAGCTCGATCTTAAGCGCGCAGCCTCCGTGGCGGGGGAGAAGGCGCTCAGCATGATGCACGTGCGCGACCTTGTGCCGGTGACGGGCTATATGCGCGGGGGATGCTCGCCCATAGGTATGAAGAAGCGCTTTCCCACGATCATCGACGAGACCTGCGAGCTGTGGGACGAGATCTACATCTCCGGTGGCCGGCGCGGCGTGCGGCTCGCCGTCGCGCCGGACGACCTCGTGGCGTTCACCGGCGCCACCGTCGCTGCGATCACGCGATAGGATCTTGTCCACAGGCATTCTGTGAAGGTGCTTTGGTTATAGCTTGAAGAATCCCCAAACCCGGGCTCGGTGTTCGGTGTGCTTGCTATAGTTATGGCTGTTAGCGAATGAGAGGATCTTCCCCTATGCACTCGAAACACACCTCACGGGCTCTCACACTGCTCGTTTCCGCTGCTCTTGCACTGGGTACGTTCCCGGTTTCTGCGCTCGCCACCCCTTCGAGCGAGCTTCAGGCTCAGGTCAATGAGGCGTATAGCACGCTTACCCGATATGCCAACGAGCTTGAGTCTGCGAGCAACGAGCTCTACCAGCTCCAGCAGGATCTCGAAAGCACGCAGCATGAGATCGCTCAGACCGAGGACGATATCGCCGAGCTCGAGGTGAAGCTCGAAGAGGGGCAGGAGAAGCTCTCCGAGCGTCTCGCCGAATCGTACAAGCAGGATACGTCGAGCAGCCCGCTTTCCGTGATCGTGGGCGCGTCCGATTTCGAAGAGCTTGTCACGAGGTTCTACTACGCCAACCGCATGATCGACTACGACTCCGAGCTCGTCGAGGAAGTCAAGTCGACGCGCGAAGAGCTTCAGCAGCGCCGCGAGGACCTCGCCGAGCAGGAGGCGGAGCAGCAGCAGCTTGTCGAAGAGCAAGAGCAGAAGACCGCCGAAATTCAGGCGAAGGTCTCCGAGCAGCAGGCGTATTACGAGGGGCTCGATAGCGAGCTCCAGCAGCAGCTTGCCGAAGAAGAGGCTCGCCGCGCCGCCGAGGAGGCTGCGCGTCAGGAGGCCGAGCAGGCCGACCGCGAAGAGCAGGGGAACAACAGCGATTCGAATGCCGACAACAGCGGCGGCAACAGCAACGGCGGCGGAAGCAACAATGATTCCTCGAACACCGATTCCGGCAATGCGCCCTCGAGCGTGGTCGACATAGCGCTCGCGCAGGTGGGGAAGGGTTACGTGTTTGCGACCGCAGGCCCCAACACGTTCGACTGCTCCGGCCTGGTGACCTACTGCTACGGCCAGATGGGTATCTCGATCACCCACTCCTCGCAGGCTCAGTACAACATCGTGGCGGGGAAAGGCCATCTCGTGTACAGCACGAGCTACCTTTCGCCGGGCGATCTCGTTTTCTGGGGCCATGGCGGCAGCGGTAGCGCGATCTACCACGTGGGCATCTATATCGGTGGCGGACAGTATGTCCATGCTTCCTCGCCGGGTGTTGGCGTCGTGGTGAGCACGCTCTACACGGGTGGAAACTTCGCTGGCGGCGGCTCGCCGGTATAAGACTGGCGGCGCCCGCGCGCAGCTCGATTCGGATCAGCGCCCTCGGTTGACGGGGGCGCTGTCATGTATAGGGGAGGTATGCGGAGAAGATGACGGAGCTCGAACCAAGGAGTGAGACCGCGGTGCCGATTCCCGGCCAAGAGTCCGAGGAAGAGGTCGAGGAGCTCGTATCGCGCAAGGCGAATGGCGCGAGCCTGCTCGTCATCATCAGCCGCATCACCGGCTTCGGTCGCACGATGGCGCAGGCGAACGCCCTTTCCGGCGCACTCATGTCGGTGGCGAGCTGCTATACCGTCGCCTCGAATCTGCCGAACATGCTGTACGAGCTCGTCATGGGTGGCATGCTCATCACGTCGTTTCTACCGGTATACCTTTCGGTGCGCGGCAAGCTCGGCCGTACGGGGGCGGCAGCGTACGCTTCGAACTTGCTCTCGCTCGTCCTCATCGTCATGGGCGTTCTTTCTATAGCCTGCCTCATCTTCGCCGCGCCCATCGTGTGGACGCAGTCTGCAGGAGCGGATGCGGCCTTCGATTTCGAGCTCGCGGTTTGGTTCTTCCGTTTCTTCGCCTTCGAGGTGATCCTCTATGGCATGTCGTCGGTGATCTCGGGCGTGCTCAACGCCGAGCGCGACTACTGGTGGAGCACCGCGGCCCCCATCGTGAACAACATCATCACCATCGCCTCGTTCTCGCTCTATGCCTTCTTGGTAAAGGGCGGCATCGTGGGCTGGCGCGAGGGGCTCATCATCCTTGCCATCGGCAATCCGCTCGGCGTCGCGGCGCAGGTCTTCATCCAGCTGCCTGCGCTGCGCAGGCACGGCGTTCGCCTGCGGTTCCGGGTTGATCTGCACGATCCGGCCATCAAAGAGACGCTCACCATCGGGCTCCCCACGCTCATCATCATGCTCTCGTCGTTTCCCACGAACGCCGTGCAGTCGTCGTGTGCGCTCCAGGTCACCGCAAACGGCGCCGCGATCTCGTATTATGCGCGCGTGTGGTACGTGCTGCCCTATTCCATCCTTGTGATTCCCATCACCACGGCCTTGTTCACCGAGCTCTCGAATTACCGTGTCGCCGAGCGCATGGATGCGTACCGCCGCACGGTCGCTTCGGGCATCCGCAAGGTCGGCTTCACCACGATTCCCTGCATGCTGCTGCTCATGACGTTCGCTCCCTACCTCGTCGCGGTCCTCGGCGGTCTCGATGCGGAGGACGCGATGCTCACGGCAACCTACCTCCAGGTGCAGTCGCTCGCGCTGCCGTTCTACGGCGTGTCGACGTATCTGCAGAAGGTGTGCTCGTCGCTCATGCGCATGAAGATCTACATGGTCGCGAGCGTGGTTGCCGCCGTCATTCAAGTGGCGTTCTGCATCGTGCTCACGCCGATCTACGGGCTCTACGTCGTGCCGTTGAGCTCGACATTCCTCTTCATTGCCGTGGATGCGATCTCGCTCATCTCGATTCGCCGCGAGATCGGCGCATTCGGGTTGCGCTCCATCGTGGCGCCGAGTCTCCGCGCCTTCGGTTTCGGCATTCTGGGCTCTGCCGTGGGTTGGGCCGTGCTCCAGGCGCTCGCCTTCGTTCTCGGTGAGCCGAGCGGCACACTTATGGGCATCGTGTTCGTGGCGGTGGCTGGCATCCCGGCCATCGTGGCATCGTTCGGCGCCGCGTATGCGATGGGCGTTTCCGAATCGCCCTTCTTCGACGGCATCTTCCGCCACGTCGCCCGCCTGCTCAAACGGGCATAGCTTGATAAAAGGCCAGCCGGGTCGCCCACCATCACGTTTAGGTGAGAACATGATGGAAGGAAGCCCGGTTGGCCGTATGGGCTGCGTGGGGAGCGGGTTTTATGCCTAGGCGTGACGGCGGACGATCTCGACCACATCGGGCAGACGCGCGATGTCGATATCGGTGGGAAGTCCCACGATGCCGCCGTAGCGCTTGAAGAAGCCCTGGTAGCGCGGATCATCCTCGGACATATTGTAGGGCGCGAGGTCGAACGCGCCGGGATAGAACGGCATCCGGTACCAGTCGACGCAATACAGGTGGCTGCCGCGGAGCTCCGCGATGAGCGGATCCGCTGCGGCTTCGCTGGGAAGCACGATAGGGAAGCGGATGAGCGATTGCTCGCGAGCGACGGTGCGTGCCGCCTCGGGGATCTCGATGCCGTTAAGCCCCTCCAGCGCCTCGAGGTAGCCCTTCGTCCACGCGATGCGATTCGCCTCGTCCTCGTTGAGCGAAGAGAGGCCGTCGAGAATCCTCTGCGCGATCCACTCGCTCGGCAGGTAAGACGGGTAGGGAAGGCGGCCGCGGCGTTCCATGTCCGCAACGGGCAGCTCAAGGCGGCCTGTTGCGGCAAGATGCGCCCTCGCCGGCCCGCTCACGGCGCGCGGAAGATGCGCGAGTACCCGGTTCTGATTGCGATAGCGGCGAACGGCGGCGTCGATCTTCGCGGGAAGCGGCGGCAGCGCCTCGAGGGTACGGGTGAGCGCGGCGTAGAGACGCGCGTCGTTCATGGCGGGGTTTACCCAGATCGCTCCGCCGAACCCCACGCCGAGCTGCTTCTCGATGCCCATCGAATGGATGGAGATGTCGGCGATGGGCTTGCCTGCGGCGTCGCGCGCCATGCGGGCAACGCAGTGCGCGCTGTCCTCGACGACAAGCGCCCCGGCGGCATGGGCCTTTGCGGCGCACGCAGCGGTCTTGGCGCAGTCGATCATGCCGTATGAGTGCTGCACGATCACCGCGCGCACATTCTCGTCCACCTCAAGCGCTTGGGCGTCGACGGTGAGCGTCGCAGGGTCGATATCGGCGTATGCGGGCGCGAGACCAGACGCCACGATAGAGTCCGCCGCAGTGCAGCCGGTGAAGAGCGTCGTGACCACGCACCCTTCTCCGCGCACCTCGCGGAGGGTGCGGAAGACCTCGCGCATGCCGTAGCGGGCTTTGAAGACGAGGTGCCAATCGCATGCCCGGGTGCCGGTGCGCTGGGCGAGCGCCTCGCGCAGGTGTACGAGCGCGTTTCCGGTGGAATTCGATTGCGCCATGGCTGCTGCCTTTCACTCGAAGAGGCGGGTACGGCGGCGCATGGCCGCGGCTCCGCCCGGTTCTCTAGAACGAGGTGTCCGTCGCCTCGGGATAATAGCGTGCGAACTTCCTGAACTGGTTCTTCTCCGTGAGTTCGACGTCGATCATGCGACGGAGCCCTCGGTCGTGCACATAGCGCTGCGGATCGAAGACGCGTTTTTGGCGGATGAGGTCGTCAACCTCGGCCAGGAGCGCCTTGTCGCGGACGTAGCGTCGCAAAAGCGAGCAGGGAACGAGGGTGTAGAGCGCAGGGTTCTTGGCGATGCGCGCCTCGTCGCCGGTATCGTCGAGCGCGTCGCGCACGAGCACTTCCATGGGGTTCACGCCGCCGGCGACGTTGTAGTAGGAGTTGCGACCCATGCGCGGGTTGCAGTCGAGGAACACCTCGCGCCCCGTGGCGGGGTCGCGCTTCACGTCGAAGTTCGCGAAGCCGCGGTAGCCTGCGTCGGCCAAGAGCGCGGAGGCACGCTCCCAAAGCTCGGGCTTCTCGCGAATGACCATGG
The DNA here is from genome assembly GCA_949298635.1 of uncultured Coriobacteriaceae bacterium. GTDB lineage: Bacteria > Actinomycetota > Coriobacteriia > Coriobacteriales > Coriobacteriaceae > Enorma. The sequence goes on along the minus strand of CASFXG010000017.1, from coordinate 23,638 downwards.
CGACGGGGTTGCCGAGCATCGCGGGCGCGTGGTCCTCGAGGAGCACCTGCGCCGCCCCGAGCAGGCGCGGGCGGCCGTCACGGCCGATGTAGAGCGTGAGCGAGTCCATGTAGGTGTCGTCGCCGCCGATGAGCTCCTGGACAAGGAAGTCGCCGGTGAATCCCGAGGCGCGCAGCCCTTGCCACAGCTCGTCGAGCTCGGTCTGCTCGGTTGCGAAGTATACCTTTTTGAACCCTTTGAGCAGCGTGTCGTAGTACCCGGCGGAGACAGCGGGCTTGGCCACGACGGGGAAGGGAATCGCGGAGGGCGCGATGGGCTCCTCGCCGGCGAGGTGCACGACTTCGGTGCGCGGCGCTTCGAGCCCGTGCTCGCGGCAGAGTTCGGCAAAGGTGCCCTTGTCGCATACGGCATCGAACGCGGCTCGCGGCGGGATGGTGCATGATACATATTCGGGCAGCTCGGCATGGAGCTCTTCGAGCGTCTCGATGAGCGGGTCCGTGTTCGCGACGAGCACGATTGTCTTGCTTGGATGCTCGGCATGCACCTCTTCGAGCGCTTTGAGCAGAAGCTCCGGCGTATAGGCTTCGATGAAGCGGAGCTCAGCGAGTTTCGAGTGGGTGATCGCGCCGATGAAACCCGGGCCCAAGGCGATGCTCTTGATGTGGTAGGCTTCGTGGAATTCGCGGATGAGCGCGTACGACCCAATGTCGCCGCCCAGGACGACGGGGATGAAATCGGTGCGTGTGGGCGTGACGGAAGCAGGCATGTGGTCTCCGTAGCTAGATGGATGATATTCGGCCGAGCGGCCGTTCAGTCGCCTGCGATTATAGCCTACTGGCGAAAAACCCCTTGAATTACCCGAATCTTCCAAAGTGTCCCGCGCGAGATGGCGGTGCATGACGGCAGCGTCTTGCCCTGTCGACGCATCCGCTGGGTTTAGCCTGCATCCCAGTCCTTCGGCTTGGGGTTCGAACGGGATTGCCACGGGTCCCGTCTGCATGCTGTTGTATGATGCTGCAAGCGTTCGAGGGAGCAAAGTATGGTGCAGACGGCAAAGCATATGAAGACTCAGGCTGTTGAGGGAGAGCCCTCCCGTGCAGAATGGAGCGTCGTCGCCGCGTGCATCGCCGTAGCCGTGGCGATCGTGGCGCTCGTCTGCCTTATCCAGATGCCGAAGTACGCCATGCCGGACGATTTCATGCAGGATCTCTACGCACGTGGCGCGTATTTCGACACGCCCGGCTATCTCATGCTCTACTCGCTCGTGGCATTCAGCGCTCCCATATCGTGGCTCTATGCATTGATCCCTGCCGTTCCGTGGTTCCCCGTGGCGCTTCTCGCGCTCATCGCGATCTCGAGCGCCGCGATGGGGGTCGTGGTGCTCTCATCCCGCGCAGCGACGCCGCTCAAGGTGTTTTTAGCCGTCGCGCTCGCGCTCGCAGAGGTCATGGTCACGGTGTACCTCACCTATACGATCGTCGCCTTCATCGCCACCGCGGCGGGCGTCGCGCTCGTGCTGCGACGGGCGGCGTTCTGCAGGCCGCGCGGGTTCCGCGCCTCGGATGTCCTCTCGTTCGCGCTCATCGTCGAGGGGTTCTCATTGCGACCGGAGTCGGGCTTCGCTGCGATTGCGCTCTTCGTGCCCTTCCTCGTGTGGGCGATTATATGCAACCGCAACGCCCGCACCATGGCATTTGCCGTGGGTGTCATCGCGGCGGTGATGGTCTCCTATGCGGCGGGCATCATCGCTTGGCGTGTCACGCCGGGATGGGAGGAGTTCGAGCAGACGTTCAAAGCGGCGCAAGCCATCGCCGACTATCCCGAGGTCGATTATGCAGACGTGCAGGAAGTCGCTCCCGAGCTATCCCAAACGGACGTTGATATGATCTACGAGTTCCTCTTCGTGGATGCGGATACCTACTCGCTCGACACCTTCCAGCGCGTCGGTACGGTGGTCGAAGACTATGGGATCCAAACGATGCTTTCGGGCATCGTCGCCCGTATATCGTTCACGGCATATGTGTTCGGGCTCGTGGTGGTGCTTTTCGCCACGGCGGGGTTCATCTGCGCTGCTCGGCGTCTTTCCGCGGGCGCGTGCGCGCTGGCGCTTTCGATTCCCATCATCGCGGTTTGCGAGTTCCTCGTCATTTTCTTGCGTGCCCGCCTTAAGATCCACGTGTTCCTCCCCGTCTTCGTGGTGGCGCTCTTCGCGCTTGCGGTGTGCTGTCTCATTCCGACGAAGGGGGAGGACGATGAGCCCGCGCATCGGCTCGGAACGTTCCTCGGCCGCGTGGTGCCCACGCTCGGCGTGGTCGCGTACGCGGGCGCGCTCGGCTTGCTCTGCCTCACCTATGTGCGTCCGCTGCAAGCATCGCTTGCGAACGACCTCACGCCGCGCGCCGATGCGTATCTCGCTGCGCACGAAGATGAGCTCGTGCTCTTCACCAATACGCAGGGCATTGTCATGAACGACGACATCATCTCGTTCGATTCCTGGGAGCAGCCGGAAAACGCGGTGTTCATCGGCGGCTACGAGTACTACACCCCCTCGTGGGAGACGTTCCTCGCGCGCGTGGGGCTTACGCGCGAGGGTTTCCTGCTCAACTTGGTGGATGCCGATGATATGGTCACGGTGAGCTACGCATATCAGGCCGAGCTGATCGCGACCTACCTCTCCGAGCATTCCGGTTCAAAGGTCGCGGCCGAGCAGGTGGAGAGCTTGGGCGAGACCACCTCCGGCGGCGAGGGCATCAGCGTCTGGCGGTATCGCACGGTTCAGTAGACGGCGCGTGTAGCAGGGATTATAGCGAATCGTCCGGCGAAAACCCCTCTGGGGAAATGACGCGCTGGGACATATACGAATAGCGCCGCTCGAAGGCGGCGCGAAGATACTGCTGGAGCCGATGGCAGGAGTTGAACGCTGCATCCCCGGAAAACGAGACCGGTGCTCTAACGTTGAGCTACATCGGCATGTGCGGCTACCTATTATACCAATGTGTCATCTTGGTGCAAGGGAGCGTTCGGCAACGGCCGTCATGATAGAGTTAGCGATTGGAAAAAACGAGGAGAGACGGGAGACTCATGGCTGAATACCGCGAGGTCACCGATGCACAGGCATGGGACGAGATCGTCAATGCGCATGCTGGTCATCCCATGCAGGCATGGGGTTGGGGCGAGCTCAAGGAGTGCACGGGTTCCTGGACGGCTCGGCGCATCGTGGTCGAGCGCGACGGCTCGTTCGAAGGCGCCTGCCAGGTGCTCGTGCGGAAGCTCCCCTGGCCGTTCGGGCACATCTGCTATGCCCCGCGCGGGCCGGTGACGGACCATGCGGCGGATGTCCCACAGGTCGCCGACGATGTCGCCGCATGGTGCCGTGCAAACGTCTCTGCCGTATCGCTCAAGATCGAGCCTGCCGTCACCGCACAGGAGGTGACGATGCCTGCCCCGTGGGAACCTGCCGAAAAGATCACGTTGCCCAACACGGCCGCCATCGACCTCGCTCCCACCGAGGATGAGATCATGGCCGGCCTCCACTCCAAGAAGGCGCGCCAGTATATTCGCAAGGCCGGCCGCTCCGGCGTGGAGGTTCGCCGCGCGACCGAAGCCGACCTCGATGCGATCATGGATATCTATCACCACACCGCCGAGACCGACGAGTTCTTCCTCCATTCCGACGAGTACTACCGCACGGCGTTTTCGGCATGCGCGGACGTGAACCAGGTGTTCATCGCAGAGATCGAGGGGCGGCCGCTCGCGTTCCTGTGGAACATCACGACCTCGGGCACGGCATTCGAGCTGTGGGGAGGCGTGACGGACGAAGGCAAGCGTCTGCGCGCGAACTACCTGCTCAAATGGCATGCTATGTGCACCGCAAAGGAGTCGGGTGCGGCGCTGTACGACATGAACGGCCTGCTCGAGGGCGGCGTGAGCACGTTCAAGCTGCTCTTTGCCGGTGAGCCCACGGTCTGGATCGGCACCTTCGACCGACCGCTCTCGCCGCTCTACCGCGTGTGGGACGGTGCGCTCAAGCTCTACCGCCGCCTCTTCAAGTAGTCGGAGCCGTCGATGAGTTCCGAGCCCGGATTCAAGGGCAGCGAGGAGACGGCAAACGAGCAGTCGACTGATACCCGCCCTGTCGCTCGTTCTTCCGGCGCCGAGCATCTTGCGCGCCTCGCCGAAGAAGTCGCACAGGTGCCCACGCAGCCCGGCTGCTACCTGTGGAAGGATGCGGCCGGCACCGTCATATACGTGGGCAAGGCCAAGAGCCTGCGCGCCCGCATGCGCCAGTACGTGACGCTTTCGGATGAGCGTGCGAAGATTCCGCTCATGATGCAGCTCGTAGAGAGCTTCGACTACATCGTGGTGGACTCCGAGCACGAGGCGCTTGTCTTGGAACGCGAGCTCATCGGCCAGTATCGTCCGTACTTCAACGTCGACTTCAAAGATGACAAGAGCTATCCCTTCATTGCCATCACGAGAAGCGACCGTTTTCCGGCGATCAAGTACACGCGCGAGAAACACAAAAGTGGCACGCGCTACTTCGGCCCCTATACGGATAGCCGTGCCGCGCGCGACGTGATCGACACCATCCGCAAGGTCATACCCATCTGCAGCGCCACCTGCGCGGAGTGGAAGCGCACCCGCCGGCTCATCGAGGCGCATACGGGCGACGAGGACATTTTGGGTCTCATCTGCGCGCAGAAGGGACGCCCGTGCTTCGACTATCACGTGGGGCGCGGCCCCGGCGCGTGCGTGGGCGCCGTGACGCCGGAGGAGTATGCGGGCAACGTGCGGCGCGTGGAGCGCTTCCTCTCCGGTCGTCGCCGCGAGGTGGTGGACGAGCTCAAGGCCGAGATGGCCGAAGCCGCCGCGGACCTCGATTTCGAGCGCGCCGCCCGCGTGAAGCGTCGCCTCGAGGTGATCGACGGCCTCGACGATCGCCAACAAGTCGTTTTCCCCTCGCGCGTGGATATCGACGTCGTGGGGTTTTTCCGGGAGGAGACCATCGCCGGCGCGTGTGTGTTTGCCGTGCGCGATGGCCGCATGCAGCGCAGCTGCGAGTTCATCCTGGATAAGGGGCTCGATGTGGGCGAAGACGAGCTCGTTGCGGGCTTCCTCAAGCGTTACTACGACGAGACCTCCGACATTCCCTCCGAGGTCGATGTTGCCGTGGAGCTCGACGATGCCGAACTTCTGGGCGAGTGGCTCACGCAGAAACGCGGACACGTATGCCGACTGCACCGTCCACAGCGTGGCGAGAAGCGGCACTTGCTCGAGACGTGCGAGCGCAACGCCCGCCACGCCCTCATGCGCTACATGATGCGCACGGGGTATGCGGACGATCGCACGAACCAGGCGCTCCTTGAGCTCGAGAGCGCGCTCGCGCTGCCTGCGCCCCCGTTGCGCATCGAGTGCTTCGACATTTCGACCATCCACGGCTCCTTCACCGTGGCTTCAATGGTCGTGTTCACGAACGGCCGGGCGGACAAGGGGCAGTACCGGCGTTTTCGCGTGCGGAGCGTCACCGGCGAGGCGAACGACTTCCTTTCCATGCAGGAGGTGCTGGGGCGCCGCTATGCCCCGGAGCGCATGGCGGACGAGCGCTTCGGCTCGCGGCCGGACCTGCTCGTGGTCGATGGCGGCAAGCCGCAGCTCACCGCCGCGCTCACGCAGCTGGAAGCCCTCGGCCTCGATATCCCCGTGTGCGGACTCGCCAAGGCCGATGAGGAGGTATTCGTTCCCTGGGACGACGCTCCCGTGGTGCTGCCGAGCGGCTCGGCTTCGCTCTACCTTATCAAACAGGTGCGCGACGAGGCGCACCGCTTCGCGATCACGTTCCATCGCGAGCTGCGCGACAAGGCCATGACGGTGTCGGTGCTCGACGAGGTGGAAGGCGTGGGCGCCACGCGCAAGAAGGCGATCATGCGGCACTTTGGCTCCATGAAGAAACTTCGTGCGGCGAGCGTGGAGGACATCGCCGCGGTGAAGGGCGTGCCGGCACAGGTGGCACGGGCCGTGTACGACACGCTTCGCGCTTGGGATCGCGAACGCGCTGGGGCGGGGGCGGACGCCGACGGCACAGAGGACACCGCGCGCTGACGCTCGCCCTGCTGCGCCGGTGCCGGCTTATCGCTTCGATGTTCTTCGGGTATGAAACGGCATATTTTGCGAGCGAAGGACATCTTTGGAAGTGCTTCGCGTATGAAACGGCATATTTTTTGAACGAATGGTGCTAGCAAGCGTGCTCCGCGTATGAAACGGCATGTTTTGGCAACGAGCGGCGCGGCGCCGTGCCGTGTCCGTGCGCGGTATACTGGATGAGACCATGTCGCCCGCGTACAAGGAGGCAGCCCATGGCAGACATCAACCCCCAGGTGATCACCGCGGCCGAGCTCGCTGACCGCGTGCCCGACATCGTTATCATCACGGGCATGAGCGGATCTGGCCGCACGCAGGCGCTGCACGTCTTCGAGGACATGGGCTATTTTTGCATCGATAACCTGCCGCCGAGTCTCGTGCTGCAGCTCGCGCAGCTCGTGGGCATCAACACCGGCGTGGGCAGACACCTTGCGGTGACGAGCGACCTGCGCAGCCAGGGGCTCTTCGACGAGCTGCTCGACACCATCCAGAATCTGCGCGCACACGAGATGAGCTGCAAGGTGGTGTTTCTCGAGGCGTCGGATGAGGTGCTCATCCGCCGCTACAGCGAGAATCGCCGCCGGCACCCGCTCGCGAAGCCCGGCGAAACCACGGCCGATGCCATCCAGCGCGAACGCACGCAGCTCGCAGTCGTGCGCGACCATGCGGATATGATCATCGATACGAGCCGTTTGAAGGTCTCGGCGCTCCGCACGAAGCTCCGCATGGCGTTCTCCGAGCTCACCGACCAGCAGCTCATGGACGTGCAGGTGTTCTCCTTCGGCTTCAAGCACGGCATGCCCGTTGAGGCCGATATCTTGATCGACGTGCGGTTCCTGCCGAATCCCTTCTACGATCCCGATATGCGCAAGCTCACGGGACTTGACGAGAAAGTCTCGCGTTTCGTCCTCGAGCATCCGAACACCCAGGCATTCTGGACGTCATGGTGCCAGCTGCTCGACGCTGTCATGCCGGGGTATGTGGCGGAGGGTAAGCCGCAGCTTTCGATTGCGGTGGGATGCACGGGCGGCCAGCACCGCAGTGTGGCCATCGCGGAGGCCACGGCACGCTATCTCGAGCGCCAGCAGTACCACGTGACGATCTCGCATCGCGACCTGCCCCGCGCCAACATGACCGCCAACGGAGAAGCACACTGACAAACATGATAATTTCAGTACCAGGTACTGAAATTATCATGTTGCCGACAGGAGGTGGGCATCGACATGTCGTTTACCGCCGAGGTGCGCGACGAGCTCTCGCGTCAGGAGCCCGCATGCGAGTTCTGCGACCTTGCGACGCTCGCCGCGCTTGTGCGCGTGTGCGGCACGCTCTCGCTCGGCGGGTCGGGGCGCTACGGGCTCATGGTCGCCACGGAAACGGGCGCCGTGGCGCGCACCATGATCGGACTCACGCACAAGGTGCTCAAGCTCAAGACCGAGTTCACCGTGCGGCGCTCGGTGCTCCACAAGGTGCGTAACTACCTCATCTCGCTGCCCGACCAGCCGGGGCTCGACAAGGCGCTCGTGTTGCTGGGCGTGCTCGATCGGCGCGGCGGGCTTGTGGCGGGTATCCCGCGGCACGTCGTCGCGCGGCCATGCTGCCGGCTGGCATACATCCGCGGCGCGCTCATCGCCGGTGGCTTCGTCGCCGACCCACGCGGTGACTTCCATTTGGAAATCGCTGTGCAAGGGGAGGAGTTTGCCCAGTCGCTCGCACGGCTCATCGGTGAGATCGGCATCAACGCGCGCGTGAATCACCGGAAGTCGACGTATGCGGTGTACGTGAAGAGTGGCGACGATGTGCGCGGCCTGCTCGAGGCGGTGGGTGCGGCCAGATCCGTGGGTGTGCTCGAGGATGCGCGGGCGATGAAGTCGGTGAAGAACGAGGTGAATCGCAAGGTGAACGCCGAGCTCGCAAACCAGACGAGAAGCGCCGGCGCCGCCCAGCATCAGCTCGAGCTCATCGCCGAGGCCGAGGAGCGCGGCCTGCGGGGAAGCCTGCCACAGGCGCTCGAGGAGTTTTGCGACCTGCGTCTCGCGTACCCGGATCTTTCGCTCCGCGATCTGGGTGAGATGTGCGACCCCCCGCTTTCCAAGTCTGCCCTGTACCACCGGGTGCTCCGCCTGGAAAAGCTCCTTGGCGAGTAGGGACCAAGGCGCGCGGGGCCACCCAGGCGGCTGCTTTGTAAAATTACCCCAGGGGTTTTCTGACATGAATTGCCTGAGCGCTCTGAATGTATTCCGTTAGTTCATGTCAGAAAACCCCTGGGGTAATTTTACAAAGCAGCCGCCTGGGTGGCCCCGCGCACTAGTATTCAAATACCGAATGTTTTGTTTGTAAAACGCTTCAATAATATGAAGCGTTTTAATGTCAGAGAATCGTCAAAAAGTCTCTATTCACGCGAATCTATCTTGTAAAAAAAGGTATATTTGGTGAGTGGTTTGTTTGTGGGTCTGAGCGGTAGGCAAGGAACCTGCCGGGCCCTACGAAAGGAGACACACATGGCAGTAAAGGTTGCGATTAATGGCTTCGGCCGCATCGGTCGTCTCGCGTTCCGCCAGATGTTCGGTCACGAGGGTTCCGAGATCGTCGCCATCAACGACCTCACCTCTCCGGATATGCTTGCGTACCTGCTGAAGTACGACTCCACGCAGGGCAAGATCACCATCTACAAGGAGGCCGACGCCAACAACCTCCCGTGGGGCGAGCTCGGTGTCGACGTCGTGCTCGAGTGCACCGGCTTCTACACCTCCAAGGAGAAGGCGCAGGCTCACATCAACGCTGGCGCCAAGAAGGTCGTCATCTCCGCTCCCGCGGGCAACGACCTCCCCACGATCGTCTACAACGTGAACCATGAGCAGCTCACGGCCGAGGACAACATCATTTCCGCCGCTTCCTGCACCACCAACTGCCTCGCCCCGATGGCCAAGGGCCTCAACGACTTCGCGCCCATCGTGTCCGGCATCATGACCACCATCCACGCCTGGACCGGCGACCAGATGCCGCTCGACGGCCCGCAGCGCAAGGGCAACAAGCGTCGCAGCCGCGCCTGCGCCGTGAACATCGTTCCCAACTCCACCGGTGCCGCCAAGGCCATCGGCCTCGTGCTCCCCGAGCTCAACGGCAAGCTCATCGGTGCCGCCCAGCGCGTTCCCACCCCCACCGGCTCCCTCACCAACCTCTACGCCGTGGTTGACAAGGAAGTCACCAAGGACGAGGTCAACGCTGCTATGAAGGCCTACGCCGCGACCATCTCCGAGACCTTCGCCTACAACGAGGACGACATCGTCTCCACCGACATCATCGGTGAGACCCACGGCTCGATCTTCGACGCCACCCAGACCATGTGCGCCCCGCTCGGCAACGGTCAGACCCTCGTTCAGGTCACCTCTTGGTACGACAACGAGAACTCCTACACCTCCCAGATGGTCCGCACCATCAAGTACTTCGAGAAGTTCGTGGCGTAAGCTTCGGGCTCCGCTCGGTACACACGGGTGCGGTCGCAGCTCACAGGGCCGCGGCCGCACCCTTTTTTGTTTTTCGAACGTAAAGGAGTGAACATGGCTTTCTCCAAGAAGACCATCCGCGACATCGATGTCGACGGCAAGCGCGTCCTCGTGCGCGTGGACTTCAACGTGCCGGTGGCCGATGGCGTCGTGGGCGATACCACGCGCATCAAGGCCGCCATCCCCACCATCCAGTACCTCGTTGACCACAACGCCAAGGTCATCCTCATGAGCCACCTCGGCCGCCCCAAGGGCGACGGTCCGGAGCCTGCGCTTTCGCTCGCCCCCGTTGCCGAGAAGCTTGCCGAGCTTTCCGGCCTGAACGTCTCCTTCGTCGCCGATACCTACGGCGAGGCCGCCGCTGAGGCTGCCGCCGCGCTCGAGTCCGGCCACGTCCTGGTGCTCGAGAACGTCCGCTTCGACAAGCGCGAGAAGAAGAACGACCCCGAGATCGCCAAGAAGCTCGCCGACCTCGCCGACATCTTCGTGCTCGACGCCTTCGGCACCGCTCACCGCGCCCAGGGCTCCGTCGTGGGCCCCGCCCAGTACCTGCCCGCGGTCGCCGGCTTCCTGCTCGAGAAGGAGGTCTCGACCCTTTCCGGCCTCTTCAGCGAGCCCAAGCGCCCGTTCGTCGCCATCCTCGGCGGCTCGAAGGTCTCCGATAAGATCGGTGTCATCGACCGTCTGCTCGACTCCGCCGACACCGTCATCGTCGGCGGCGGCATGGCCTACACCTTCGCCAAGGCCCAGGGCGGCAAGATCGGCAACTCGCTGTGCGAGGACGACTGGTGCGATCGCGCGCTCGAGATGCTCGATAAGGCCAAGAAGAACGGCGTGAACTTCCTGCTTCCCGTCGACAACGTCGTGGCCGACGACTTCGCGAACGACGCCAACACCAAGATCGCCAAGACCGGCGAGATCGAGGACGGCTGGCAGGGTCTGGACATCGGCCCCGAGACCGAGAAGCTCTTCGCCGACGCCATCGCCGGCGCCAAGACCGTCTTCTGGAACGGCCCCTGCGGCGTGTTCGAGATGGATACGTTCGCCCATGGCACCAAGGCGATCGCCGAGGCCATCGCGGACAACCAGGACTGCGACTCCGTGATCGGCGGCGGCGACTCCGTGGCTGCCGTGAACAAGTTCGGCCTGGCCGATAAGATGACGTTCATTTCTACGGGCGGTGGCGCCTCGATGCAGCTCGTCGAGGGCAAGCCCCTGCCGGGAGTGGAGGCTCTCAATGACGCAGAGTAAGCGTACCCGCCTCATCGCGGGCAACTGGAAGATGAACAATGCGATCCCGGAGGCCGTCGAGCTCGCTCAGGCGCTCGTTGCCGCCCTTCCCGAGATCCCCGAGGGCGTCGAGGTGTGCGTGTGCCCGCCGACCGTCGACCTCCGTCCTGTTTCCTGCAAGGGCGGAATCAAGGAGAGCCCCATCAAGCTCGGTGCCCAGAACGTGTACTGGGAGGCTGCTGGCGCCTACACCGGTGAGACCTCGGTCGACATGCTGAAGTCCGTGCCCGTTGATTACTGCATCATCGGCCACTCCGAGCGCCGTGACTACTTCAAGGAGACCGATGAGGACGAGAACAAGAAGGCCAAGGCGCTCATCGCCGGCGGCATCGTCCCCATCTTCTGCTGCGGCGAGTCGCTCGAGACCCGCGAGGCCGGCGAGCACGTCGCGTTCGTGACCGGCCAGATCAAGGCCGGCCTCGAGGGCGTCGAGATCGCCTCTGGCGACGAGCTCGTCATCGCTTACGAGCCCATCTGGGCCATCGGCACCGGCAAGACCGCCACGGCCGATGACGCTCAGGAAGTCTGCGGTGCCATCCGTGCCACCCTCGTCGAGATCTTCGGCGAGGAGATCGCGAGCGGCATCCGCGTCCTCTACGGCGGCTCCGCCAAGCCCGAGAACATCGCCGGCTTCCTCGAGAAGGAGGACGTCGACGGCGCGCTCGTGGGCGGTGCCTCGCTCAAGGCGGATAGCTTCGCCGCGATGGTCGAGAAGGCGGGCGAGTAGGGATGGCTGAGCGTCATCTTCCCGCGCTCCTGGTGATCATGGACGGCTTCGGCCTCGCGCCTGCGGGCGACAACAATGCCGTCTACAAGGCCAACAAGCCCTTCCTGGACAAGCTCTGGGAGGAGTACCCGCACACCACGCTTGGCGCCTCGGGCGAGGACGTGGGCCTTCCCGCCGGCCAGATGGGCAATTCCGAGGTCGGCCACCTGAACATCGGTGCCGGTCGCATCGTGTTCCAGGAGCTTTCCCGCATCAACAACGCCATCATCGACGGCTCCATCGAGGAGAACCCCACGCTCGCGCACGCCATGTCCGACGTGGCGAAGATCGGCGGCACCGTGCACCTGCTGGGTCTCGTGTCCCCGGGCGGCGTGCATTCCATGCAGCGCCACGGCGAGGTGCTTTCCGTGCTCGCCGCCATGCACGGCGTGGAGAAGATCCGCTTCCACTGCTTTATGGACGGCCGCGACGTCGATCCGCACTCTGGTGCCGGCTACATCGAGACGCTCAAGGAGAACCTCGAGGCGCTCTCCAAGTACACCGGTGTCGACGCCCGCATCGCGACTGTGTCCGGTCGCGATAACCGCTGGGAGCGCGTCGAGCGCGCCTACGACGTCATCACGCAGGCTTGCGATACCGACACGGATCCCGTGGAGGGCGTCAAGGCCTACTACGAGCAGGACGAGCGCGGCGACGAGTTCGTCGAGCCCTTCGCCTGCCACAACGAGGGCGTGCACGATGGCGACGCCATGGTGTTCTTCAACTTCCGCCCCGACCGCGCCCGCGAGATGACCCGGGCGTTTACGCAGGACGGCTTCGATGGCTTCGAGCGCAAGGTCGCGCCGGGGCTCTCGCACTTCATCACCATGACGGAGTACGACGACACGTTCAAGAACGTGGAGGTCGCCTTCCCGAAGACCTTCCCCGAGAACGTGCTTGCAGACGTCATCGCGCAGAACGGCTTGAAGCAGCTGCACACGGCCGAGACCGAGAAGTACGCGCACGTTACGTTCTTCCTGAACGGCGGCGTGGAGGAGCCCAAGGAGGGGGAGGAGCGCGTGCTCGTGCCCTCGCCGAAGGTTGCCACATACGACCTGCAGCCCGAGATGTCCGAGCCCGAGGTCACGGAGAAGCTCGTGCAGGCCATCGAGGCCGATGCGGCGGACTTCTACATCGTGAACTACGCGAACTGCGACATGGTCGGCCACACCGGCGTCTTCGACGCTGCGGTGAAGGCGGTCGAGGCCGTGGACGATGGCCTTTCGAAGGTCATCCCCGCGATCCTCGCGAAGGGCGGCTTCGCCCTCATCACCGCCGACCACGGCAACGCGGATCACATGTACGACGTGGACGCGGAAGGGGAGAAGCATCCCTTCACCGCGCACACGACGAACCGCGTACCGTTCATCGTGGTTGACCCGAAGGCCAAGCTCACGGGTATCGAGGACGGGCGCCTGTCCGATATCGCGCCCACGATGCTCGCGCTCGCCGGCCTCGAGCCCAGCGCCGAGATGACCGGCCGTGTCCTCGCCACCGAGGAATAATTGACTCATTTGGGGACGGGGTCGATTTGAGTCATCCCCGAGCCGCCAGCGCAACCACCGCGCTGGCGGCTTTTTTGTGTGACTCATTGACTCATTTGGGGACGGGGTCGTTTTGACTCATTTGGGGACTCATTTGGGGACGGGGTTGTTTTGAGTCATCCGCTTCGGCGGAGGCCTGTGCCGTCTGCCGATGCCCCGCCACTCCGTTGCCTTGTGCGCGCTAGTATGTAACCCCTCACTCGTGTTAGGGGTGGATGCTTACGACGGGGGATGATGGCCATGCCACGCGCACCGAGGCGGCAGTCGAAGACCGGGTTCTATCATGTGATCTTTCGGGGAAACGGGAGGCAGCTGCTCTTTGAGGATGATAAAGATAGGAGCCGCTTCCTCGCCCTTCTCGAGAAAAAGACGAGTGAATACGGGGTTGCCATCATTGCTTGGTGCCTCATGAGCAACCATGTTCATCTGCTGCTGGATGACGGAGATGCAATGCTCAGCCAATCGATGCATGCGCTTGCGACAGCTTACGCGCGTTACTTCAACGGCAAGAGCGGTCATGTTGGCGCGGTGTTTCAAGATCGTTTTACGAGCGTGGCGATATCGGATGACAGACAGCTGCTTCAGACGGTGAGATATATCCACGAGAATCCCGAGAAAGCCGGCATTGCACGGGCGAGCGAGTACCGATGGAGCAGCTATGGGGAGTATCGATGGGGCGCGCGGATCATCAAAGACGCGTTGGTTCTCGAGATGATTGGCGGGAGAGAGGGCTTCGAGCAATTCTGCACGGACGATCGGTTCGCGTCGGGCTATCTGAGAACGACGAAACGCGTGCCCGATGATGCGGCGGCGGAGGTGGCGCGCTCGGTGCTCGGTGACGTCGAGCCTGCTCAGCTCAAAGCATTGCCACGAGAGCGTCGTGATGCCGGATTGCGGGAACTGCGCGGCGCGGGGATTACGATTAAGCAGATCGAACGGCTTACCGGAATCGGTCGGAGCACCATCTCTCGTGCAACGCGCCGGAGTGTACAATGACTCAAAACGACCCCGTCCCCAAATGAGTCAAATGACTCAAAACGACCCCGTCCCCAAATGAGTCATGAGAGGAGAAGCGAGTGAAGCGGATCGTGTTCTTTGATATCGATGGGACGCTGACGCGTGGGGTGACGTCAGGGGCGTATCTCGCGAACCTGCTGGGGCACGGGAAGCTCATGGAAAAGGCTGAAGCAGCCTACGCGCGCGGCGAGATCGATAACGATGAGGTCTGCCGCATCGACGCGGCGGGCTACGCAGGGCACAGCACGGAAGAGCTCTTCGGTATGCTCGAAGCCATGCCGCTCGTCGACGGAGTTGCCCGCGCGGTCGAGGCAGTGCATGCAGCGGATGGGGAGGCGCGTATCGCGTCGCTTACTTGGGGCGTGGTCGCAGCTTATCTGTGCGAGCGCTATGGATTCGATGGCTATGTGGGCTCGGAGCTCGAGGTAAAAGACGGTGCGTGTACGGGCGGCGTCGCCTTGGCACTCGAGGGCGAGGGAAAATGCGCCTATGCGCGCGAACTCTGTGCAGCGCGAGGCGCCGATCTTGCGGCATGCATCGCCATCGGGGACAGCCGCTCGGACATCCCGCTCTTCAAGCTCGTTGGGACATCGATTGCCTTCAATGCGACCGAGGAAGCGGAGCGTGCAGCGACGCACGCCTATCGCGGGACGGATATCGCAGAGGCGCTCGCTTTGGTGCTGTGAGGGAGTTGAGAGGAACACGTCCCCAACCAACCCGTCAAGTGTGGTACCATACCGTGCGTTAGACCGAATTCACGTCAACAGGAGTTTTAACCCATGGGTTTCTTCCAGATCCTCATCTTCATCGTGTGGGCGCTTTCCGCGCTCGCGCTCATCGCGCTCGTCCTCATGCATTCCGGCAAGGGAACGGGCATCTCGGACATGATTGCAAGCAGCCTGTATAACGCGAATGCGGCCACGGGCATCATGGAGCGCAACCTCGACCGTCTTACGGTCATCGTCGCCGTGGTCTTCGCGGTGTGCGTCCTGCTCTGCATGTTCTTCTTCCCGCAGGGCGGCATCGTGGGCGTGGACGTCATCTAAGCGCGCTTGCACGGAGCTTACACGTCTCGTACATCGTTTTGAAACAGTGCGGTCGCGTATTCGCTGCGACACCTTCGTCGCATGGCGGTAGAAATCGCCCGTCTGGTACGTGGCAGGCCGGTCATCCTCGTGTTGATCGAGGTATGGTCGGCCTTTCCCGTTCTCCACAACTTTGTCAAGCTAAAGTTTTTCCTGAACGTTTTATGCATTTTCCGCTTACAAAGCGTCAATAATCCGCTATCGTATAGCGAAGCACGCGCTCGCCTCCATGCCATGGGCGAGCGGTTCGCTGCACAGGCGGCGGGGATCAGCCCCGCCCGATATTAAGGAGGAAGCATGGCAGATTTCGAGAAGAAGCAGCCGATGCTTGATCGTCGCCACTTCGTGGGCGGCGCGCTTGCGACGAGCGCTCTCGCGGCCCTCGCTGGTTGCACGGGCGGCAACGGTGGCACCACCGCCGGTTCCGGCAGCGCTGCTGCCGAGGCTCCGACGGTCGGCGAGAACTACATGTCGTACTACCTGTCCGAGCCCGCGTTCATCGACCCGTACAACGGCCAGGAGAACCAGGGCATGGCGGTCATCGCTGCCGTCTTCAACGGTCTCGTGACCTGGGACTACGACACCAACGAGCCGGTCGCCCTCGCGGCTGCCGACCTCCCGACCGTCTCCGAGGACGGCCTCACCTACACCTTCACCCTGCGTGAGGGCATGACCTTCCACAACGGCGATCCCGTCGACGCCGCTTCCTTCAAGCGCGGCTGGGAGCGCATGGTCGATCCTTCCATGGCCACCCCGGGCGAGGTCGGCTACCACCTCGCGCCCGTCGCTGGCTACGACGAGTACGCCGCCGGCGAGGCTGACGAGATGACTGGTCTCGTCGCCGTCGACGACCTCACCTTCCAGGTGACCCTCTCCGCGCCCATGGCCGACTTCACGGCCGTCTGCTGCCACCCGGCGCTCGTGCCCGTGCCGCAGGCCGCCCTCGACGACCCGGCGTCCTTCCTTGAGCAGCCCATCGGCAACGGCCCGTTCAAGATGGATGAGCCTTGGCAGCACAACCAGTACATCCTCTGCTCGCGCTTCGATGACTACTTCGGTGAGGCTCCCGCCATCGACGGCGTGTACTTCTCGATCCAGGCCGATCCCGACACCGCGTTCCGCGGCTTCCAGGCTGGCGAGATCGACTTCACCAACATCCCGGTCGGCCAGATTAACGACTGCGTCGAGCAGTACGGCCAGTCCGAGGACGGCTTCACGGTGACCCCGGGCGCCCAGGCGCTCACCGGCACCGAGCTCTCCACCTACTACCTGATCCCGAACCTCACCGACGAGAACCTCGCCAAGAAGGAGGTCCGTCAGGCCCTGTCGCTCGCCATCGACCGTCAGGCCATCGTCGACACGCTCTTCGAGGGCTATCGTGAGCCGGCGAACTCCATCATGCCGCTCTCCATCGACGACAACGAGGAGAACATCTGGGAGTACTGCGCCTACGATCCCGAGCGCGCCAAGCAGATCCTCGCCGACGCCGGTGTGGATCCCGCGAGCATCTCCGTCACGCTCGACTACAACTCGGGCGGCGACCATGAGGACATCATGTCCGCCATCCAGGCGAACCTCGCCGAGATCGGCGTGAACGTCACCCAGAACACCCTCGAGTGGGCCGCTTACCTTGACAGCCTGTCCGACGGCGCCTACGGCCTCGCCCGCCTTGGCTGGACGGCCGACTACCCGATCCAGGACAACTTCCTGTATCCGAACTTCTTCAGCACCGCCGACAACAACTACAACGGGTACAACAACCCGGACGTCGACGCTGCCATCCTGGCTGCCCGCCAGATCCAGGACGAGGAAGAGCGTCGTGCCGCCTACCGCACGGTCTGCCACCAGATCGGCGAGGACATGCCGGTTATCCCGATCATGTTCTATGCGCACAACTACGTTGGTTCCGAGCGTCTCGCGCACTTCTTCTACGACGCCGCGACCATCCCGCACTTCGACACCGCGCAGCTTGCGTAAGGTCGGTTTTGCGTAGGGTAGCTGCTCATATCTGAGCTTTTGGGCAGGGCATCGCTCGCGGTGCCCTGCTCGCTTGTGTTGTGCACGGCATCGCGCAGCCCCGCGTCGAGCCGCGCGATTCCGTGCATACCACGATGGCGCGCGTGAGTGATTTCTCACATATTTGCACATTCTGAGATATACTAGTCGTTTACGGCGCGGAAGCGCCTTGGGCATTCGAGCCCGGTTTGTATCCATTGGACGAGGGAGGGTATCGCTGTGATCAAGTACATCGTCAAGCGAGTCCTGCAATTCATCCCCGTCTTCCTCGGCGTTACGCTGATTCTCTTCATCATGCAGAACGTCGTTCCCGGCGATCCCATCAAGCTCATCGCCGGCGAGCGGAAGATGGACCCCCAGACCGAGATGAACATCCGTGTGAGCCACGGTCTCGTCGAGGTCGACGAAAACGGTAAGCCCATCTATGAGACGGATGAGAACGGCGAGGTCGTTCTCGACGACGCGGGCAACCCGGTGGCGGTTCCCACGCCTATGTGGAAGCGCTACGTCACCTATCTCACCGACCTTCTGCAAGGTGATTTGGGCACGTCGTACCAGCGCGGCACGTCTGTCTCGAGTATCATCTTGCAGAAATATCCCTATACGGTGCAGCTCGCGCTCGTCGCCATCGTGATCGAGGCGATTGTAGGCATCGGCGCGGGCATCATCTCGGCCATCAAGCGCTACTCGTTCTGGGACATCCTCGTCACGCTTGCCACGTCGCTCATGGTCGCCATGCCGGCGTTCTGGTTCGGTATGCTGCTCCAGCTCGTCTTTGGCGTATGGCTCGGCGCGTTCCCCATCTCCGGCGTCGCCGGCCCCGTGTCGAAGTTCCCCGACTGGATGTACTACATCCTGCCCGCCATCACGCTCGCGGCGGTCTCCACGGCATACACCGCGCGTATCATGCGCTCGCAGCTACTGGACGTCATGAACCAGGACTACATCCGCACCGCGCGCGCCAAAGGCCTTTCCAAGGGCGCGATCATCCGCAAGCACGCGCTCAAGAACGCGCTCATCCCCGTCGTGACCTACGTGGGCATGGACTTCGGCGCGATGCTCGCCGGCGCAATCCTCACCGAGACGGTCTTCTCCTGGCCGGGCATCGGCCGCGAGACCTATCTCGCCATCTCGCAGCGCGACTGGCCCATCGTCATGGGTTCGGTCACGATCATCGTGTTCGTGGTCATGGTCATCAATCTCATCGTAGACGTGAGCTATGCCTTCTTGGATCCGCGCATCCGCCTGGGCAGCTCCAAGAATGAAGGCTAGGAGGGAGCGCTCATGATCTATTCCGAGTATCAGCAGCACTCGATCCCGGCGAATATCGACGACATCGCCGCTCAGCAGGAAGCTGCGGAGAGCTCCGCGAAGTCGCGCACCCTTTGGGGCGACGCATGGGGTCGCTTGAAGAAGAACAAGCTCGCGATCGTCGCGGCATGCTGGATCGTTTTCATCATCATCGTCGCCGCCTCGGCCGACCTCTGGGTCCCGCAGGTGCTTGGCGCGCCGAACGCCACGGCTGCCAACATGGCCGAAGCTTCGCGTACCGCGCCCTCGCTTGCGCATCCCTTCGGTACGGACACCCTCGGCCGCGACGTGCTCTCGCGCGTCATCTACGGTGCGCGCATCTCGCTCACCGTCGGCGTGGTCGCCACGGGCATCTCGACCATCATCGGCCTCGTGATGGGCGCGCTCGCGGCCTATAACGGCGGCATCTGGGACACCATCATCATGCGCCTCGCCGACATCTTCCTGGCGTTCCCCTACACGCTCTTCGTCATCGCCATGATCGCGGTCATTGGTAACGGCATCCAGAACGTGTTCATCGCCATCGGTGTGCTCGGCTGGCCGCAGATCGCGCGCGTGTTCCGCTCCGCGATCCTTTCGGTCAAGGAGAACGATTACGTGGACGCGGCGCGTTCCATGGGCGCCTCCGACGTGCGCATCATCGCGCGCCACATCTTCCCCAACTCCGTCGCTTCCATCGTGGTCTACGCGACCATGAACATCGGCGGCGCGATCCTTACCGAGAGCGCGTTGTCGTTCCTCGGCATGGGCGTCGTCCCGCCCGATCCCTCGTGGGGCACCCTCATCGACGATGGCCAGCAGTACCTGCAAACCGAGCCTTGGCTCATGATCCTGCCGGGTCTCGCCATCCTCACCACCGTGCTCGCCTTCACCCTGCTGGGCGACGGCCTGCGCGATGCCCTCGACGTCAAGATGAAGGACGCGTAAACCATGGCTAAGAAGAACACGAACTACGTCGACCTCAAGACGAAGCCCATCCCCGAGGGCGGGCATCTGCTCGAGGTGAACGACCTCAAGATGTATTTCCACACGCAGGACGGCATCGTGCACGCGGTGGACGGCGTTTCCTACACGCTCGACCGCGGTGAGACGCTCGGCGTGGTGGGCGAGTCCGGCTCGGGCAAGTCCGTCACCCACATGACCATCATGGGCCTCATCGACATGCCTCCGGGCAAGATCGAGGGTGGCGACATCATCTACCGCGGCGAGTCGCTCCTCGAGAAGTCCGAGGAGGAGATGCAGCACATCCGCGGCAATGATATTGCGATGATCTTCCAGGACCCCATGACGTCCTTGAACCCGGTGTACAAGATCGGGCGCCAGGTGGGCGAGGGTCTGCGCCTGCACCGCGGCTACTCCAAGCAGGAGGCTCAGGAGCGCGCTATCGAGCTGCTGCGCTTGGTGGGCATCCCGAACCCCGAGAAGCGCGTGAACGAGTACCCGCACCAGTTCTCCGGCGGCATGCGCCAGCGCGTCATGATCGCCATGGCGCTCGCCTGCGACCCGGACATCCTCATCGCCGACGAGCCCACCACGGCCCTCGACGTGACCATCCAGGCGCAGATCATCGAGCTCATGCAGGAGATGCAGGAGAAGAACGGCAACGCGATCATCATGATCACGCACGACCTGGGTGTCGTGGCGGATATGGCCGATAAGATCATGGTCATGTATGCCGGCCGTCCGGTGGAGTTCGGCTCTGCCGACGAGATTTTCTACGAGAGCCGCCATCCCTACACTTGGGGTCTCATCCGCTCCATCCCGGAGCAGGCGGTCGACGAGAAGAAGCCGCTTACGCCCATCCATGGCAACCCGCCGTCGCTCGTGAACCTGCCTGCTGGCTGCCCGTTCGCGCCGCGCTGCCCGTACGCCGTGGACATCTGTCACGAGAAGCTTCCCGAGCACTACACGACCGAGACCGGCCATTATTCCGCGTGCCACTTCGCCGACGACCCGGAGTTTTTGAAGAACGCCCCGGATACGTCGCGCTCGCGCGGCAAAATCGCGACCGGTACGCCCGACGTGCTCGACACCGATTCGATGGGAGGTGAGGCATAAATGGCCGAGAACACCGAGAACATGGAGAACATGCCGCTGCTCAAGGTCGAGCACCTCACCAAGGAGTTCCCTGCGGAGGCGGGCATGCTCGCCGGCAGGTTCTCCAAGCGCGTCGTGTCCGCGGTGAACGACGTGTCGTTCGAGATCAACGCTGGCGAGACGTTCGGCCTCGTGGGCGAGTCCGGCTGCGGCAAGTCCACGACCGGCCGCTCTATCATGCGCCTCACGAAGCCCACGTCCGGCCATGTGTACTTCCAGGGTCACGACGTGGCGAAGATGAATCGCAAGGAGCTCAAGCACCTGCGTCGCGACATGCAGTTCATCTTCCAGGATCCGTACGCGAGCCTGAACCCGCGCATGACGATCGGCGAGATCGTTTCCGAACCCATGACCATCCATGGCGTGGGCACGCATGACGAGCGCATGAAGACCGTGCGCGAGCTCCTCGACGTGGTTGGCCTCAACCCGGAGCACATCAACCGCTATCCGCACGAATTCTCCGGCGGTCAGCGCCAGCGCATCGGCATCGCCCGCGCGTTCGCGCTGCGTCCCAAGCTCATCATCTGTGACGAGCCGGTCTCGGCGCTCGACGTGTCGATCCAGGCGCAGGTGCTGAACCTGCTCAAGGACCTGCAGGATCAGTTCGGTACAGCGTATCTCTTCATCGCGCACGACCTCTCCGTCGTGCAGCATATCTCCGACCGCGTGGCCGTGATGTACCTCGGCAAGATCGTGGAGATTTCCGACTGGAAGACGCTCTACACCGAGCCGCACCATCCCTACACGCAGTCGCTGCTCTCCGCCGTGCCGGTGCCCGACCCGGACGTGCAGAAGACGCGCGAGCGCATCATCCTCGCCGGTGATCCGCCGTCGCCCATCGACCCGCCGAGCGGCTGCCGCTTCCACACGCGTTGCCCCATCGCGCAGGCGATCTGCAGCACGGATGTACCCGAGCTGCGTGAGGTCGCGCCGGGTCATCGCTGTGCGTGCCACTTTGCGGAGAAGTTCCCGATCAAGGAAACGCACATCGATCTGTAGGCTGACCGGGAGCCCCGGCTTCCTCCCTCGCTTGTCCTCGCCGCATGCGACCAAGTTTCCCGTCGGGGAACTGGGCGCGCGGCTGCGGAATCGCGCGGGAGGAAGCCGGGGCTCCCTGTGTTTACGGGGTTGTGCGGTTCCTTGTTCGTCCAACAGACAGGTAATGCGTGTGATACATTCAATACCAGGTACTGAATGTATCATGTTCCGTAAAAGGGGTATGCAGGATGATCGATCGCAGGATGTTTCTCGGTGGAGTGCTCGGGGTGTGCGCGCTCGGGGCGCTGCCGGCATGCGGACGCATCACGGCGGAAGACCCCGGAAGCGCGGATATCGAATCCGCCCGTCCGCTTGCGATAAGCCTTATCGCGCCCGCCACGCTCGACCTTTATGGCGCGCAAGACGAGAGCGCGCTCACCTTTGCGTGGCAGCTCTTCGATTCCCTCACCTCCTACGATTTCTATTCCGGCGAGCTCTCGTGCCTCGCGGCGGAGCGCTTCGAGGCGTCTGAAGATGCGTGCTTGTTCACGTTCCACCTGCGCGATGCCGTCTTCCATAACGGAGAGGCGGTGACTGCCGAGGACTTCAAGCGCGCGTGGGAGCGCATCGTGAACCCCGCGAGTGCCGCCGCCGCAGTAGCGGGCGCTCCTTCGAGCCTTGCGAGCATGCTCTCTGTCATAGAAGGGTTCGAAGAGCTCAGGCAGGGGAATGCACGTGAATTAGCGGGCGTTACCTGTCCGGACGCCCAGACGCTGCGTGTGGCGCTGCGCACGCCGTACGCGGACTTCCCCTATGTGCTCGCGCATCCCGCGCTGGGGCCCGTCCCTGCAGCGGCGGAGGATGATGCCGAGGCGTTCGCGCGCCAACCCGTCGGCAACGGGCCGTTTCGGCTCGCCGCCGCCTGGGAGCCAGAGGCCAGCGCCATCGAGCTCGTGCGCTTCGAGGACTATGCAGGCGAGCCCGCGACGCTTTCTGCGGTGCGGGTCGAACTCGCCAAGGACATCGAGGAAGGGTATCAGCTCTTCCAGACGGGCGATGCGGACGTGTGCCGTTGCCCAGTGCGCGAAGCGAGCGGTGCCGCGTCGAGCCATGGTCGGCCGGAAGACGGCAACGTCATGATGCGCGGGAGGCGCTTTGTGTGCTGTGCGGGTCTTGCCACGAGCATGCTCGCCTGCAACTGCCTGGCATCGCCGCTCGATAACGCCGATGTTCGCCGTGCCCTTTCGCTCGCAATCGACCGCGACTACCTCGCGGAGACGCTCTACCGCGAGACGCGCATCGCTGCAGACGGCGTGATTCCGCCTGCGGTGAAGGGATATCGCGAGGCGGCGTGGCCGTATGCGGCGCTCGACCGCGAGCGCGCGGAGGAGCTGCTTGAAACCTCCTATCCGGTGGTTGAAGAGGGCATGCGCGATCTAACGGTGCGCTTGCTCTACCATGCCGACGGCGGGCACCGCGAGATCATCGAGGCCATCGTCGAGAACCTTGCCGAGGTGGGCGTCGTGTGCGAGGCGGAGGGCGTCGAGCTTGAGGAGCTGCGCCGGCGCGTCGCGGCGAGGGACTTCGATCTCGTGCGCATGGATTGGGCGACCGATGCGCCGGTGATGGACGGCGTACTGTTCCCGCTCTTCTTTTCGGGCAGCGATGCGTCGACGAACGTGTCTGGTTACCGCGACGACAACGTGGATGAGCAGCTTGCCGAAGCGCGTACGGTCGAGTCCGAGACGACGCGTATCTCCCTGCTGCAAGATGTCGATAACACCGTCGGTCGCGATTGTCCGGTCATTCCGCTCATGTTTCAGGCCACGCCCTATGTGGGCTCGGAGCGCGTCGAGGAGCTTTCGATCGATCCGCAGGGTCGAATCGGCC
>CASFXG010000016.1 GCA_949298635.1 uncultured Coriobacteriaceae bacterium | reverse complement strand
GCGCGCTACGAGGCCTCCCCCGCCTCGACCGAGGGCACCTGCACCATGTGTGGGAAGATGTGCGCGGTGCGCACGGTGAACAAGGTGTTCGAGGGCACCACGATCGACCTGGACGCGGAGTAGACCTCTCGAGCGGGGAGCCGGGCATATCGTTCTGTGCTCAAACAGCTTCGCGACCTTCGGCCGCGAAGAACTGCGCCAGAACGATATGCCCGGCTTCCCGCCACAATGTCAACGTTCTCCGCGGCCAGGGCGAGCGCGGTGCCGCGACCACCGTCCACCAGGGGTGCTGGAGATGGAAAGGCTGCAACCTTTTTCTTTTTCTATGGGCACCTTGCTTGGAATGGGTACGAGAACGATTGATGTAGCCCGGCAGCCTCGGCCTATCGTCCCGCGCGCAGTTCGCGCCAGCGCTGTTTGAGCACGGGATGATATAGCCGCCCCGACCTCCGGAGAGATCTATTCCGCGTCCAGGTCGATCGTGGTGCCCTCGAACACCTTGTTCACCGTGCGCACCGCGCACATCTTCCCGCACATGGTGCAGGTGCCCTCGGTCGAGGCGGGGGAGGCCTCGTAGCGCGCCTTGGACGTTACGGGGTCGAGCGCATACTGCCACATCTCGTCCCACGCCAGGCGGCGGCGTGCATCGCCCATGCGGTTATCGGCTTCCTGCGCACCAGGCACGCCCTTGGCGATGTCGGCCGCGTGCGCGGCGATGCGGGTGGCGATGAGGCCGTCGAGCACGTCCTTCGCGTCCGGCAGGCACAGGTGCTCGGCGGGCGTCACGTAGCACAGGAAATCCGCGCCGGCGCTTGCGCTGATCGCGCCGCCGATCGCCGCGGTGATGTGGTCGTAGCCCACGCCGATGTCTGTGACGAGCGGGCCCAGCACGTAGTAGGGCGCCCCGTGGCAGAGGCTCTTCTCGAGGCGCACGTTTGCCTCGATCTCGTTGATGGGCATGTGGCCGGGGCCTTCGATCATCACCTGCACGCCGGCGTCCCATGCGCGCTTCGTAAGTTTGCCGAGTTCGATCATCTCGGCCGTTTCCACCGCGTCGTTCGCGTCATAGAGACAGCCCGGTCGGCACGAGTCGCCGAGCGATATGGTCACGTCGTACTCGTGGCAGATCTTCAGAATCTCGTCGTAGTACTCGTAGAACGGGTTCTCGTTGCCGGTGACCTCCATCCAGCCGAAGAGGAGCGACCCGCCACGGCTCACGATGTTCATGAGACGGCCGGTCTCCTTGAAGGTCTTAACGACGCTCTTGTTGATGCCGCAGTGGATGGTGAGGAAGTCGACGCCGTCCTCCGCGTGTGCGCGCGTGACCTCGAGGAGGTCGTCGACGGTGAGCTTGATGAGCGGCTTCTCCATGTAGCCGATCGCGTCGTACATGGGGACGGTGCCCACCATGAGCGGCGTTTTCTGGACGAGTTCCTGGCGGAAGAAGCGCGTCTTGCCGGAGTTCGAGAGATCCATGATGGCGTCGGCGCCGAATTGCTCGGCGGTGTGGACCTTCTCCCATTCCACGTCGGCGTTTGCGACGTCGCCCGAGATGCCTAGGTTCACGTTTACTTTGGTGGAAAGGCCTTCGCCCACGCCGCGCGGCTCGAGCCCCATCTCGAGGTGGCGGATGTTCGCCGGGATGGCGATGCGCCCGGCTGCGACGCCGGCGCGGATGAACTCCGGGTCGCGGTGCTCATGTTCGGCGACGTCGCGCATGGCCGGCGTGATGACGCCCGCGCGCGCGAAGTCGAGCTGTGTGACGCAAGGGCTGCCGTCCGGGCGTAGGGGAGTGGCGTTGACAGTCTCGGTGGCCGTGTTGGTGGTTGGGTTCTGCGATGCATCCATGATGCGGCTCCCTTCGTTGGCATTACCCATGTCAGGTTCTGCGGGTCGGGGCGGGCGTGCCCCCTCTCAGCCTGCCGTTCGCGTCGCGAGTCGTCGTTGCTCGCTCGCGCTGCCTGCAAGCTCCCCGTATGTCGGTAGCATTATAGCGTGCCGAACAGTGCGCCGAGGATACCGACAAGGCAAAACCGCAACACGAGCGGCGCGTGAGGCTGATTTCGAGCCCTCGCATGCTGCTCGTGTTACGGTTTTGATTGCCGACATCGCGGTGTCGCTCTTGCATCGTCGGTTCGGCCAGGCGTGATGCCCGGCCATCCGTCGAAAAGAAGCCTCGAGCTAAGAAAAATGTCCGAGCATGGGCTAGGTTTTGATTCAGCGGATGCCGTTCGAGCAAAGAGGGGCGAAGGACTCTTGGCAAGCTAGGAAGCCGCCCGGGCACCGCTTGAAGGCATTGTTGGCCAAAGCTGTTTTGCCGGTGATCAAGCAGGCCGCTATGGCTATGAGCGCCTCCAGGAGGGACGCGAGAACGTCAAGCGTTGCCTCCCATCTGGTACAATGTTGCGGAGGCGCGGGGCGTCAATCCCGCGCCCTCCGCTTACCGCCGCTTGAAGCGCTTTCCCTGTGACTGGTCGCGCTTCTCGCGGCTCTTTCGTATGGCGGCTTTCAGCGCCTCGTTGCGTGGCTTACCTCAGGAACCTCTCTACCTGAACCAGCCGAACCTACCCCGGTATGACATCATCCTCCTACCGATAAACCGAATAATTCATCCGTTTAGCGAAAAAGATGAATTATTTGACTTATTGACGGAAGGCTATGGCATGATTGCGTTGAAGGCCTTCGTACCAACGATCTCTAGTATTGAGAGGTGGGTTGATGATCGTTCATTATCGCGTTGACAGCAGAGTCGTGCATGGTCAGACGACCACGAAGATAACCAAAGAACATCCGGTGGATGGCGTGATCATCGTCGATGACGAGATCGCGCAAGATACGTTCATGCAGACGGTGTTCAAAAGCGCGCTTGGCTCACTGCGCCTGCTGGCGTTCACCGAGGAGCGGGCCTTGGTGAAGCTTCCCGAAGCCGTTCAGTCCAAGAAGAGCTACATGGTCATCTTCAAGACCACGAGGGCTGCGCGAAACCTTGTTGAGCGCGGCTTCTCATTCACCGGCGTCCTGAACATCGGTCCGCAGCCCAACGTGGAGGGGGCTACGCTCATCGAGAAGATGCTCTACCTCACACCGGACCAGATCGACGACCTGAACGTTCTGGAAGCGCATGGAACCGAGTTGATCATCAACCCTGCATTCACCACGCCTAATCTCACGTGGGCGAATGCCAAGTCGAAAGCGGGTGTGCATTCATGACCTACTTCGTTCAAGTACTGCTCGTTGCAGTTCTGTATTACCTGACCGATACGTTCGCCTCGTTCGGCGGCATGGTGTTCGGTCGTTATACCTGCCAGCGTCCGCTGGTGGGCGGCCTTCTGGTCGGCTTGATCTTCGGAGACCTCCAGAAGGGCCTTGAGCTAGGCATCGCCTTCCAGCTCGCGTACATGGGCGCCTTCGCGGTAGGCGGCGCTGTGACGATCGACGTGGGCGTCGCATCCTATCCCATCATGGCGCTCTCCATCATCAACGGCCTCGATACCGGCACCGCGCTCGCGCTCGCCGCTCCCGTCTCGGTGCTCACCGCAAACCTCGTGCATGTGATGCGTGCGTTCAACACGTTCTGCAC
Source organism: uncultured Coriobacteriaceae bacterium (assembly GCA_949298635.1). Classification (GTDB taxonomy): domain Bacteria; phylum Actinomycetota; class Coriobacteriia; order Coriobacteriales; family Coriobacteriaceae; genus Enorma. The sequence continues at coordinate 25,843 of CASFXG010000016.1, read as the reverse complement.
GAGCATCGTGCATAAGGGGATCGAAAACACGAACTACGGCACCATCTTCATGGGTAACGTGGTCCTGCCGCAGCTGTTCCTCGTCGCGAAGAACTTCTTCGTCGTGTTCGTCCTGCTCTATCTGGGCGCTGATGCAGTCGACGGGCTTCTGGCTGTCATCCCCGAGAACGTGCTGCATGCCTTGAGCCTCCTGGGCAACACGCTTCCCGCGGTGGGTATGGCCATGCTCCTCAAGTTCAACATCTCCGGCAACTGGATGTTTATCTTCTTCGTTCTCGGCTTCATGATGCTGTCGGTCATGGGCATGAGCTTCATCGCCATCGGCATCGTTGCCGCTGCGATCGGTTTCTTCTACTACCTCATTGAAAAGAACGGCCAACCCCAGGTCGCAGGTGCCGCTGTGGCCGCCGACGATGACGAGGAGCTGTAACATGAGCGAGAACGCTATCCAGGAAACGACCGCCACGAACGCCGAGCCCCTGTCGCAAAAAGAGCTCAACGCGCTGTTCTGGCGCTATCAGCTGCAGTACCTCTACTGCTGCAACCTTGAGAACTGGCACGGCAACTGCTACGCCTACGACATGATCCCCCTGTACAAGAAGTACTACGACGCAGAGGGTCAGAAGCAGGGCATGCTTCGCATGATCGACTTCATCAACACCGAGCAGACCACCGCGAGCGTGCTCTGGGGCATCCTCGTGGGCATGGAGGAGCAGAAGGCGCTCGGTGCCGACGTGGACGACGACATGATCCGTACGGTCAAGTCGTCCCTCATGGGACCTCTGGCCGGCATCGGCGACAGCCTCATCCAGGCGACGGTGCTCCCGCTGCTCACCACCATCGCCATCTCGCTTACGGGCACCGGCCCCTACAGCCCGCTCGGCGTCATCGCGTTCATCATCGCGACGCCGATCCTTCTGTGGGTCTACGCGCGCTTCCTGTTCAACAAGGGCTATGAGCTTGGCAAGGACGCCATCACCATGCTCATGGGCTCGGCGATCGAGAACATCAAGGTCGCCGTGCAGCTCTTCGGCATCGTGATCATCGGCGCCCTCTCCGCGAGCTATGTGAAGCTCACCACGCCGTTGCAGTTCGCCGCCTCGGCCGATGCCGACCCGGTCGTCTTGCAGTCGGTCATTGACGGCGTGTTTCCCAACGTGTTGAGCCTCCTGCTTGTGGTGGGATGCTGGTACCTCGTCGCCAAGAAGGGCGTTTCGGTCACGAAGATGATTTTCGGTCTCATGGCTGCCGTGCTCGTGCTCGGCCTTGTGGGAATCCTGTAGGAAGAGCGATGATGCGCATCTATCACATCGAGCCCCTGTACAAGTCGTTTATCTGGGCGGGCAGGAAGCTCATCGACCGCTTTGGGATCGATACCGACCTGCCCACCGTGGGAACCATCTACTGCGCCATCGCGCTGCCCGGTGAGTTGGACAACATCGTTCGCGAGACAGGCGAGCCGCTTTCGACATTCTACGAGAAGCATCGCGAGCTCTTCGCCTGCTCAGACGAGGTCTTTCCAGTCCGCATGACCATTACGTGCAACGAGGGCTTCCAGTCCTACCAGCTGCATCCCGACGACGCCTATGCGTTCGCGCACGAGGGCTGCCGGGGAAAGGTGTCGGGCGCGGTGACGCTCGATGACGAGGGCAGGACGGCCACGTGGCTCTTCGGTCACAAGGTCGGCTCGTTGGAGGAGTTCAAGGAGTGCGTGGAGCAGCAGGACTGGGATCGGCTGTTCGGGACGATTGAGGTACGGGACGGCGATTACGTCCACACGCCTGCCGGCGTGATCCATGGCGGCAAGGGTGCTGGGGCGATCTCGGCGACGTTCGGGACCAACAGCGACATCACGTATCGGTTCTTCGACGAAGGCCGCGATGACCCCAACCGCCCGCTCGCTTTGGACGATGTCTATGCATGCGTGCATTTTCCCGAGGTACCGTTCTGCGTCGAGCCCCCGCAGCCCGTCACGCTGCCGGGGATGAAGCTCATCACCTATCACGACGTCGACGGTGAATACGTCGCCCTTCGCTTGCAGGTCGAGGAGAAGGCTTCCTACGAGTATGATTCCTTCCTCTTCATCACTTGCGTGCGCGGGTCGGGGAGCATCGACGGCGTCTCGCTTGGGCTCGGGGAGACCCTTTTGGTGCCGGCGGGCTACGGCGCGTTCGAGCTCGCGGGACCCATGGACTGCATCGCCATCTCCTATCACGAAAAGGAGGCGTAGGGCCATGGAGCCTGAACGGGTCGTGATCGTAGGCGCCGGCCAGACCGGGCGCGGGATGTTCGGCGCCCTCTTCTTCGAAGAAGGGGGTTACCGCATCACCTTTGCGGACACCGATTCGCGGCTCATAGACGGCTTGAGCGAGCAGGGATACTACACGGTCGAGGAGAAGGATCTGCTCACGGGCGACGTGAGGCGCGTGCGCGTCTCGGGTTTCGAGTGCGTGGACGTCCACGACCGCGATGCGTACCTCGATGCCCTCGCGCGCGCCTCCTATATCGCGACCGCGGTCTTCCCCGAATCGTTCGAGGACGTCGCCTCGGTGCTTGCCGATATGGTGCGCGTTCGTATGGAGCGGGGGATAGACGCGCCGGTAGCCGTTATCTTGGGAGGAAACTTCGTCGGGCTTCGAGTTTATTTCCAGAAGGCGATCGAAGGCGCGCTCTCCGATGCGGAGCGTGCCTTCGCCGCCACGCACATGGCGCTCGCGACCTCGAAGGCGAATCGCAAGGTGGTGAACGCGGGCACGGTCGATGGCGACCGGTTTGCGCTCACCGGCGACAACAAATCGGTGTTGCCCGTCGAGGATCGGCTTCCCTTCGGGGCGGGACATCGGTGCCCGTCGTTTTTCCAGCTCGATCCGAACGTCGAGCTCAGCATGATAGAGAAGATCTGGAGCGAGAATCTCATCCACTGCTCGCTCGGCTTCATGGGGGCGTGCGCGGGGTACGAGACGGTGAACGAGGCTATTGAGGACGAGCGTATTGGCTCCCTGGCGCTCTATGCGTGGCACGAGGGTCGGCGCGCGCTCGACTCCGCCTATGGCATCCCCATCCCCGATGAAGCGGCCATCAAGGTCATGATGGAAAAGTTCGACACCCCGTTCTTCCACGACCGCATCGCGCGGATCGTGCGCCAGCCCAAGCGCAAGCTCAAGAAGGGCGATCGGTTCCTGGGGCCGGCGATCCTGTGCATCAAGGAGGGAATCGTTCCCTACTTCATCGTACGCGCTGCCGCCCACGGCTTCTGCTACACAGACGAGCAGGAACCGGAGTCCGTCGAGATCGCGCGCCTGATCGAGAACGAGGGAATCGATGAGGCCGTTCGCATCGTGTGCGACCTCGACCTTTCGGTTGTAGAAGAGCGGATCGCGCACGAGATGCTCGTCGACGCGGTTCGCGAGGTCGCATGCCCTAGGTGGGTGCCTCCCGTGCTGCGTTAACTAACGGCGGGCCTCTCTACATTCCGGCGCATCACGGGCGCCCCGGCAGCATGGCTTCGGGGCGCTCGTTGCCTAGTTATTGCGTGGTTATCCACCATGCGACGTCGCTTTGTGCCGGTTGCTTCGGATATAGTGGAGCGTGGCTCAACGATTTTTGCTGCGAGGATGAACGATGTTTTCCACTAAAGTCAACAGCCTGTATACCAAGCTCACCATGACCGAGAAGAAGATTGCCGACTACCTCATCATCAACGGCGGCGATGTAGACGGCGTGACCTCGTATGAGCTGGCTGAACGGTTGGGCATCGGGCAGGCGACAGTCGTTCGGTTCTCCAAGAAGCTCGGATACCGCATGTTCGGCGAGATGATCGACGATGCGAAGAACTCCGTGGGGGAATCTTCCTCCGAGATCCAGGAGAGCGACACGGCGTCCGACATTTTGGAGAAGCTCGGCAAGCGCACTTGCGACATCATCCAGAGCATCCGCCAGAGCAACGATGCCGAGTGCTTCGTGCGCGCGGCGAAGCTGATTGACGGCGCCAAGAACATCGTCTGCTACGGCTACACCACGAGCAACCTCTTCGCGAGCTATCTCTCAGAGCTGCTCATCGAGATCGGCAAGGGCGCGCTGTGCGAGAACAACTCCATTCTCACCAAACGACGCGTGTTCCAGCTCGACCCGCAGCGCGACGTGGTGGTCATCGTATCGAAGTCGGGTGAGAAATCTGAGCCGGTCGGCATCGCGGAGTATGCACGCAGCAGGGGAGTCCCCGTCATCGCGATCTCTAACGCAGGCAAGAACCCGCTGGTAGAGGCTTCAGACGTGCACCTCAAGGTACTCGAGATTAGCGACCGATCGTCGCCCGCGGCCTCGATGGGAACGGATGCGGGGCTCGTCTACGTTGTCGAGACGCTCGCCGCCTGCGTGTTCCAATGCAACCAGAAGCTCTACCGCAGGCAGTACGGCAACAACATCGTCGCAGCATTCTCTGAGCGCAAGTAGTCTACGGATCGGCGGTCTCGATTCCGGCTCCGCCGGCGCGGAACGCGTTCTCCTCGCTCTGCTTACTCTGCCTTTACGCAACCTGATAATTCCGATGGGAAAATGGGGCAGTGTAAGACAGATGCGAGGAGGCCCGATATGAGCGTTGACCGTGCCGGCTGGAGCTTGCCGTTCGACAAAACGCTTGCCACGAATATGTTCCGCGCCGAGAGCGACCGGTACAACAGGAAGGTGGGCATCGTCTCGACCATTCTGCTCGGTGGACTCGCTATCGCATATATCTGCGCACTCGTGTGGTCTGCCAAAACGGGCACCTCGCTCGACGTATCGGGCAATCCGTATCTGTACGCAGTCGTGCTCGTGGGCGTTGCCGTGCTCGCCGTGTTCGTGGCGGTGCGCCCGGGAAGCGCGACGGCGTTTCGCAACCGCGTGGCGATTCGCCGGCTCGCCGAGCAATACGGCGGACGAGATTTCGTCGTAGAGACTGAGGAAGCGGGGCTGCGATGCCGCATCGGAGACGATGAACTTTCCGTCCCGTATGCCGCGATAACAAGATCCGCCATCGTGGATGGGATGACCTGGCTTACGACGGCAGACGACCGCGAATCCTCGGTGCTCTACAACTTCATGGGAATCAACTGGGCGCTGCGCGAGACGGGCTCCCTTTCGATTCCCGTCCCCAATGAGGTGCAGGCACGGCACCGGTCGCTCGTCGCCGATGTGCTCGCGGCGGGAAAAGACCAGCGCGCGGGCCTCAAGCAAGGCAGTGCCGCTACGATGAAGCTGCTATCCGAATTCATCGACGAGTAAGCGGAAGCATGACGGAAGCGATACTCGGGCTTCTCGGTCTGGCGGCCGCGTATGCAGCGTTTTTTCTGGGTCCAGTGATTGCCGTGTACGGGGCGCGGCGCGCGCTCGCGCTCGAACGAGGGATGATTCGCACGCTGATACTGGCCTTTGTTGCCGCTTCGTTCGTCCTGGCGATGTGCGGTGCCTTCTCGGCGCTCATGTTCTGGCTCGACGCGACGTGGCCGCTCGTGTTCGCGAGCATCGTTGCCGGAGTCGCTTCCTATGCGATTGCGGTCGTGGCGCGGCGGCTGTGAGGTCGAGGTCGAAGGTTTGACGGCGGTGACAGTGGCTGTCTTGGCGAGCGTTGCTCGATTATGGGATTTCTCGCAAGGCTCGCATGAATGCGGTGTAGGGAGATGGCGCGGCAGGCGCTCAGATGGCACAATGGTGCGTCGGATGACCTGACGTAAATGCGAGGGGGACGTGCTATGGCAGACGCAGAGGAGCTGTATTCGCTCGACGGAAGCATTCGAGGCGCCGCGCCGGGCGGCATCGAAGAGGTCGAGCGGCGCATCGAGCGGCGCATTGCCTATTTCGAGCAACATGCGCCGATCCCGGTCGAGGTTCCTGCGACGCCCGGCCCTGCTGGCCACGAGACGTTCGGCTGGATTGATTTCGGTCACCTGCCCAACACGCGCGATCTGGGCGGTCTCGTGGGAGCGGACGGGCGCACCGTCAAACGCGGCCTCTTGCTGCGCTCCGGCGCGCTTGGCTTCGGCAGCGACGAGGACCTCAGCCGCTTGCGCGACGAATACCATCTGAACCTCGTCGTCGACCTGCGCAACGTCGAGGAGCTTATCGAGATTCCCGATCCCATAGACGCCTTCCCCGGTGCGCGCTACGTGCATGCCGATATCCTCGCCCGCAGCGTCGAAGGCATCACGCAGGAGAAGGCGACGCGCGACAAGGTCATGCGCGAGCGCCGCGAGTTCGAGCGCGCTATGCGTGAAGATCAAGGCGACGGCATGGAGGTCATGTATCGCTACCTGCTGTTGAGCGAATCGGGCATGCTGGGCTACGGACGGCTCTTCCGCGAGATCCTCGAGCTCGACCATGGCGCGGCACTCTGGCACTGCTCGGTCGGACGCGACCGCTGCGGCATCGCGTCGGTACTCGTGGAGACGGCACTCGGAGTTTCCTGGGAAGATATCGAGTCCGATTACCTTGCGACGAACATTTTCGCGAGCGATGAGCAGTCGTTCTCGTATCCTGCCGTCATGCGCGCGCTCTACGCCGCCCGCGATGGCGTGGTGGAGCAGTACGGCAGCCTCATGGGCTACATCAACGCTGCCCTTGGAATCACGCCTGCCGAGGTCGAGGAGCTGCGCGCGCGGTATCTGGCGTAGCGCGAGTTGCGGCCGTTCCGTTGCCGCCGCCTTCGGTTTGGTTGTTCTCGTCTCACTGCGTCGACATATTTCGACACTTTTTTGCTTTGGAAGCGGAAAAGTGTCGAAAAACGTCGACGCAGTGCATGCGCTCCGACAGGGCGAACGGCTGAGTAACGGTGAGGGGAACGGCTGGCTAGCAGTCAGGCGCGCAGAAAGACGAGCCTCGAGGCACGCCCGCCTTGTTCGGAAAGCTCCGGCGCGAAGCGATAGCCCACGTTGAAGGCAGTGAGTTCGGCAGCGTCTGCGCAGCTGCGCTCTGCCATCCAGCGCACCATGGAGCCGCGTGCGATTTTCGATGCCGTCGCCCGCTGCACGGGCTTGCCGTCGCGGAGCTCCTCGCCAAAGATGCAGGTAATGATTTGCGTGTCCGAGCTCAAGTGCGGCAGCACGGCCTTGGCGTACTCGACGCTCGCGAGGTTCACCACCGTCTGCCCACCATTGGGGACGGGGGTTATTGGCTGGTGCGCGGTGATCGTCCGCGCGATGCGGTCGCCCCAAAACGCATAGAGATCGCGCGCTCCGTCGACGGCGAGGCGCGCGCCCATCTCCAAGCGGTAGGGCTCGACGGCGTCGAACGGCCGCACGCACCCATAGAAGCCGGACACGATCCACAGATGCTCTTGCAGCCAGGTGAGTGCGTCGAGGTCGAGCACCTCGGGAGCAAGGCTGCGGTACTGGATGCCCACGTAGGAGAAGACGGCAGGGGAGACGAGCGTCGCGATGGCGGGATCGTCGAGGGCGGCCTCATCGTGCACGGCCTCGAAGCGGTCGAGCAACTCGATGTTCTGGGCAAGCAGGACGTCGTTTACCTTCCAAATCCTGCGGAGCCCTTCCGCGCCTTCGTCCCGCTCGACGCGCCGGAGCTCGTGGAAGAGTTGCTCCGTTTGTTCGGGAAACGGCGGGACACCGCGCGGTGCGAACGAATCGCGCGCGACGCGCATCTGCTTGGCGGGAGAGATGATGACCTGGAGCATAACGTTCTTTCGATGAGTCGATAGGTCGAATCAGGGGGGGCATGGCGTTGCTAGACCCGAGTCCGATTGTCTCATAGTGAGCCACATGGATCAGCCAAAAGGGGCAGGCGCATGTTGAATGACTCAAAACAACCCCGTCCCCAAATGAGTCAAGTGACTCAAAACGACCCCGTCCCCAAAAGAGTCACCGTGGGGCGTTGTGGAACAGTTTCCATAGCATCGACCGTTCGCCGAATGGTGAACGGTGAACGGTGACACGTCTGCCGTGAACGGTATTTTTGGAAACGTTTCATTCCAAAGTTTTCCAAGCGTGCAATAATGCAAGTGGAAGAGATTGGAAACGTTTCCAATTTCAGATGACAACGTGAGGAGGAAGTCATCATGCTTAATCGTCGTCAGTTCATCACGGCCGGTCTCGGTGCCACGGCAAGCGTCGCTGCGTTGGCTGGTTGCTCGGGTGGCGGCACCTCTGCGGGCGGCTCCGGCAGCGCTCCCGCGGGCGGCACGGGCAAGGTCTACTACTTGAACTTCAAGCCCGAGCAGGATGCTCAGTGGCAGGAGCTCGCCGAGGTCTACGCCGAGGAGACGGGCGTTGAGGTCAAGGTCCAGACCGCGGCTTCCGGCCAGTACGAGACCACCCTTAAGTCCGAGATGGCCAAGACTGAGGCTCCGACCCTCTTCCAGGTGAACGGTCCTGTGGGTCTCGCCAACTGGGTCGATTACTGCTACGACCTCGATGACACGGACGTTATGAGCACCCTCACCAACGACGCCTACGCGCTCAAGGGCGAGGACGGCAAGACGAAGGGTGTCGCCTACGTCATCGAGTCTTACGGCATCATCTACAACAAGAACTTGCTTGAGCAGTCCGGCCATAGCGCGGACGAGATCACCAACTTCGAGGGTCTGAAGGCTGTCGTCGAGGACATCACCGCCCGCAAGGACGAGCTCGGCTTCTCCGCCTTCACGTCCGCCGGCATGGACGGCTCGTCCGACTGGCGCTTCAAGACCCACCTGGCGAACCTCCCGATCTACTACGAGTACAAGGACAGGGGCATCGACACCACCGATGCCATCGAGGGCATCTACCTCGACAACTATCGTCAGATCTGGGATCTCTACATCAACAACGCCACCTGCGATCCCACGCAGCTCTCCACGAAGACCGCCGATGACGCCACCGCCGAGTTCGTGACCGGTCAGGCCGTGTTCTATCAGAACGGCACCTGGGAGTACGCGAACATCGCCGAGGTCGGCGACGAGAACCTCGGCCTCCTGCCGATCTACATTGGCGTCGAGGGCGAAGAGGATCAGGGCATCTGCACGGGCTCCGAGAACTACTGGTGCGTGAACAAGAACGCCTCCGAGGACGACATCAAGGCGACGCTCGACTTCATCAACTGGTGCGTGACCTCCGAGACCGGCACGACCGCCATGTGCGGCTCCGAGGGCGCCATGCCTTCTGGTGAGGCCGGCATGGGCTTCGTAATCCCGTTCGAGGGCAACCAGCCGTCTAACAACGTCCTGAACCAGATTGCCGACGAGGTCAACGCCGAGAAGACCCCGGTCTCCTGGAACTTCTCCACCATGCCTTCCGAAGAGTGGAAGAACGGCGTCGGCTCCGCGCTCACCACGTACGCGGCCGATCAGACCGATGGCAACTGGGACGGCGTCGTGACCGCGTTCGTCGATGGTTGGGCGACCGAGGCCGCCGCTTCCAAGGCGTAAGCATCCCGCAGCTCGACGAGGGCTCGCCCCGTCGGATCTGTTGAACCCCTAAGGTCGGCGGGCGGGTTTTCCAACCCGTCCGCCGTCGTGTTTTGTAAAGGAGGTTAGCTGTGGAGAAAACGATCAAGAAGTATTGGCCCGTATTCCTGGTGCCCACGCTCGCGGCGTTCGTCATCGGCTTCATCGTGCCGTTCATCATGGGCGCATGGTTGTCCTTCTGCGACTTCACGACCGTGATCGACGCTGAGTTCATCGGCATCGAAAATTACGTGCGCGCCTTTGAAGACACCATCTTCCAGCATGCGTTCTGGTTCACGGCGCTCTTCGCGATAGTATCGCTTCTGGTGATCAACGTCATCGCGTTCTCGCTCGCGCTCGCGCTCACGCAGAAGATGCGCGGCACCAACCTCTTCCGCACCATCTTCTTCATGCCGAACCTCATCGGCGGCATCGTGCTCGGCTATATCTGGCAGCTCATCTTTAACGGTATTCTCGCCCAGTACAGCCAGGCGATTAACCTGAACGAATGGTACGGCTTCGCCGGTCTCGTCATCCTCGTGGCATGGCAGCAGATCGGCTACATGATGATTGTCTACATCGCCGGTCTCCAGTCCATCCCCACCGATGTCCTCGAGGCCGCCGAGGTCGACGGCGCAGGCCCCTGGCAGCGCCTGAAGAGCGTCATCATCCCCATGATGATGCCCTCGATCACCATCTGCACGTTCCTCTCGATCACCAACGGCTTCAAGCTCTTCGACCAGAACCTCTCGCTCACCGCGGGCGAGCCGTCGAAGATGTCCGAGCTTTTGGCGCTCAACATCTACAACACGTTCTACGGCCGCGTGGGCTGGGAGGGCGTCGGCCAGGCGAAGGCGGTCATCTTCTGCCTCGTCGTTGTGGCGATCGGCCTCATCCAGCTGCGCGTGACGCGCTCGAGGGAGGTGCAGGCATAAATGAAGCAGAAGAAGCTTCTGAGCACCATAGGCACCGTGTTCTTCACCATCCTGTGCTTCACCTGGGTGCTCCCCGTGCTCATCGTGCTCATGGACTCGTTCAAGAGCCGAACGTTCATCAGCCTGCAGCCGTTTAACTTCCTCACGGAGCAGACGTTCGTGGGGCTCGAGAATTACATGCAGGCCATCGATTACTACGGCTTTTTGGATGCCGTGGGCTGGACGGTCTTCATCACCGTGGGTTCTGTCTTCGTGATCCTCATCTGCTGCTCGATGTGCGCATGGTTCATCACGCGCGTGGCGAACCGCTTCACGAAGGGCGTGTACCTTCTGTGCGTGCTCTCCATGGTCGTGCCGTTCCAGATGGTCATGTTCACGCTCTCGCTCGTGGCCGACCGTCTGGGTCTCTCTACGCCCTGGGGCATCATCATCGTGTACCTGGGCTTCGGCGCGGGGCTCGCAGTCTTCATGTTCTGCGGCTTCGTGAAGTCCATCCCCATCGAGATCGAGGAGGCGGCGCTCATCGACGGGTGCTCGCCCATCCGCACGTTCTTCAACGTGGTGCTGCCCATCATGAAGCCCACCTACATCTCGGTGGCGATTCTGCAGGCCATGTGGATCTGGAACGACTTCCTGCTGCCGTACCTCGTGCTCGATACCACCGAGTACAAGACGATCTCCATCGTGATCCAGTTCATGAAGGGGTCGTACGGCCGCGTGGATATGGGTGCCATCATGGCGGCGCTCATCATGGCGGTCATCCCGGTCGTCATCTTCTACCTGCTGTGCCAGAAGCACATCATCAAGGGTGTTGCTGCCGGCGCGGTGAAGGGCTAGGTTACCGGGTGAGCGGTTAAGGCGAGGCGCATCATGGACATCCGCGACATAGCACGGCTTTCGGGCTATAGCCTGGGGACGGTCTCGCGCGTGCTCAACGGTCATCCCAACGTGAGCGAGCGCGCACGGGAGCGTGTGCTTTCGGTTGTCGAAGAGGTCGGCTACGAGCCCAACTCGAACGCGCGCTACCTCAAGATGCAGTCGCACCTGTCGATCGCCGTCTTCGTGAAGGGCTCGCGGAACATGCTCTTCGCCGACATCCTCGAGCGGGTGCAGGCGCTTTTGCGCGAGGCGGGGGAGCAGCCGGACGTGGTGTACCTCGGCGAAGACGATAACGAGGTCGAGGCCGCGCTTCGCTACGAGCGCCTGCGGCACCCCAAGGGCATCGTGTTTTTGGGCGGCGACCCGGCCTACTTCAAGGCGGCGTTCAGCCATATCAGCGTGCCGGCGGTGCTCGTCACGAACACGGCGGCGGGCCTTGGCTTCAAGAACCTGTCGAGCGTGTCGACGAACGACGTCGCTGCCGCGCGCGAGCTCATGGAGTACCTGTACGGCGCCGGACACCGCAGGATCGGCATCATCGGCGGCGAGCGGTCGCTCTCTCAGGTGGGCGGCAGGCGCCTGCATGGTGCTGAAGAGGCGCTGCGTGCGCACGGGATCGAGTTCGATTATGAGCGGGATTTCGAGCCGTGCCACTTCTCCATGGAGGAGGGCTACGACGCAGCGGTGCGCCTCATCATGCGTGCGCCGGATCTCACCGCCGTCTTCGCGCTCGGCGATGCCATCGCGATCGGGGCTATGCGCGCGGTATTCGACATGGGGATGCGCATCCCCGAGGACATCTCCATTGCGGGCTTCGACGGCCTTGCGGCCGGGCAGTTCAGCGTACCGCGCCTCACGACGATCAGGCAGGACACACGCCTGCTTGCCTCGCGGAGCGTCGAGGCGCTTCTTGCGGCACTTGCCGGCGAGGAACGGCCCGTGCGGGAGATGGTCTCGCATCAGCTGCTCAATCGCGAGAGCGTGCGAGCGGTCGAACAAGAACCTTGCCAGGTCGCATAAGCGCGGTGACGTCTTCGTCGCGGCGCGCGACCGGTGGGTATAGAGCGGAAACCCGGTGTCGCCGGGAGTTTCGCATTGAGAGGAGGAGAAGCATGAGAAGCGCCGGCATCTTGATGCCTGTTACCGCGCTGCCCTCGCCTTGGGGCGTGGGCACGCTCGGTGCCGAGGCGCGCTCCTTCATAGATTTCCTCGTTGCATCCGGGCAATCGATCTGGCAGCTGTTGCCGATCTGCCCCACGAGTTACGGCGACTCGCCGTATCAGTCGTGCTCGTCGTTCGCAGGCAATCCGTACCTCATCGACCTCGATGACCTGTGCGACGAGGGGCTGCTCGAGCCTGGTGAGTACCAGACGATTGCGTGGGGGAGCGACCCCGCGTGCGTCGATTACGGCCTGCTGTACGAGCAACGCTTCGGCGTGCTTCGCCATGCCGTGCGGCGTCTGCTCGATGCGCGCCGCGACGAGTTCGAAGAGTTCTGCGCGCGCGAGCACGCATGGCTCGAGGACTACGCGCTCTTCATGGCTATCAAGGGCGCGTGCGGCGGCGAGGCGCTCGGCGCATGGGATGAGCCATTGCGCTTGCGCGACCCCGAGGCGCTCGCCGCGGCATCGGCCGAGCTCACGGACGAGGTGCTCTTCTGGAAGGGCGTGCAGTGCCTGTTCTTCAACCAGTGGGAGCGTCTGCGTGCCTATGCGCACGAGCGGGGCATCCGTCTCATGGGCGACATGCCCATCTACGTGGCCGAGGACAGCGCCGACCTGTGGGCGCACCCCGACCAGTTCCAGCTCGACGATGATCTGCGGCCCATCGAGGTGGCCGGCTGCCCGCCCGACGGCTTCTCTGCCACGGGCCAGCTCTGGGGAAACCCGCTCTTCGCGTGGGACGAGATGGCCGAGGACGGCTTCAGCTGGTGGATCGAGCGGATCCGCTTCCAGCTCGGTCTATACGACATCCTGCGCATCGATCATTTCCGTGGCTTCGACTCCTACTTCGCGATTCCCGCAGGCGCCGACACGGCGGCGGGCGGGCGCTGGCGTGAGGGGCCGGGCACGGCGTTCTTCGATGCGCTCGAGCGCGAGCTCGGGCAGTGTCCCATCGTGGCCGAGGACCTGGGGTTCCTTACGCCCTCGGTGTACGAGCTTCTGGAATATACGGGCTGCCCCGGCATGAAGGTGCTGCAGTTTGCCTTCGACAGCCGCGACGGCGGCGGCAGGGTGTACCAGCCGCATAACTTCGTCAGGAACTGCGTGGCCTATGTGGGCACGCACGACAACGACACGGCGCTCGGTTGGCTTGAGACCGCCGATCCCGGCGATGTCGAGCTCGCCCGCGCCTACCTGCACCTTGATGAACGTGAGGGCGGGAGCTGGGGCATGATGCGCGCCATCTGGTCGAGTGTGGCCGACACGGCGATCGTCATGATGCAGGATCTGCTCGAGTTGGGGAGCGAGGCACGAATCAACACGCCCTCGACCCTTGGTGGCAATTGGTGCTGGCGCGCGCTGCCGGGCTTTGCGAGCGAAGAGCTCGCGAGCCGTCTGCATCGCCAGATGGAACTCTACGAGCGGCTGCCCGAGCGAGGCTAGGCGCTCATGCAAGCACGGCGCGGTGCTCCCCGGGGCTGCCGCGCGAAGACGAACGGTCTTTGAGGAGGAAGAAATCATGGCCGAGGTGAATCTGAAGCATATCGAGAAGGTGTATCCGCATGCGGGCGGCAAGAAGCCCGCGCCCAAGAAGCACGACGGCGAGAAGAAGGGGCCGAACCTCAAGGTGACGGACGAGGGCGTCGTTGCGGTCGAGGACTTCAACCTCGATATCGCCGACCACGAGTTCGTCGTGCTCGTAGGCCCTTCGGGCTGCGGCAAGTCGACGACGCTGCGCATGGTGGCCGGCCTTGAAGAGATTACCCGCGGCGAGCTCTACATCGACGGCAAGCTCATGAACGACGTGGCGCCCAAGGATCGCGACATCGCCATGGTCTTCCAGAGCTACGCGCTGTACCCGCACATGACGGTGCGCGACAACATGGCGTTCCCGCTGAAGCTCCGCAAGGTGGGCAAGGAGGAGCGCTATAAGAAGGTCGAGGAGGCAGCGCAGATTCTCGGCATCACCCAGTATCTCGACCGCAAGCCCAAGGAGCTCTCCGGCGGCCAGCGTCAGCGCGTGGCGATCGGCCGTGCCATCGTGCGCGAGCCCAAGGTGCTGCTCATGGACGAGCCGCTCTCGAACCTCGACGCGAAACTTCGCAACCAGATGCGCGCCGAGATCATCAAGCTGCGCGACCGCATCGACACCACGTTCATGTACGTCACGCACGACCAGACCGAGGCCATGACGCTTGGCGACCGCATCGTCGTTATGAAGGACGGCATGGTTCAGCAGATCGGCACGCCGCAAGAGGTCTACAACCACCCCAGCAACCTCTTCGTGGCTGGGTTCATCGGCACGCCGCAGATGAACTTCTACGACGCCGAGCTCGTGCGCGAGGGCGACGTCTACACCGTGCGCATCGGCGACGCAATCATCACGCCGTCGCCCGAGAAGCAGGCCGCTCTCGCCGCGAAGGGTGTGGGCTCGCAGTCCATCACGCTCGGCGTGCGTCCCGAGGACATCTCGCTTACCGATGAGGCCGAGAACGTGCTCACCGGCACCGTCGACGTGACCGAGATGATGGGAAGCTCGATCAATCTGCATGTGAACGTATACGGCCACGACAGCATCATCGTCGCGCAGACGACGAGCCTCGAGGGCAAGCCGCTCGTGCTGAGTCCTGGCGAGCAGATCTCGTTCTCCTTCGGCGGCGGCGCGCTGCACTTCTTCAGCAAGGAGACCGACGAGAACCTGGAGTAGGCTAGGTAACATTACCCCAGGGGTTTTTAACATGGGCGCCGTGCCGTGCTGGTGACTGCGCGCATGTGTTGAACATAGGTGTTCCGGGCGTTCGTCCCCCGAGCGCCCGTTCCTTCCTCCGTGCTGGGAGGCTCCGTTCGCGGCGATGGCTGCGGCGGAGCCTCCCGTCGCCTATGTGCCGACATGTCCCAAAATGCACCTGTCCCTTTTTAGGACATCCGCGCGGATGTCCTAAAAAGGGACAGGTGCATTTTGGGACATGTTGGCGAGGCGTCAGCGCGTGTAGCGTTCAAGGCACATGAGGATGAAATCGCGCATCTCGTCGCGGAAGGGCGGGACGTGGCGCGGGCGGCCGATGTGCTCGAGCGCCTCAGCGATGAGCGGGTTGTGCCAACAGCCGCTCACGTATCCCACCGCATGATAGTAGATGGCGAGGATAAGCGGATCGACATTTTTGGGCTCGATATTGATGATGTGGGGGAGTCGCTCCGTCATGGCGTCGACGAAGCTGTAGTAGCCCCGCTTGAATTCTGTAAGCCGCTCGACGGTCACGTTCGTCTCGATGATGGTGGAGAGCAGGTCGCCCAGGCGGAAATACTCCTGGTGCGCGTTGGCGATGCCCGCCCAGACCTCTGCGAGCACATCCGCGCTATAGCCGCAGTCCTCGGGAAGCGCGGCGAGGAGCGCCTGGAAGTAGGCAGTGTAGTCATCGCCGGTGAGTAAAAGGAAGATCTCTTCCTTGGTAGTCACGTATTTGTAGAGGTTGGCGCGCGACCAGCCGAGCTCTTCGGCGATGGTGGTGAGCGTGATCTCGTGATAGGGACGCGTTGCGAACTGGCGTCGTGCCGCCGCTTTGATCTCGTTGATGCGCATCGCTTTCTGCTCGTCGCTGCGTGCGCGGATGAACTCTTGCATAGCTGCCTCCAGGTACCTTGCTTCTGCACTATAGCATATGCGACGCATCGATGGTCAAAATGCAATATAGATAACGAGAAGAAAATTAAATACTTTACAAGTAACGTTACGTAGCTTATATTGATGCTCGACAAGTAACGCCGCGTCACTTGCAAAATGATAATTTCAGTACCAGGTACTGGAATTATCATTTGCGGAAGGGAAGACATCATGCTCGGCAACTTCACCTATCACAACCCAACCAAGCTCATCTTTGGCACGGACGCGATGGACGCCCTAGCAACGGAGCTCGCAGCGTACGGCCCCACCGTCCAGCTCGTCTACGGCGGCGGCTCCATCAAGCGAAACGGCATCTACGACCAAGTGATCGCTGCGCTTGAGGCGGCGGGCAAGACCATCGTCGAGGATGCGGGCGTCATGCCTAATCCCACGGTCGAGAAGCTCTCCGAGGGTGTGGCCATCGCACGCGAGAACCACGTCGACCTCATCCTCGCGGTAGGCGGCGGCTCCTGCATCGACTACGCCAAGGCGGTGGCCGTCTCAGCCAACCTGCCGGCGGACGTGGACCCCTGGCAGAAGTACTGGGTGGACTTTGACGAGCCGGCGGTCGACCTCGACGTCATCCCCGTGGGCTCGGTTCTTACGATGGTGGGCACGGGTTCCGAGATGAACTGCGGCTCGGTCATCACCAACCACGAGACCAAGATGAAGGTCGGCCATGTCTTCGCGGACGCGCGCGTGTTCCCGCGCTTTGCCGTGCTGAACCCCGAGTTCACCTACACGCTGCCGCAGTACCAGATGGTGGCCGGCATCTTCGACATCATGAACCACATCACCGAGCAGTACTTCTCGGGCACCGACGACAACACGTCCGACTACCTCTCTGAGGGTCTCATGCGCTCGCTGGTCACCGCCAGCCGCGCCGCCGTGGCCAACCCGGAGGACTATGAGGCTCGCTCCAACATCATGTGGTGCGCCACGTGGGCGCTCAACACGCTCGTGGCCAGCGGCAAGTCAACGGACTGGGAGGTCCATATGCTCGGCCAGGCCGTGGGCGCCCACACTGACGCCACGCACGGCATGACGCTCGCCGCCGTGGCGCTGCCGTACTACCGCCTGGTCATGCCGTACGGTGTCGAGAAGTTCGCGCGATTTGCGACCAACGTGTGGGGCGTCTCGCCGGAGGGCCGCTCGACCGAGGAGCTCGCATCCGCCGGCCTCGACGCGATGGAGGCCTGGATGCGCGAGATCGGCTGCGTCATGAGTATCTCCGAGCTCGGCGTCACCGAGGATATGGTCGAGGCCATCGCGGACAGCACCCTCGTCATGCAGGGCGGCTATCACGTGCTCACGCGCGATGAGATTGTCGAGGTCTTCCGCGCCAGCTTGTAGGCCTGTCTGTCCCAAAAAGGGACAGGAGCATTTTGGGACATCATGTCAAAGTACCCCAGTGACGTTTTGACGATGGAGGTAATCGTGAAGAGGAACATCGGTGCCAAGCCTGCGCTCTACCCCGTGCCCGTGATTGTGGTGGGTGCCATGAACGGCGACGAGCCCACCTGGACGCTCGTCGCGCACACGGGCATACCCAGCCACAGCAAGATCATGGTGAGCCTCGCCGGCGCGCACTTCATCAACCAGCATATCAAGCAGGCTGGCGTGCTCTCCGTGAACGTCGTCGACGAGTCCTGGCTTGACCGCGCGGACTTCTGCGGCAGCGTGATCGGCGCGCGCGAGAGCAAGGCCGACGTCTTTGCCTGGACGGCGGGCGAGGCCGGCACCCCGCTCATCGACGACGCCAAGCTCTCCATGGAGTGCCGCGTGGAGGACGTCTACGAGATCGACCGCTTCGAGAACTTCATCTGCTCGGTGGTTGGCACCTATGCGGACGACTCGATCGTGACCGAGGACGGCAAGGTTGACGTGGCGGCGCTGCGCCCCGTGCTCTTTGAGATGCCTACCTACACCTATCTTGCCACGGGCGAGAAGATCGCCGACTGCCTGAGCTTCGCCAAGGCGCGTAAGGCGGCTGCTCAATAGGGGAGGGAGAGGCATGAACATCGTTATTCTGCAGGGGAGTCCCAACCGCGACGGCTCGACTGCCATCTTGTGCGAGGAGTTCGCGCGCGGCGCTCGCGAGGCAGGGCATGCGGTTGAGCGCATAGATGTAGCGCGGGCAGACGTGAAGCCCTGCACGGGTTGCGTGACCTGCGGCTACGGTGCGCGCCCGTGCGTCCAGCACGACGGCATGGCTGCGATCTTGGATAAGCTCCTCGCTGCCGACCTGGTCGTCTTCGCCACGCCGCTCTACTATTACGGTATGACGGCTCAGCTCAAGGCTGTGGTCGACCGATTCTGTTCCGAGAACTCAGCCATCACGGGCAAGCATCTGCGCAGCATCCTGCTTGCGGTGGCGTGGAACGCGGACAGCTGGACCTTCGATGCGCTCGAGGCTCACTACGACACGCTGGTGCGCTACCTCAGCATGCATGACTGCGGGCGCGTACTCGGTTACGGCTGTGGCACACCGTCCATGACGCGTGCTTCGAAGGCTCCGCGGCAGGCATACGATCTGGGACGCTCGTTGTAATGTCCCAAAAAGGGACAGGAGCATTTTGGGACATACTTACGGCAGGAGTCCTGCCGCGTATGTGAAGGAGATGGTCTTATGACGAAGACATTGGTGGCATTTTTCTCTGCAAGTGGCGTGACGGCACGGGCGGCGCGCGCGATTGCTGAGGCAACGGGCGCCGACCTCTTCGAGATTGCGCCCGCCGAGCCTTACACGGCGGCGGATCTTGATTGGACGAATAAGCGCAGCCGCAGTTCGCTCGAGATGGAAGATGAGGCGTGCCGCCCCGCAATCGCGGACGCCGTTGTAGATATGGATGCCTACGACACCGTGTTCCTCGGCTTTCCCATCTGGTGGTACGTGGAGCCGCGCACTGTAGACACGTTCCTCGAGGCGTATGACTTCGCCGGCAAGACGGTGATCCCGTTCGCGACGTCGGGCAGCAGTGGCATCGGCGGCGCGGAGCGTCGCATGCATGCGGTTTGCCCCGCGGCTGCGTGGAAGCCGGGTGCGCTGCTCAACGGTGTCGACGCGGCGGCGTGGGCGAGGCATGTATCGTAAATGATAATTTCAGTACCTGGTACTGAAATTATCATTTTGCAGATGAAGGGAGCGATGATGGGGGAGAAGACATTGACTTGCGGCATGGAGGCGCTTGCGGCGACGGATCCGGAATTTGCCGAGCGTTTCTCGTACTTTGCGGGCGAGGAAGTACCGGACGACCCGGCCGCCGAGCTGCCTGCTCGCGAGCGCTACCTGGCGGTGCTCGCGGCGCTCTTGGGCTGCCAGGGCGTTGACGAGTTTCGCGCCGTGCTTCCAGAGGCACTTGATGCGGTGCTTTCGCCTGTCGAGGTGAAGGAGGTCGTGTACCAGGCGACGGCGTATCTCGGCATCGGCCGCGTGCGGCCGTTTCTCGATGTGACGAACGAGGTGCTCGCGGAACGCGGCGTTGAGCTGCCGCTTCCCGCGCAGGGTACGACGACGCTCGAGACGCGCTGCGCCGCCGGCAACCAGAAGCAGATCGAGTACTTCGGCGAAGGCATGCGCGAGAACTGGAAAGCCGGCGCTCCCGAGCGAGCGACCGTCAACCGTTGGCTCGCGGAGAATTGCTTCGGCGACTATTACACGCGCGGCGGCCTGTCCGACCTCGATCGCGAGATGATTACGTTCTGCTACATCGTGGCGCAGGGCGGCTGCGAGCCACAGGCAACAGCGCACGCGGGCGCCAACATGAACCTGGGGCGCGATCGCGACTTCCTGTACCGCGTGGTCATGCAAATCTTGCCCTACATCGGCTACCCACGCAGCCTGAATGCGCTCACCTGTATCGATAACGCCGCCGCATCGCGCGCGTGAACCAATGTCCCAAAAAGGGACAGGTGCATTTTGGGACATGTCTAGGATGCGCCCCGTCCCGCACCACTGCGTTTCATGTCCCAAAATGCGCCTGTCCCTTTTTGGGACATCTGCGACTACCATGGAGGATAATCATGGCAGAGAACACCGACTTCACGCCCATGTTCGGCATGGGCAGCCCTAACGAAGGCTATGCTCAGTACTTCATCGGGAATTCGTACCTCAACCCGCTGACGAGCGCTGCAGAATGTGGCGTGGGGCTCTCGAACGTCACCTTCGAGCCGGGCTGCCGCAACAACTGGCACGTGCACCACGCCACCAAGGGCGGTGGACAGATCCTCATCGTGACGGACGGTCGCGGCTGGTACCAGGAGTGGGGGAAAGACCCGCAGGAGCTCACGCCGGGTACCGTCGTGGTCATCCCCGCCGGCGTGAAGCATTGGCACGGCGCCGCGCGCGACGGCTGGATGAGCCACATCGCGTTCGAAGCGCCCGGCGAGGGTTGCAGCAACGAGTGGCTCGAGCCGGTCACAGACGAGCAGTACCCGGCGTAGGAAAATGATAATTTCAGTACCAGGTACCGAAATTATCACTCTGAAGTAGTTTTACATGGAGGATGACCATGGTAGATATGCGGTACACGACGCTTGGACACTTCGGCATCACGATTCCGCGCCTGTGCTTGGGCGGCATGAGCTTCGGTAAGCCTTCGGCGGATTTCCATCAGTGGACGATCGGGCCGGATGAGACGCGTGCTGTCATCAAGCGTGCGCTCGAGCTGGGCGTGAACTTTATCGACACGGCCAACTGCTACGCGCACGGCACGAGCGAGGAGTACATCGGCGACGCCCTGCGTGATCTGGGCGTCCCGCGCGACCAGGTGCTTCTCGCCAGCAAGGTCTTCTTCAACGAGGGCGGTCTCTCGCGCGAGGCGATCAACCGCGAGATCGACGGTACGCTCGCGCGTCTGGGCACGGACTACCTGGACCTCTACATCATCCACCGCTTCGACTATGAGACGCCCATCGAGGAGACCATGGAGGCGCTCGACGGCCTCGTGCGCGCGGGCAAGGTGCGCGCTCTGGGCGCGAGCGCGATGTACGCCTACCAGCTCCACAACATGCAGGTCGTGGCCGAACAAAACGGTTGGACCCCGTTCACGAGCATGCAGTGCCATTACAACCTGCTCTACCGCGAGGACGAGCGCGAGATGATCCCCGTGTGCCGCCAGTTCGGCATGGCACTCACGCCCTACAGCCCGCTTGCTTCGGGACATCTGTGCCGGCCTACCTGGGATTCCGCGTCCAAGCGCTCGACGACCGACGCCACGATGCGCAGCAAGTACGACGCGGACCGCGAGCGCGATATGCCCATCGTGGCGCGTGTGGCCGAGCTGGCCGAGCGCCATGGCGTCCCCATGTCGCGCATTGCGCTCGCCTGGCATTGGGCACGCGGCGTGGAGGCACCGATCGTGGGCTGCTCCAAGCCCGAGCGCGTGGATGACGCGGTGGCGGCGCTCGACGTGGTGCTCACGGCAGATGAGGTCGCCTACCTTGAGGAGCCCTATGTTGCGCACGAGCTTGTAGGTCCGGCGGCGCGCCCCGGCGAGAAGCCGCTTGCAGGTACCACAAACCCCAACGCGAAGTAACCTTCCCGCAGAGACATTCGCACGTCTGCATGGCTAAGGACTATCGACGTCGTAAAATCGGCGCGGGCGCTGCGCTGTTCTGTCAACGGTCGGCTCGCTCTGTGAGCCTTCTGTCTTCAAGCTTCCTCGGTGGCATTGTATTGACAAGAATGATATATTCGTCAACTTGTTGATTTCAATTCGAGGAGAAGGAAGCAGCTATGGCAGAAGAACAGCGGCCGCGCCGTCGCTGGGTGCGTCGTGTACTCATCGGAGCCGCGATTGTGCTCGTGGCGGCGTTCGTCGGCGTCTCGTTATTCGCAGGCAACTACCTGGTGGATTATGCGCTTACGGTGAATGACGATGGCACGCTTGGTTCCATGAACGGAGCGGCATACACCGGCGTGCAGGATACCGAGGCGCAGCGCACCTACGACGCATGGATTGAAGGTCGTGAGCTCGACGAATGGACGATTGAAAGTGAAGACGGCCTCAGCCTTTGGGCGCAGTACTATCCTGCGGCAGGGGAATCGCACCGATACGTGCTTGCCGTCCATGGCTACACCGTCGATCACCGCGACATCGCGCCGGCGATCGTGCCGTTCGTCGAAGCGGGCTACAACGTGCTCGCGCCCGACGAGCGCGGACGAGGCAACAGCGAAGGCGACTTCCTCTCCATGGGATACTTTGAGAAGCGCGACGTCATAGCGTGGGCGAGCGAGATTGTGGCGCGCGATGCGCAGGCGCAGATCGTGCTGTATGGCGAGAGCATGGGCGCGGCGACCGTGCTCATGGCGGCGGGCGAGGACGACCTCCCCGAAAGCGTTGTGGCAGTGGTTGAAGATTGCGGCTACACGAGCGCATATGCCATGTTCACCGACCAACTCAAGGAGCGCTTCGGTCTGCCTGAGTTCCCGTTCCTGCCCGCGGCCGACCTCGTATGCAGCGTGCGCTACGGCTTCCGCTTTTCGGGTGCAGATGCAAGGGCAGCACTCGCGACCTGCGAGGTTCCCATCCTCTTCATCCATGGCGGCGCGGACGATTACGTTCCTACGTACATGGGCGAGGAGCTCTACGAGGCATATGAGGGCGAGAAGGAATTGCTGATCGTCGAGGGCGCAGGCCACGGTGCGAGCGCGGACGTGGATTCGGAGCTCTACTATCAGACGGTATTCTCCTTCCTGGATCGCTACACGGCGTAAAACCGTCGGCGCACCGCGCAAAATGATACTTTCAGTACCTGGTACTGAAAGTATCATGTTCATTACGTCGGTCTGTCGAGGTGCTGGCTGGGCGTACAGGGTATAGTGGTAGCGATATTCACCGCGTGCGAGGAGTTATGCATGCCGAAGAGCAAACAGAAGCGAGCGAAGCGGTCGAACGACATGGTCGAGGCCGCGGCGCCCGAGCCGAAGCCAGCGCCGTCAATGCCCGTGTGGCTCCGCCGGACGGCCTGCTTCTTCGGGGCGCTCTTCTGTGCATTCGGCGTGGTGTACTGCACGATGGTACTGCTCGTAGGCGAGGGTTCGCCCGTCTTCATTGTCGCGATTATCGTGTTCGCTGCCATGGCGGTGCATCTCGTGCGCTCCGGCTTGAGTGACGGCCGCTGGCGCGCGGAGCGGTAACGCCGCTGTGTAAAAATACCCTAGGGGTTATTTTACATCCCGGGCGGCGACGACCGCCCAAGCGGCCATGTTCCCGTAGTGTGGTATGATTCCCTCGCCCCTTGCGGCGCAGTGCCGCAACAGCGCTCGGCGATAGCCGGGGAGGCGTGCTCCTAGGCACGTAGAACAAACTGCCTGGGAGGTTATCCATGAGAGAAGAATCTACCGCGTCGAGCCAGCATCGACCCGCCGCGAATCCGTGGGTGGTGCTGTTCACCGTCGTCACCATGACGTTCATGTCGACGCTCGACAGCAGCATCGTGAACGTGGCGTTGCCCGCCATGCAGCGCGAGCTGGGGGTTTCCGCTACGAGCATCCAATGGGTCTCAAGCATCTACCTGCTTACGTGTTGCGCGGCGGTGCTCGTATTCGGTCGGCTAGGCGATATGTTCGGCAAGGTGCGCCTGTTTCAAGCGGGTGTTGCGCTCTTTACCGCCGGCTCGCTTTTGTGCGGCCTTTCCACAAGCCTGCCGGTGCTTATCGCGGCGCGCGTGGTGCAGGGCATCGGCGCGGCAAGCGCCACGGCGACAAACATGGGAATCGTCACCGAGGCGTTTCCCTCGTCGCAGCGCGGCCGCGCGCTCGGCATCGTGGCGACGTTTGTCTCGCTCGGCCTCATGTGCGGCCCCACGATCGGCGGCATGCTCGTCGCGGCGTTTCCGTGGGAGTCGATCTTCCTCATCAACGTTCCCATCGGTGTGGTCTCGTTCCTGGTTGGCGTTTGGACGCTGCCGAAGGACGCGCCCGGCACCCAGCGCGAAACGTTCGACATCGCCGGCGCCATCACCGTCGCGCCCGCAATCTTCCTGGTGTTCTACGCCCTCACGAGCCTTGCCGAGAGCGTCACAGTGTTCGCGTGCGTGCTACTTGCGATAGGCGTGGCCTGTATGGTGGCGTTCGTCGCGGTCGAGCGCCGGTCGGCGCATCCGCTCGTGAGCTTCGACATTTTCAGGCGTCCCGGCGTCGCGCTCAACGTGGTTACGATGTTCTTCTGCTTCTTCGCCGTGGGCGGCACGGAGTTCCTGCTGCCGTTCTACCTGCAGAACGCATGCGGTTTCTCGCCGGATATCGCGGGCCTGGCGCTCACGGCGATCCCGATCGCCATGGCGGCCGTAGGACCCATCGCAGGCGCGGTGTCCGACCGCATCGGATCGTCGATTCCCTGCCTGGTGGGACTTTCCATCTATGCGGCGGGCATCTTCCTCACGGGTGTGCTGCCTGCCAACGCGGCGCTGCCGGTCATTGTTGCCTCCATGGCGTTCATGGCGGCGGGAACGGGCATGTTTCAGTCGCCGAATAACTCGCTCGTTATGGGTGCGGTCGAGACCTCGCAGCTCGGCTTTGCCGGAAGCCTCGTGTCGCTCGTCCGCTACCTGGGCATGTCAGCTGGCGTGACGGGCGGCACGGCGCTCCTCTACGGACGCATGAGCGCGCAGGCGGGCTACCCCGTGAGCGCCTACATCGAAGGCCGCGCAGACCTCTTCCTTTCGGGCTATTCCTTCGCCTTCACGGTGTTCGCCGCCCTGTGCGCCGTCGGTGCGGTGGCGACCGCTCTGCAGCTCGTCCGTCGCCGCATGTAAAATTACCCCAGGGGTTTTTCGACATCGCGCAGTAGAACGGCCTAATAGATAGGCTTCCACGCGACGTCGAAAAACCCCTGGGGTAATTTTACATTTCGTACCCCGAAGGGGTGCCAGGCGTCGCGACGCGCGACCACGTCGCCGTTATGCGGGAGCCCCGGACGTTCCCTGCGCGAGCTTGCGCGAAGCGTGCGAGCAAAGGGAACGTCCGGGGCTCCTCGCCAAAAGCCGTTATCGCGGGCTACGCGCGGGTGATGAACGCCTTGTAGCCCTTATATGCCTCGTAGACGTCGGCCTTGTTCGTGACCTCCCACAGCGCGTGCATGGAGAGCACGGCCACGCCGGAGTCGATGACGTCCATACCGTACTCGGCGAGGATGTAAGCGATGGTGCCACCGCCGCCCGCACCGATGCGTCCAAGCTCACAGGTCTGGAACGCCACGCCGGCCTCGTCCATGATGTCGCGGACGAGCGCGAGGTATTCGGCATCGGCGTCGTTCGAACCGCCCTTGCCGCGGCTGCCCGTGTACTTGTTGAAGCACAGGCCGCGACCCATGATGGCGGCGTTCTTCTTCTCGAAGCGGTCGGCGTAGAGCGTGTCGAAGCCGGCGGAGACGTCGGAGGACAGCATGCGCGAATTGGCGAGCGCGCGGCGCAGCTTGAGCGCGCCACCCTCGCCGGTGAGCTCCATGATCTCGGCGATAGCGTTCTCGAAGAAACGGCTCGTCATGCCGGAGGCACCCACGGAGCCAATCTCCTCCTTATCTACGAGGAGTGTCACTGCGGTGCGTGTGACCTCGGCCACGTCGAGCTGCGCGGCGAGCGAGGTGTAGGCGCACACGCGGTCATCCTGGCCGTAGCCCAAGATCATGGAACGGTCGAAGCCCATTTCGCGCGCGGGGCCCGCGGGCACAACCTCGATCTCGGCGGAGAGGAAGTCTTCCTCGTCGATGCCGTACTTCTGGGAGAGGATGTCGAGGAAGAGCTTCTTCACCGGCTCCTTCTCCTCATCGTCGCCCTCGATCTTGACGGGGCG
>CASFXG010000015.1 GCA_949298635.1 uncultured Coriobacteriaceae bacterium | reverse complement strand
CCATCGCCCCGCCGCCCGACCTGCGCCGCTCGCCCCGCAACTCGACCCGCCGCCCGACCTGCGTCGCTCGCTCCGCGCCGGCGGAAGTCCCAAAATATGCAAATCCGGGTAGTAAGGCGGGCAAATCGTCTCCTTATCTCCCGGAATATGCAAATCTGGGACTTATGCCGCGGGCGGCATGTCGCTGTGAGAAAATGGTGGCCGATACCTTTTTCTCACCTCTCAGGCAAGGAAGCCCCATGTCGAAGCGCACCCGCACAGAAAAGGACCTCGCTGGCCCTTGTCCCCTCATGCGTACCTGCGGTGGTTGCGCGTGGCTCGGCGTGCCGTACAAGAAGCAACTCGTGCGCAAGCAACGCGCGATGGAAGAGCTGTTCGTGCCGCTTCTCGAGCGCTTCGGCTGGCAGCTCGAGATCGACCCCATCCGCGGTATGGGCGGAACATCCGAAAGCACCGGCAAGCTCGCATCCCCCCGCGCGTTTCGCTACAAGGCGGCGACGCCGTTTGCGCCGCATCCGGACGGCAGGATTGCCTGCGGGTTCTATGCCCCCGGCACGCACCGCATCATTGCAGCCGAGGATTGCGCCGTGGAGGCTCCGGGCGCGCGCCACATTCTGAACGAGGTCGCGCGCGTCGCCGAGTCTTTCGGCATACGGGCGTACGACGAAGATGCCCAGCGCGGCCTGCTCCGTCACGCCATCGTGCGCCTAGGGTGGAAGACGAACGAGGGCATGCTCACCGTGGTGACGAGCAACCGTGACCTTCCGCATGCGGAGGAATTCGCTCAGGCGCTGCTTGAGATCGACCCACACATCACCTGTGTGGCGCAGAACGTGAACCCGCGACCCGGTAACGCGATCTTAGGTCCCGAGACGCGGGTGCTCGCCGGTGCGCCGACCATGCAGGACAAGCTTCTGGGCTGCACGTTTAGCATCTCGCCCACTGCCTTTTACCAGACGAATCCCCAGCAAACCGAGGTGCTGTACCAACTCGCAATCGACGGCATGGCGCTCGAAGCGGAAGATGCGCTCTTCGACGCATATTGCGGGAGCGGCACCATCGGCCTGTGCGCTGCCCGCGCCTCTGCAGATGCGGGGCGTACCGTGCGCCTGCAAGGTGTGGAGAAAAATGAGGCTGGCGTCGCCGATGCTCGGACAAACGCCGAGCTCAACGGTTTTATCCCACACGAAGCAACCTTCGTTGCAGACGATGCCACCGCGTTTCTGCGCCAAGCCGCCCGCGACGGCAAGCGCTACGACGTGATCGCCCTCGATCCGCCGCGCGCCGGCTCCACGCCCGCGTTCCTAGAAGCGGCGATGGCCATAAGCCCGCGACGCATCGTATATATTAGTTGCAACCCCGCGACGCAGGCGCGCGACCTCGAAACCCTGGGAGCGGGCGGGTATCGCCTGCTGCAGCTTTCGCCGGTGGATATGTTCCCGCATACGGAGCATGTCGAGACCGTCGCCGTGCTCGAGCAGGCATAGAGAACGCGTGTTGTCATGTTAAATTACCCCAGGGGTTTTTCGACATCGAGCAATGAGACATTCGACTAAGTAGCCAATTGCTCGATGTCGAAAAACCCCTGGGGTAATTTAACATGGAGCGCGGGAGCAGGCAGCGCTACGGCGCGATGTCGCCGGCATCCAGCGCAAGCATCCAGGCGACGTAGACGCTTTGATAGTGGCCACAGAGAATCCCCAAGGGGTCGACGTGCGCTACGAGCACCTGGACGACGGTCGCAATGCCACCGGGCGTCGTGAGTTCCGCAACCGATCCCACACGCTCGCCCACCTCTTCTACAACCGCCTGAACAACGTGCGCGTTTTCAGGGTCGTACGGGCTCGCAGCATCCTCCCCGTCTTCGCCCACGAGCTGAGCGTATGAGGAGCAGAAGCGCTCGTATGCCGTCGTGAACCCCTCGTCGTCAACAGCAGGCAGCTCCATATCAACGCCGTAGCGCGCGTACCCCCACGCGGTGAGCGGAAGCGCAGGCATGATATCTGCCGGGTTCACGATGTTGAAGATGTTGTCGTAGCGCTCCGCGCGGGCATTCTCGCTCGTCGTGCATCCGGGTGAGGCAAACGTGTACGCGCACACCGCGTCAGTTGCCGAAAGACCGATCTGCCCACCGTCCTCGGCATCTGCCGCCTCGCCTGTATACTGTCCTGCAAGCTCGTCATCTGCCATCGCGGCGACGAGGTTCGCGACAGCGCCTCCACGGCTGTGGCCTGTGACCACGAGCGTCACGGCATCCCCGCGCGCATGGCTCTCGCGAACCATCGGCCTCACCGCTTCGCGGATCTCGTCCGCCGCATCCACATACCCCTGGTGGTAGCCCTCCAAGCCCTCGGCGACCGACCGTTCATCATGAAGATACAGGTTGCTCAGCCATTCCGCTCCATAGCTTCCGCGCACAGCAACCACGATCACCGATCTCGTCTCGCCCTCGGAAGCGATGCGCTTGCGCGCCACAGCGTAGGCTACCGTGTCCTCCTTGCTGGTGAAAACGTTGAGTACCTGGTCGACGACCTCGCTCCGGTACCGATAGGAACCGGTACGCACCTCGTCGAAACCGAGGCTCCCGAGCGCTTGCTCCATGTACGCCGGCCCCGACGTCCCCGATTGGTAGTGAGCAGATTCCGCGTAGGCGAGCGAGGAGAGCACCGCGCACGTGCACGCAAGCTCGTGGTTATATTCCCGCAGATCTTCTGCAAACCATGCGTCATCCCACGTGATGGGCACCGTGATCTCGCGCCCACCCGTCTCGAAGAACGTCAGCGCGACCTCGGTCTCGATCCGCTCGGAAGTTCCCTGCGGGCTGGCATACGCGAGCCTCGGCCTCCCAACCGGCTCGACGCCCCCCATGCCGCGGCGCGTCTGCTCGTATCGGCACAGCAGCACAAAGGCCGAAGCCAGGAGCGTCGTCGTCAACACGACCGCGATCACCGCCGGCACGCGGACGAGCGCCGCCCGCAACAGGGCGGCTATGGTGGCCCTGCTACGCACGGTGCTCCCGTTCCACCGCCTTCGCCTGCCCTTCCGCATTCACATGCGCAAGATCTCTCAGGTCGCAAACGCCCGACGCGGCAAGCGTCGCGAGCATCGTTTCGCGGTCGCGGTTCATGATGAGCTCCTGGGGGAAGTGGATCTCCTCAAGCATGGTCTTCACGCTGGGGAACTGCCCAATCTGGTACGCCATATGCGCGTCGCTCGAAACGGAAATGCCCACACCGAGCTCGGCACAGCGCTCTGCAATGCGACGGCACATGTCGAATGTTGATCCCTCGCGGTCTCCCTCGATGCTGTGCTCGTTGATCTCGATGAGCTTATGGCGCTCCTTGGCAGCGGTGAGCACGGCGTCGATATCGAACGGAACGCCCGCGCGACCCGTGTGGCCAAGCACGAACACCTTCGGTTCGGCGAGGACGTTCAAATACATCTCAGTCGCCTGAGCAACCGACGCATCGCGTGCGAACGCGCGGTCGTGCACGCTTGCAACCAGGTAGTCGAGCTGGCGTGTGATGCGGCGGAACAGCGTGTCGCCGTGCGAGCAGCTTTCGGTCGTGATGTTGTTGGCGCACGTGACGCCCTGGCCGAAAAGCCTGCCCTCGATGGAGACAATGTCCACCTCGGCGGCGCGAAGCAGCGTGACCCCATCCCACGTGCGCGGCCAGATGATCTGATTGGTGAAGAATTGGAAGTTACGCAGGTGCGGCTCCGGGAACAGCATCGTGCTCATGTGATCCGAGGAGCCCAAGAGCTCGAGACCTGCTGCTCGGGCAGCCGCCACGTTCTCCGCCAGCGTCGAATACGCATGGCGCGAGAACAGCGTATGTGTGTGGATATCGGTCTTGATGCTGAGTGCCATGTGCCATCCCCTTCGTGACGATGCCGGCTGCAGCGTACCAGCCACGCGCGCGGCGTCCACGTTTTATGCCATTATGCCGCGGGTTTCCGGGAAAACCGGCGTAAAACGCACGCTTCGTAGAAGCCGCATGGGATGGCGCCCCGGTAGGACAGCGGCATAACATTATCCCGCGTAACATTACCCCAGGGGTTATGTTACATCCGCAGTTTCGTCACCTGATCAGCGTACGTTGCTACAGATGTAAAATAACCCCTGGGGTAATGTTACGCGGCCGTCCCCGCATACCGTCCTCTCAGCTATCGCTCCAGCAGCCCGTATTCCTCCGCCAAACGCTCCCATGCGGGCAGAGAACACTCGATGACCTCGGCCGCCACGCAATAGCCCACGCGCAGCCACCCCGTAACACCGAAGCTGTTGGACGGCACGGGCAGGAGCTCGTAGGTGCGAGCACGTTCGCAAAACGCCTCCGCGTCCGGATCGGGCGAGCGAACCCACAGGTAGAAGGCGCCGTCCGGCTCGACGTACGTGTAGCCGAAGCGCTTGAGCGCGCCGCAAAGCAGGTCGCGATTGCGCGCGTACGCCTCGACATCCGAAGGCTCGTCCACGCAGTCGACGATCACGCGCTGGAAGAGCGCCGGCGCGCACACGAAGCCCAGGCACCGCGCAGCGCCCGCCACGGCGCACATGACGCGACGCGCGCCCTCGCTCACCTGCGGAACGAGCACCCACCCGATACGCTCGCCCGGCAGCGACAGCGATTTGCTGTACGAATAGCACACGATCGTGTGCTCGTAGAGACTCGGCACCCACGGCACCTCTGCGCCGTACGTGATCTCGCGGTACGGCTCGTCGGAGATGAGAACGATGGGCTGCGGGCGGCCGAACTCCTCCTCGCGCCGGGCATTAGCCGCTTCCAGCGCGGCGGCAAGCGCCTCGAGGTTCTCGCGCGGATACACCACCCCGGTGGGGTTGTTCGGCGAATCGATGATGACGGCCGCCGTGCGTGGGGTGATGGCCGCGGCGACCGCCGCAACGTCGATTTGGAACGTCTCGGGATCCGCCAGCACTTCCACGCAGACGGCGCCGGCCGTCTCGATCCACACGCGGTACTCCGGGAAGTACGGCGCGATGACGATGACCTCCTCGCCCGGGCACGCGATCGCATGGAGCGCACACGACACCGATGCCGCCGCACCCACGGTCATGAAAACGTCCACCGCGTCGTAAGAGGTGCCGAAGCGCCTGTTCAGCGAATCCGCCACTGCCTGGCGCGCCGCGGGCAAGCCGGGCGCCGGCGTATACCCATGGAGCTGCTCCGGCGGCAGGGCGAGCGAGCGCTCGATGCTTGCGCGGACAGCGTCCGGCGCCGGCACACTCGGGTTGCCGAGGCTGAAGTCGAACACGTTCTCCTCGCCGATCTGCGCCTTCCGCTCGTTCGCATAGCTGAAAATCTCGCGAATGACGGAGCTCTCCGCCCCGCGCGCGTACATCGTCTCGTTGATCATGGTGCCCCTCAATCCCATTTTGTCACCTGTGTGTTTTGCTGGGCCCATCGTAGCAAATCCACGTGCTATCACGGACTCCTGCCTAACCTTTAACCATCTCCATGCTAAAAATTGCCGAAACCGTCACGAAGGCGACTGAATTCTTGCCTTCGTGACGGTTTCGGCAATTTTTAGCAACGAAGATGCGGCAAGGCGCGACGCAGCCGCGAACAGACCGCTCACGCTGGCGGAAACAACCGCGGAGGCCCCAGCGCCGTCGCGCGATAATCTCGTTCTCCAAGCGTATCTGGAGTAACGCCTGCCACTCGCAACATTTCCGCAAGACGACCCCTCTTTCGCACATCGCCCCAGGTAAACCGCAAGACAGGCATACCGAGCAGCGTAATGCGCGACTCCCTTTGTCGCTCTTCACGTAACGCATCAAGCGCTGTCCGCTCGCCCAGCATGGCTGGATCCTCGTATTTTGCTCTTCCGTCGAACTCGCCTATCACGGTTTTCCCCGATGCAAGCTCGAACACGAAGTCTGCACGATACGTCGTCTGCGAATCTAGCGGATCTCGAAACTCTCGCTGAAGGTCGCTCGGCAGAACACCCTCACGAATCATAACCGCACGCGCGATCGATTCTCCCCCGCTTTCAGCGCGGCCATCTGCATATCGTGCGACCTCTCGAGCCACCTCAACGCCTTTACGCCTGACTGCGAGTTTCTCGGTAACCTCCTCTAGCAGCTCGCGCTCAATTTTGAGCCGGCGCAAAGCACCATCGGCAACAGCGAGACCGTTTTCGAAGCTGCTGTCGCACATGGTCTCCACCGTCGCGTACGCCAAACTCGCCACCAGCACGCCGTCGATGCGCTCTTTATGAACCTCGCTCACTTGTCTCCTCACCACATGAGAAGAGCTTGCCGAAGGACCATGAACAGACGTGTATACGTGCAAACAGCCGAGATCGGAATAACTCACCGGAAGCCGATGCATCACAGCGGCGCTCGTCGAGCAGAACACCGTCTCGGGATGCTTCCTGCCATACGCCCGAATAATATGTCGCATGCGCTCGTCCGGCGCGAGTTTGCTTCAATACTCTTCAAACGCAAACAGACCGGGAAACGGTTCTGTGACATCTCCTGAGATTTTGCGCCTTCTAAGCAGCCTCGCCTCTTGATAATCGCCAGCCGCGTAGCACCGCCGCAAGGTCGCCTCTTCGCGCATGCGGCAGCCAAGCTCTTCCCACCTTGTGCTCTTCCTGATCACGTTTCCTCCCATCATATGCTTTACAACACGATAGCCGCAGGTAGATACCTACGGAACCATCAAAAACCTTGCATGTTTCTGACACAAATCTGGCACTGCAGCTTGTAGGGCGTTTCACTCGGCGCGCATGCGCGACAAATCGAAAAGAATCGGCGAGCGGTTCTGTTTTCACGGTGGAACGGCAGCGAACGGCATGCGCTCCATTGTCAGTAGTACGCTGTGCACGCGTTTTAGCTTGTCGGCCATAGAACACGCCGCGACAACACACCCCTCGATGCTAAAATTTGCCGAAACCGTCACGAAGGCGATCGAATTCGTCCCTTCGTGACGGTTTCGGCAATTTTTAGTACGCAACGATTCGCGACCAGAACAGGTGAAAGCGCAGAGGCGGCGCGGCGCGATGACGGGAGCGGCGCGGCGGCGTGAAATGAATGCGAAAATATTATTTTGGTACCTTGACATCTAGGTACGCGGTAGTAGCCTATTCAAGCACAAAAAATGATTAGGTACCTATATGATTGAAGGAGGTATCGAACTCCATGGGAAATCATCTATCTGATGAACAGCCCGCCGAAGAAGGCGACCGAGCGCAGAGCGACGTCGCAGCCGCGCAGCCCGAACCGGCTGGCCGCGCCAAGGCGGCCGAACATCCCGCCCCGGCCGCAAGCGCGGAGGCAGGCGAGCCGCCGCGTGCGGATCGCATCTTGCGCGGCCTCGGCTTCTGCGGCCATTACCTGCACTTCCACGGCGGCGGCCGTTCTGGCCGAGAGCCCATCCTGTGCAAGCTGCACCGCGCCGGCGGCAGCATGTCGCAGCTCGAGCTCGGCGGCCAATTCGAGCTCAAAGCGGGCTCGCTCTCCGAGATCTTGGCGAAGATCGAAGCCGCCGGCCTCATTGAGCGCACACGCGACCCACGCGATCGCCGTGCCCTCACCGTCCGCCTCACCGAAGCGGGCGAACAGGAGGCGCAGCGCGCTCTCGAAGCGCACAAAGCCTTCCGCGAACAGGCATTCTCGAACCTAACCGATGAGGAGCAAGACGAGCTCATCGTCCTGCTCGAAAAGATCCGTAACCGTTGGGAGGAACTTGCATGATCAAAACGCTCATGGCAAGCATCCGCGAGTACCGGCGCGCCGCCGTGGCGACGCCGATCATCGTGCTCGGCGAAGTCGTTATGGAGGTGGCCATCCCCTTCGTGACGGCGCAGCTCATCAACGCCATCCAGGCCGGCGCGACGCTTGCGCAGCTCCTGCCGTACGCCGGCGTGCTCGTGGGTATGGCGCTCGCCTCGCTGGCATTCGGCATCGGCGCGGGCATCACCTGCAGCCAGGCCAGCTGCGGCTTCGCGAAGAACCTGCGCCACGACGTCTTTGCCGCGGTGCAACGCTTCAGCTTCGCCAACATCGACCAGTTCTCGAGCTCCTCGCTCGTCACGCGCCTCACCACGGACGTCACGAACGTGCAGCTCGCCTACATGATGATCATCCGCACCGCCGTGCGCTGCCCGATGCTCCTCATCTGTGGCATCGTCATGGCCTTCATCATGGCCGGCCCCTTGGCCGCTGTGTTCGTGGTTATCGTCCCGCTCCTGGGCTTCGGCCTCTTCAAGGTCGTGCGCACCGTGCATCCCATCTTCCGTGCCGTGTTCCGCAAGTACGACGCGCTCAACGAGTCCATCGAGGAGAACGTCACCGGCATGCGCGACGTGAAGAGCTATGTGCGCCAGGAGTATGAGAAGCAGAAGTTCGGCCGCGCCGCGCAGGACGTGTGCGCCGACTTCACCCGCGCCGAGAAGATCCTCGCGCTCAACAACCCCATGATGAACTTCTCGGTGAACGCGGTGTTCGTCATCGTCATCCAGTTCGGCAGCTACCTCATCATCTCCAGCCAGGGTACCCTCATGAACGTCGGCCAGTTCAGCGCCCTCACCACCTACGGCTTCATGATCCTCATGGCGCTCATGATGGTGTCGATGGTCTTCGCCATGATCACCATGGCGCAGGAGAGCGCCGAGCGCATCGTGGAGGTCATCGAGACCGAGCCCACCATCAAGAACCCGGAGCACCCGGTCACCTATATGAAGGACGGCTCGATCGACTTCGACAACGTGACGTTCAAGTATTCCGAAAAGGCCGAGCACCGCGCGCTCGCCGAGATCGACCTGCACATCAAGAGCGGCGAGACCATCGGCATCATGGGCGGCACCGGTTCGGCGAAGACTTCGCTCGTGAACCTCATCAGCCGCCTGTACGACGTGACGGAGGGCTCCGTGCGCGTCGGCGGCGTGGACGTGCGCGACTACGACCTCGAGTACCTGCGCAACAACGTCGCTGTGGTGCTGCAGAAAAACGTGCTGTTCTCCGGCACCATCAAGGAGAACCTGCGCTGGGGCAAGGAAGACGCCACCGACGACGAGATCAAAGAAGTGTGCGAGCTCGCGCAGGCCGATGAGTTCGTCCAGGGCTTCCCCAAGAAGTACGACACGTACATCGAGCAGGGCGGCACGAACGTCTCCGGCGGCCAGAAGCAGCGTCTGTGCATCGCACGCGCTCTGCTGAAGCATCCGAAGGTGCTCATCCTCGACGACTCGACGAGCGCCGTGGACACCAAGACCGACGCGCTCATCCGCGAGGGTCTGGCGCAGTACCTGTCCGAAACTACGAAGATCATCATTGCGCAGCGCACGAGCTCCGTGGAGCATGCGGACCGCATCCTCGTGCTCGACAACGGCCACATCGCCGGCCTGGGCACACACGACGAGCTCATGCAGACCTGCGACATCTACCGCGACACCTACGAGAGCCAGAACCGCATGAGCGAGGAAGATGCGGAGGCCGCGTCCGCACCCGCGGAGGCTCCCGCCCAAGATGCCGCAACCCAGGAAGGAGGTGCCGCCGATGCCCGCTAACGATGCACGCGAACAGTACGAAGCCAATCGTCAAAACGTTGCCGGCCGCAGCAAGGCCCCGGCGAAGCCCAAGGGCGGCAAGGGCAAAACGCTCATCCGCCTCTTGCGCACCCTGTTCTCGTTCTATCCCAAGCTCCTGCCGCTCGTCTTCTGCTGCCTGGTGGCCAACTCCATCCTCTCGGCACTGCCCGCGACCTTCATGCAGCGTGCCCTCGAGGTCGTGACCGCCACGTGGGAATCCGGCGATTGGGCAAGCGCGTCTGGCCCCATCCGCACCATCGTGCTCACGCTCATCTGCATCTACGCCGTGTCACTCACGCTGAGCTTCACGTGGAACCGCGTCATGGCCGTCGTCACGCAGGGCTCGCTCGAGAAGTTCCGTGAGAAGGTCTTCGACCACATGCAGGACCTGCCCATCCGCTTCTTCGACACGCACCAGCGCGGCGATATCATGAGCCACTACACCAACGACATCGACGCGCTGCGCCAGATGATCGGCCAGTCGTTGCCGAACATCACGCTCACGATCGTAACCTGCATCTCCGTGGTCTGCGTCATGCTGTACTACAGCGTGTGGATGTGCATCATCATCGTGGCGGGTGTGCTGTTCATGTCGTATGTGACCAAGCAGCTCGGCGGCCGCTCCGCGAAGAACTTCGTGGCGCAGCAGCGCGAGATCGGCATCGTCGAGGGCCACGTGGAAGAGATCATGAACGGCCAGCGCGTCGTGAAGGTCTTCTGCCACGAGGACGCGGCGCAGGACGACTTCGACGTGCGCAACGAGGCGCTCTTCCAGGCGGCGCGCGCGGCAAACATGTACTCCAACACGCTCGGCCCCATCCTCATGAACCTCGGCAACCTCATGTATGTCATCGTGGCGCTCATGGGCGGCGTGTTCATCGAGCTCGGCGTGCCGAACCTCTCCATCTCCGGCCTCGCCTTCTCCATCGCGGTCACGGTGCCGTTCCTCAACATGACCAAGCAGTTCGCAGGCCAGATCGGCCAGATCTCGCAGCAGATCAACGCCGTAGTCATGGGTCTCGCTGGCGCCGAGCGCCTCTTCGAGCTACTCGACGAGGAGCCCGAGACCGATGAGGGCTACGTGACGCTCGTGAACACCCGCATGCAGGACGGCAAGCTCGTGGAGTGCGATAAGCGCACCGGCCGCTGGGCATGGAAGTGGCCGCACCACGACGGCAGCGTGGAGCTCGTGCCGCTTCAGGGCGACGTGCGCCTGAACCACGTGGACTTTGGCTACGAGCCCGGGCACACGGTGCTGCACGACGTGAGCGTGTGGGCGGAGCCCGGCCAGAAGATCGCCTTCGTGGGCGCTACCGGCGCGGGCAAGACCACCATCACGAACCTCATCAACCGCTTCTACGACATCGCCGACGGCAAGATCCGCTACGACGGCATCAACATCAACAAGATCAAGAAGGACGACCTGCGCCGTTCGCTCGGCATGGTGCTGCAGGACGTGAACCTGTTCACCGGCACCGTCATGGACAACATCCGCTACGGCCGTCTCGACGCGACCGACGAGGAGTGCATCGCCGCGGCGAAGCTCGCCGGCGCGCACGGATTCATCGAGCGCCTACCCGAGGGCTACAACACCATGCTCACGGACAACGGCTCGAACCTGTCGCAGGGTCAGCGCCAGCTGCTCTCAATCTCGCGCGCCGCGGTGGCCGACCCGCCGGTCATGATCCTCGACGAGGCGACGTCGTCTATCGACACGCGCACCGAGGCGATCGTGCAGAAGGGCATGGACGCGCTCATGAACGGGCGCACCACGTTCGTCATCGCGCACCGCCTCTCCACCGTGCGCAACTCCGACGCGATCATCGTGCTCGACCACGGCCGCATCATCGAGCGCGGCAGCCACGACGAGCTCATCGCGAAGCGCGGCGTGTACTACCAGCTCTACACGGGAGCATTCGAGCTCGAGTAGGTCGAGCAGCCGAAGAACGCCGCTGTAACGACGCGCCCCTGCAAGGATCACCCTTGCAGGGGCGTTTTCGTACGCTTACGCAGTGGCGACACGAGCGCAGCGGCGCGTCCACTCGCGTTGCCGTTATCGCATGCGCCCACGCTCCCGTGCAAAAAGCGTAGAAAGCTTCAATAAGCGCGTCCTCAGCAGCTCTTGTTGAAACTTTCTACGCTTTTTGCACGGGAGCGGCAACGCGGCGTCGCCGCCATCACGGTGCCGTGTCGCGGCGCTATACCAAGCCGAAATGCTCGAGCGCACTCACCACGCCGTCATCTTGCACGGAGCTCGTCACGTAGGCGGCGCGTTCCTTCACCGAAGGCATGGCGTTGCCCATCGCGACGAACGTCTCCACGGCACCGGCCATCGGCAGGTCGTTCTCCGAGTCGCCAAACGCGATCGTTCCCGCGACGCCGCGCTCCAGGCACTCGAGCGCGTGCTTCACGCCGAAGCCCTTGTCCACGCCCTTCATCGTATACTCGCTAATGCCGAGCCCCAAATCGAAGCCGTCGAACTGGGCATCGAAAAACGCCGGGTCGCACGAGATGACCGCGTCGCGATCGGCGGCCTCGAGGACGAACTTCGAGAACCGCATGGTCGTCTGCGCGCGCAGCTCCTCGCGCGTGCGCACCATGGGGATACCTCCGCCGTTTGCATACGCAGCGTTGGCGGGCGCATACACCACGTCGCCATCCGTGCCCTCCAAGAGCACGCCGTGCCCGCTGCGCTCGGCGATCTCGAGCAGACGGTCGATCACGGCAGCATCGATAACGCGGTCGAAGAGGATCTTCTCGCCCACCGAAACGCACGCCCCCGCCGAGGAGATGATTCCCGCGGGCTCGAGCGCCAAAAGAGATTCAGCGATGAGCGAAAGCGGGCGTCCCGTGCAGATGAAGGGCATGTGTCCGCGGTCGCGCAGCTCACGGAAGGCGCGGGCGACGCCCTCGCTCGGACGCCCCGTCGCAACGGTCTCGCCCACGTCGCCGCCGGGCTCGTGGTAGATGATCGTGCCATCGACATCGAAGAACAGGATGCGCGCCTCGTCGCTCATGCAAAGAACCTTTCTCGTTGGTCAACAGGCAGTATTATGCCCGAACGCATCAACCCGGCACACGAAACCCAAGCTTTTTTACATCGACCGACGCGGCACCGCACAGCAGGTACAATTGAGCCACCCAATCGAAAGGCTTTCCATGGAATGCTACGCAAGCTGCCCGGCGACGTTCGAGCGCGCCCTCGCCGATGAGCTGCGCGCCCTCGGTATCCCGCGCGTCCGACCGCTCAAAGGTCGCGTCTCCTTCGAGGGGGACGCGTGCGACGCCTACCGCGCCTGCCTGTGGTCGCGTCTCGCGAGCCGCGTTTACCTCGTCATCGGCCGTTTTAGCTGTGCTACGGACGACGACCTCTACAGCGGCGTCTACGAGCTGCCCTGGTCGAACGTCCTCAAGCCGGGCGCGAGCATCGCCATCTCCGCCCACGGAACGAACGACGCGATACGCAACACGCGATATGCCTTGCTCCGTGCAAAGGACGGCATCGCGGATCGCATGCTCGCGGACACCGGCACGCGCCCTCGCATCGATACGCACGCGCCCGACGCCCGCCTTTCGCTCACGATCCGCGGCGAGCGCGCAAGCCTCGCCTTCGACCTTTCGGGTGAACCGCTCTTTAAGCGCATCCCGCGTGCGGCTCTTGCGTGTGCGCCCGCGGGCGTCGACATCCTCCGCCCGGATTACGCCGCGCTCGTGCTAGCCGAGAGCGGATGGCGCGAACTCTGCCAGCCCGCTCTGCCCCGCCGCGAGGCAAAACGCCCGGCCTCCGCGTCGGAACGGCTCGAATCCGAAAGATCCTCCGCAAAGGCTGCAGATGCCGAAAAAGCGCGGCCGCACGCCCTTCCCTACCTGCTCGATATCGCCTGCGGTGAGGGCGGCATCCTTTTGGAGGCGGCCGGGATGCTCGCCGGACGGGCACCGGGCGCCGCACGCACCCGCTGGGGATTCCAGGCGTGGGCGCAGCACGACCCCGCGCTCTGGCGCGAGCTTCTTGCCGAAGCCCGCGGTTGCGAGCGCGATGCGGCGGCGCTCGCCGGGCACATCGTGGCAACGGACTTCGACCAGCGCGCCCGCGAAGCAGCCGATCGCATCATCCGGGCGGCGGGGCTTGCCGCAGTCGCGGACATCGTTGAGCCCGCAGCAGACGAACTCGCTGCAGCGCTCCCGCGTACCCGCACAAACGCCCCGCTCATGGGTGCCATCGTTGGAGATACCACCCCGGTCGGCGAGAACGCGGCGGCAGCGGCCTTGCGCCTCGTGGCCGAGCTCGCCAGCACCTCGGCCTGCGCCTCATGGCGCATCGCCTGCCTCGCGCGCAACGGAGCACCGCGCATCCCCGGCAGATCCGTCCACACCACGCAAACGCTCTCCTTGGGAAACGACGAGCTCGTTCTCACCGTGCTGGGCGGTGCAGGCGAGGCGCCGTCGGGGCGCGATGTCCAGCGCGAAAGCTCAGACGATGTCCACGCTGCGCAGAAGCGGGATGCTGCCAGTTCCCTTGGCGCAAAGCATCCCAAGGGCAACGCAGCTGGCACAGGCAGCGCCGCTGCCACCGTCGACGTGGGCGACGGGAAGCCCATCCCGCTCATCGTCCCCGCTTCGGAGCAGTTCGCGCGGCGCCTCATCAAGGTCGCGCGCCTACGTCGCCGTTGGGCGAAGCGCGAAGGCGTCACCTGCTATCGCGTCTACGACGCCGACCTGCCCGATTACTCAGCTGCCATCGACCTCTATGCGGGTAGTGCGACGACTCCCGGACGCTGGCTCGTCATCGCCGAATACGCGCCGCCCCGCACCATCGACCCCGAGCTCGCGCACGCGCGCATGCTCGACATCCTCGCCATCGCACCCCGCGTGCTCGACGTTCCCACCGAACATGTGCATGTGAAAACACGCATGCGCTCGCGCGGCGGCTCGCAGTACGGGCGCGGGCAGCAAACAGGCAGGCGGGCAGCAAGCGATGGCGAGCGCGTCCTTATCGAAGAAGGCGGCCTCACGTTTGCCGTCGAGTTCAACGACCGGCTCGACACGGGCATCTTCCTCGATCATCGCCTTGCCCGCAGCCTCGTGCGCGAGCATGCCCGGAAAGCCCGCACATTCCTCAACCTCTTTGCCTACACCGGCACCGCAAGCTGCTACGCGGCAGACGGCGGCGCCCAGGAGACCGTGACCGTCGACCTTTCGAACACCTATCTCGACTGGGCGGAAGAGAACATGCAGCTCAACGGCTTCACCGGTCCCGATCATCACTTCGTGCGCGACGACGTCCTGGCGTGGGTCGA
This sequence comes from uncultured Coriobacteriaceae bacterium, assembly GCA_949298635.1. Classification (GTDB taxonomy): domain Bacteria; phylum Actinomycetota; class Coriobacteriia; order Coriobacteriales; family Coriobacteriaceae; genus Enorma. The sequence goes on along the minus strand of CASFXG010000015.1, from coordinate 75,015 downwards.
ACGCCAGCGGCATACGGCTAACCGCTGGGACCTCATTTTCTGCGACCCGCCCACGTTCTCGAACTCGACGCGCATGGGCGAGCGCACCTGGGACGTCCAGCGCGATCATGTCGAACTGCTGCGCGGCGTCGTCGATTTGCTCGAGCCGACCGGCGAGGCGATCTTCTCCTGCAACCTGCGCGGATTCAAACCGGACGTTGAAACGCTTACGCGCGTGGGCATCAAGCTCGAGGACATCACCGACGAGACCATCCCGGAGGACTTCCAGCGCAACAAGCGCATCCACCATTGCTACCTCGCGCGGAAAGCGTAGCGCCGACCAAAGGGGGCGGGGGATATTGCCCGGGCGGCCGAGTGTTAAATTACCCTGTAAAATTACCCCAGGGGTTTTTTGACATATGGCCCAATTGGGGACAGGTGCATTTTGGGACATCCGGTACAAGCCCCTTGTCCCCATTGGTGAAGTCTAGAGCCGAATGTCCCAAAATGCACCTGCCCCCAATTGGGCCATATGTCAAAAAACCCCTGGGGTAATTTTACACTCGGCCGCCCGGGCAGATCTCCTGGGACCATTTTGCATCCTGTGTCCCGTCCCGAAGTACCGCTGCTCTCGCACATACGAACGCATATCGCTATAATGGCCGAACGGCATATTCCGCCGAAACACGCTCTCAAGGAGTTCAACGAAATGGACAAGAAGACCAAGGTCGAGCAGCCGGAATCCGAGCACTCAGCCGAGACCGACGGGGTCGCCGCCCCACCGAGTTCTACCGGATCGATCTCGCTCAAGCGCGTGAAGAAAGCCGAGCAAACCGGCAAGCGCGGACGCGGGCGCAAGACCGTCCGTCCCCCCAAGACTATCGAGGGCGCCGCGCACCCTAAGGCACACACCATCCCGGTGAGCCTCGGTGCCATGCTCGTCACCATCGGCGTCGTCTACGGCGATATCGGCACCTCGCCCATGTACGTCACGAAAGCGCTCCTCGCCGGCAACGGCGGCATCATGAGCGTGACGGAAGAGTTCGTGCTCGGCGCGCTTTCGCTCGTCATCTGGACGGTGACGCTGCTCACCACCGTGAAGTACGTGCTCGTCTCGCTCAAAGCCGACAACAGCGGCGAAGGCGGCATCTTCGCGCTCTATAGCATCGTGCGCCGCTTCGGCAAGTGGCTCATCATCCCCGCCATGCTCGGCGGCTCGGCACTACTCGCCGACGGCGTGCTCACCCCTGCCGTGACCATCACCACTGCGGTCGAAGGCCTGCGCACGATCCCCGAAATGCATGCGCTCATCGGCGACAACCAGACGAACGTGGTCATCATCACGCTCGCCATCGTCTGCATCCTCTTCGCGGTGCAGCGCGCGGGCACGTCGAAGATTGGCCGCGCGTTCGGCCCGGTCATGACGTTCTGGTTCCTGTTCCTGGGCGGCGTTGGCCTTGTCTCGATGTTCGTCGCGCCACAGGTACTCCTCGCCATCAACCCCATCTACGGCATCCAGTTCCTGTTCAGCCCCAACAACCATGCGGGCATCATGATCTTGGGCAGCTGCTTCCTCGCCACGACCGGTGCCGAGGCGCTCTATTCCGACATGGGCCATGTGGGCAAGGGCAACATCTATGCCACCTGGCCGTTCGTGAAGGTATGCCTCATCCTGAGCTACCTCGGCCAGGGCGCATGGCTTTTAGCGAACCAGGGCAATTCTTCGCTCGCAGGCATTGAGGACCTGAACCCGTTCTTCCAGATGCTCCCGGACATGATGCGCCCCTTCGGCGTCGTGCTTTCCGCGCTCGCGGCGATCATCGCTTCGCAGGCACTCATCACCGGTGCGTTCTCGCTCGTTTCCGAGGCGAGCCGCCTCGACCTCATGCCGCACCTGCAGGTGTTCTATCCTTCCGAGACGAAGGGCCAGCTCTACATCCCACTCGTCAACAAGGTCATGTGGGTGGGCTGCATCGTCGTCGTGCTGTTGTTCCAGTCCTCCGCGCACATGGAAGCGGCGTACGGCCTCGCCATCACCATCACCATGCTGTGCACGACGGTGCTTCTCTTCATCTACCTGCACAGCGTGCGCAAGCTCAAGTTCTTCCCGTTCATCTTCGTGGTGTTCTTCGTCATGCTTGAGGGCTTCTTCTTCGGCTCGTCGCTCACGAAGTTCTTCCACGGCGGCTACTTCACCATCCTGCTCGCCGCCCTCATCATGAGCATCATGCTCTGCTGGTACGCGGGCACCGCCGTCGAGCGCCGTCAGGCGACGCTCCTTCCCGTGCGCAGCTATCTCGATCAGCTCGCGCGGCTGCGCGACGATCAGACCTACGACCTGGTAGCAGACAACCTCGTCTACCTCACGAACGGCACGAACACGGATTATCTCGATCGCGACATCCTCTTCTCAATCTTCGACAAGCACCCCAAGCGCGCCCGCGCGTGGTGGTTCGTGAACGTTGAAGTCATGGATGACCCGTATACCTTCGCGTACTCGGTCGAGAACTTCGACACGGACTACATCTTCCGCGTACACCTGTTCCTGGGCTACAAGGTCAACCAGCGCGTGAACGCCTACCTCCGCCAGATCGTGCAAGACCTCTCCGCTTCGGGAGAGCTGCCGCCGCAGCGCCGCGATTACTCCGTGTACAAGCGCCCGGGCAACATCGGCTCGTTCCAGTTCTGCATGCTGCGCAAGACGCTCGCGCCGGAAAGCGACATCGACAGCCGAGAGCGCACGGCCATCTCGCTGAAGTACGCCATCCGTGGCTTCGCCGGCTCGCCCGCACAGTGGTTCGGCCTCGAGAACTCGAGCGTGTTTGTGGAGTACGTGCCGCTCTTCACGAAGTTCAAGAGCTTCGACAAGCTGACGCGCATCGCTCCGGACGAACGGCCGTAACGGGAGCGGACACATCCGACGCGCGCAGAATTCGAACTAACATGCAGCGCCCCGACTCGCCTTGTGCGGGTCGGGGCGTTTTCTTGTTGGGAGCACCATGGGCTACGCGTTGAGCGGATCCTCACCCGTCCAGTTCGCAAGCCAGCGCTCCATCGAGCGGCACATCTCAGCCATAAAGGCGCTCGTGTGCTTGCGCGTATAGATGTCGCGCACGCGCTCGCCCTCCTCACACGCATGCGGCCGAAACATCTCGTCCATCTCGCGCAGCTGGGCATCGAGCATCGTCTCGTCGGCGCGACGATATCGCTCCGGCATCACGAGGTTTGCCACCGGATGCGGCGTCGCCGGTCGCTCTTTCGCGGGCACGCCGAGCACGAGCATCGACAGGGGCACGGTATGCGCAGGAAGGTCAAGCAACGCGGCCATCTCCTCGGCGTTTTCCACCACATCCCCTATGTAGCAGCTGCCAAGGCCCACGGCCTCCGCCGCTATCACGGCGGTTTGGGCAGCAATGACCGCGTCTTGCGCCGCGATGGCGAACTCGCCGAGGCCGGGCGTACGGCGTGGCTCCGCACCCTGCCGCTTGTTGAACTCGGGCGAGAAGCAGCCCGCATGCTCAAAGAGGTCGATCCACTTCGCATAATCGACTACGAACACGAGCGCCCACGGCGCCTTCGCTATGAACGGCTGGTTGTCGCAGAGCACCGAGAGCCTGTCGAGGGTCGCTTGCTCGCGGATGTCGATAATCGAATACATCATCATCGCACCGGCGGAGGGTGCCCGGCTCGCAGCATGCAGCACGGCCGCGCGCTGCTCGTCGCTCACGCCAACATCGTGCGCGAACTGCCGCGTAGACGAGCGCCTTTCGATGAGCTCCAACGCATCTTGCCTGCTATCGCACCCCGTCGCACCCATACGTCCTCCTTGTTGAACGCTCGCCTAAAAACCTTGCGGCACGGAATCGTGAATGGCGGCACCTTTGTGCGCCCCGTTTCGCATGTGGTTCGCCCGCTTCACTGTAGCGCACCTCAATAACAGGGATTTCAACGTTTTATATAAAGCAAGCAGCTGTCGATAGAATCTCGACAATCGCGGGGTATCATGGGGATTTGCTTGTATCAGCATTCCGCAAAGCGCAGGTAAAGACGCCGTTAGTCACCCGCTTTTGTTCACAAAGACCGAAAGGGCTCCCATGCTCGTTGCCATCATCTCGTTTGCCGCCGCCATCGCAAGCATCGTCCTTGCCGTACGCGAGGTTCGCAGCTGGCGCACGAACGCCACCGCCACCTCGTCTCCCGAGGGAGACGCCGCCCCCACGAAAGCGGAGCGCGTGCCCTACCGCGCAAGCGGCGTGGTGTGGGCGCTTGCGTTCTTCGCCATCCAGGTGTTCATTGGCGTGTGGGGCGCGCTCGGCCTCGTGCAGAACGAGCCTGTCGCCCCGATCATCATGAACGCGGTGCTCACAGGCTGCGTCTATCTCTCGCTTGCTCGCCCGCGCCTGCGTCCTCGCCTGCTCGCGCTCTTCGAGCCCGGCAGCCGCTGGCCGCACCCGCAGGTGGCCTGTGCGCTCCTCATGATCGCGACCGGCATCTTCGCCACGCTCGCGCTCGAGCTCCCCAGCAACCACGACCTGCTGTGGATGTACCCGCTCTGCCTGTTGCTCGAGATCTTCCTCGTCACGGCTGTCGTCGCAGGCTTCTTCTACCTGTTCCAGCGCCGTGGCGCCGCATCTGCCATCGTCTCGTTTGTCTTCTTCGCCATCGGTATCGCGGAGTATTTTGTCATCACCTTCAAATCGCAGCCCATCCAGCCCGGCGACCTCACCGCCATCGCCACTGCTGCGGCCGTGGGCGGCGGGTACATCTTCAGCATCACGTCATACTGCCTCTATGGCATCGTCGCGCTTGCCCTCGCCATGATCACGAGCGCCTACGCCGCGCTCCTCAAACCCGATCGCGAGCACCGCACCCGCAAGCAGCTCCTTGTCAACCTGCTCGTGGGCGTGCTGTGCCTCGGCGGCGTCATCGGGCACGTCGTGCTGGTCGACTACTACAACCTCCTGCGTATCCAGGTGTACACGTGGCGCCCACTCGAGAGCTACTACCGCCAGGGCTTCATCCCGTCGTTCATCTCGAGCGCGCAGACCATCCAGCCGCGCAAACCGGAGGGGTATTCCAAGAGCGACGCACAGGACCTCATCGATGAATACGCCGCGAGCTACGACGAGGGCGCGGGCACCACGCCCGAGCGCGCCGAGGCGGTCGAGCAGTTCGAAGACGTGCAACCCTCCGTCATCGTCGTCATGAACGAGACGTTCTCCGACCTCTCGGTTTACGACAACCTCCATGCCGGATACGAGGGACCGGAGTTCTTCAACAGCATCGACGACGCCGTGCAGCGCGGCGACCTCTATGTTTCGGCCTACGGCGGCGGTACCTGCAATACCGAGTTCGAGTTCCTCACGGGAGACTCGATGGCCTACCTGGGCAACGGCGTCTATCCCTACACCATCTATAACCTCACGCATGCCGAGAATCTCGCGCAGCAGTTCCGCGATCTCGGCTATACCACGACCGCCATGCATCCCAACCACGCGACGAACTGGAACCGTGAGAACGTGTACCGCGACTTCGGGTTCGACGAGTTCCTCGCCATCGAGGATTTCGAGGGAGCCGATACCCTGCGCGGCATGGTGACGGACGCCGAGACCTACGACAAGATCATCGAAATGCTCGAAACGGACGACGACCCGCAATTCATCTTCGATGTCACGATGCAGAATCACTCGGGATACGACACGGGGCTCATCCCCACCGAGATGCAGACGAACTATCTCATCGATGGGACGTACGATCCCGAGGTCAACGAGTACCTCGCGCTCATCGAAGAGTCAGACCGCGCGCTCGAGGACTTCCTTGGCGAGCTTGAGGAGCTCGACCGCCCGGTGGTCGTCGTGTTCTTCGGCGATCACCAGCCATTCTTCCCGTCGGATTTCAACGATGCGTGGTTCCAGGGTGAAGACGACGCGACCCACAGCGAGCGCCTCTACCACACCGGCTACGTCATCTGGGCGAACTACGACCTCGCCGGCAGCGAGCAGCAGAGCCAGCAGGAAGACATCTCAACGAACTTCCTGGGTGCAGAGGTCATGAACCTCATCGGCGCGCCGCTTACCGACTACCAGAAAGCACAGCTCGCCCTGCGCGAGAGCATGCCCGCTATCAACATGATCGGGTACCAGGATCAGACAGGCGCATGGCACCTTTCGAGCGCCGTTGCAGACGAGCATGCAACCGAGGCATTCTCCGCCGCGGAAAAGGCGCGCGAGGACCTTGCCAAGATGCAGTACCTCAAGCTCTTCGATCACGGTGACAGCGTGTACACGAAGACGCTACAAGGCGCCGCGAACGAGACCAATCCGAATCTCGCGCCCGGTACGACAAAGATCAAGTAGGGGCTGCGGACAAAGCATGTAACATTACCCCAGGGACTTTTACAAAAAAGCCCCTGGGGTAATGTTACATGCGACATGTCCCAAAATGCACCTGTCCCTAATTGGGTCATGCCCCCTGGCCACGCAGGCGAGCGGCAAGGCGATCGAGCACATCCGGTGCCACGCCGGCATATGCCTCTAGATACGCGCGCGCCGTGCCATAACATTCATGCAGATGCTCGAGCGTGCGCTCCATCTCTTCAGCATGCGCCACGAACAATGAACGAGGGATGCGCTTGCGCAAGATGATCGTCACCAGCGCGCGCTGCACCCACATACTCGGCGTCATGGCAGAGCCGGTCGCCGCATAATCGCGCACGATGTCCTCATCCGACACGCCCGCGAGCCCCAGCAACAGCATCGCGATGACGCCCGTCCTATCTTTGCCCGCACGGCAGTGGAAAAGTACGCAACCAGGCTCGTCGTCCAAATCGAGCGCCTCGAAAACGCAACGGAAACTATCCGCATCGTTGTCGAGGAGTTGCAGGTATACATCGGACATACGCACGGGGATCTGTCCGCGCATGCCACTCGAATTGAGCTGGTCGAGCATGGGAATGTGTACATATCCGACATTCGGATGTCCCTTCCCTGCAAAGGGATCGGGCCAATGACGCGTCTCGAACGAGCTTCGAACATCGATGACACGGCGCAGTCCGTAGCGCTCAAGCCGCGCGAAATCTGCACCGCGAAGCCCGCTGAGCGAACCCGCACGCAGAAACGCTCCGAATGCCGTCGTGCCCGTGGCTCCTTCCTCAGTACCATACGGATAGCCGCCGAGGTCGCGCACGTTCCGGGCGCCTTTCAACTCCAACGTCCTATTCAGATCTACCACTTTCGCTCCTGCGAAGAACTGTGCCGGCACCAACAACTTGCCGGTACGCGGTAACACATATGTCCTTTATCGTATCGCTTGCAAGCACGTGATAACGCTCTTGTTTAGTAATGATTGTATCAAGGAGCGCCGGCACGGCATGTAAGCACGCTCGGTATAATGAGGGGTTGTCGGCACTGTTCGTCGTTCAAGCCGAGGAGGCATCGTGTCTGCCGCCACACCATCGCTTTCTTCCGGGGGCGTCTCTCTACCCCGCGTCACCTTGCACCAGCTAGCGGAAACGCTGCGCCAAGCGCATGTTTCCGTCACCTGCCATGGAAATGAAACGAGCACGGTGCTCGGTATGACTGTCGACTCGCGCGAAGTCGAAGCGGGCAACCTATTCGTGTGCAAGGGAGCAGCCTTCAACCCCACCTACCTCACCTCAGCTGCCGAGGCGGGAGCTGCGGCATACCTCTGCAGCGAATCTGCCTACGATGAGCTTGCCACCGCCGCCCCGCACCTTCCCTGCCTCGCTGTTTCCGACGTCCGCTGCGCCATGGCGCTCGTCGCACCCGAGGTCTACGGCCATCCTGAGCACAACCTGCACATCGTGGGCATAACCGGTACGAAGGGCAAATCCACCACTGCCTACATGCTGCGCTCTATTTTTGAGGCAGCGGGCATGGAGACCTCGATTCTCGGCTCAATCGAAACGGACGACGGTGTCGAGCGCTACGAGAGCCACAACACGACTCCCGAAGCACCCGAGCTATGGCGTCATCTATGGAACACTGCGCGCTCTGGCCGCTCCATCATGGTCATGGAGGTCTCGAGCCAGGGACTCAAGTACGACCGCGTGCTCGGGGTTCCCTTCGAGATCGCCGTGTTCTTGAATATCGGCCGCGATCACATCTCGAGCATCGAGCACCCCGATTTTGAGGACTACTTCACATCCAAGCTGCGGATTTTCGACCAGTGCACGACCGCTGTGGTAAACCTGGGAAGCGAGCACGCAGAGCGTGTGCTCGAGGCTTCCCGCGCCGCGCAGAACGTACTCACGCTGAGCACGGTCGACGGGGTGCCTGCGGACGTGCAGGCGCAGCACATCGAACCCACTCCTACCGGCTGCTCGTTCGATGCGCTAACGCATGGCAAAGGACATGGCGCCGCTATCGACCGCACGTTTGCGCCGCATTCCGAGATGCACATTGATCTTGGCATCCCCGGTCTATTCAACGTAGAAAACGCGCTTGCCGCCATCACCTGCGCGCAACTCCTGGGCGTGCCGGAAGATGCCATCGTGCAAGGCTTGGCCCATCTCCGCGTTCCCGGCCGCATGGAAGTCGTCGCTTCAGCCGACCGACGCGTCGTCGCCATCATCGACTACGCGCATAACGAGCTCTCGTACCAGGCACTGTTCTCGTCGGTGCAAAAGGAATATCCCGGCAGACGTATCATCGCCCTCTTCGGAGCGCCCGGTGACAAGGCGGTCGAACGCCGCGAAGCTCTGCCGCGCATCGCAGGGCAGTATGCCGACCTCCTCATCTATACCGAAGAGGATCCTGCACACGAGCGCGTTGAGGATATCTGCGCCGAACTCGCTTCCCATACGCCCGCGGGTGTTGAGCATATAATCATCTGCGACCGCGAGGAAGCCGTCGCCCATGCCATCCACGACGCCTACGCGCATGACGGAGAAAGCGTCGTGTTGCTCCTTGCCAAGGGCGACGAGACCCGCCAACACCGTGGCGACGAATATCCCGAGGTGAAGAGCGACCTCGCGCTCGCGCGGAAACTTATCAAGTAGCACGCCGCCTGCGGCTTCTTGCTCCTGAGAGATAAACGAAAAAACCGCCCTCCGGCATCCCGGAAGGCGGTTCTCTCGACGGTTCAGTCGGTTATTTATTCCACGGCGGTCTCTCCGGCAGCTTCCGCAGCAGCTTTGGCGGCCTTCTTGTCGGCAGCGGCCTTGCGGGCGGCCTCGACGCGCGCCTGCTGCTCGGGCGTGAGCTCGCGTTTGGGCTTCGCGGCGGTCGTGGCGGCTCCGGCAGAAGCGGTGCCATCCGCCTTAGCGGCAGCGCCCGCTGCCTTCGCCGGCTTCGCAGGCATGTCCTTGTGCAGGGTAATCGAAGAGATCTCCGTCGTGGGCTCGGTTGGCCATAAGCCCATAGACAGGCAGTTCTTCGGACACTCATGCGTGCAGCTTGCACATTGGATGCAGCTATAGGGGTTGATCGTCCAGTCGCCGGCCTTGCGGTCGACGGTGATCGCGCCCACCGGGCACACGCGCTGGCACATGCCGCACAGGATGCACGCGTCGATATCGTTTACCACATGGCCGCGCATCTGCGGGAAGAGCTTCTCGAAGTCGCGCTTCTCATACGGGTAGCGCACCGTCACCGGCTTGTGCATAAGCGAGCGGAGCGTCATCTTCCCCAGCTTGAAAGTTCCCATTCCCGCCTACCTTTCCGTGCAGCTGATGCACGGGTCGATGGTAAGGATAATCATCGGCACGTCGGCGAGGTCGACGCCCTGCAGCGCGCGCACCAAACCGCCGAGGTTCTGCGACGTTGGGGTGCGCAGGCGGAAGCGGTCGAGGTACTTCGTACCGTTGCCGCGCACGTAGTAGAACGCCTCGCCCCGCGGCTGCTCGATGAGCACGTGGCTCTGACCCTCGGGTACGACCTTCGCCTTCGGCTTTCCGCCGATGCCGTCGTTCGGAATCTTCGCGAAGAGTTCCTTGATGATGTCGATGGCCTGCGGAATCTCGGCGCAGCGCACCTTGCAGCGCGCATAGCAGTCGCACTCGTTCGAGATGATGGGCTCGAAATGCTCCAGGTCGCCATAAGCGCTGTAGCCGGTGGTGCGCATGTCGTGTTCCACGCCGGAACCCTTCGCGAAGGGGCCGACCATCGAAAGCTCGAGCGCGTCCTCGAAGCTAATGTAGCCTACGCCGCATAGGCGGTCCTTCACCGAGGCGTCGTTCAGCATGGTATTGACGATCTCGTTGTAGTCGCGCTTAAGCGAATCGAGCTTCTCGCAGATGGCGCGCAGCTCGGAGTCTTCGATATCGTGCGCCATGCCGCCCACGATCATGATCGAGAGGATGATGCGACCGCCGCAGGTGCGCTGGAAGATATCGAGGATGGTCTCGCGCAGACGCCAGCAGTGGTTGAAGAGCGATTCGAAACCGAAGGCGTCGGCAAGCAGACCGAGCCACAGCAAGTGCGAGTGGATGCGCGAGAGCTCCTCGATGATCGTGCGCAGATACTCAACACGGCGAGGCATCTCGAGCCCCAGGAGCTTCTCGGTAGCGCTCACGTAGCCCCAGCCGTGTCCGGCGCTGCAGATGCCGCACGTGCGCTCCGCCACATAGACGAACTGGTTGAAGTCGCGCTTCTCGACGAGCTTCTCGAGACCGCGATGCACGAAGCCAATCTGCGGAATCGCCTCGATGACATGTTCATCCTGCACGACGAGGTCAAGGTGGATCGGCTCGGGAAGCACCGGGTGCTGCGGGCCGAAGGGAAGAACCGAACGGGTTGCCATGCTTACTCACCATCCTTCGCTGCAGCCTTGGCTGCCTTGGCGGCGAGTGCCGCGCGAACCTTCGCTGCCTTCTCGGGATCCATCGCGGCGAGCTTCGCCTCCATCTTGGCGGCGCGATCCTCGTCGGACGCGGGCGCAGCGGCGGCAGGGGCGGAAGCGGCAGCCGGGTCGGCCTTGTCGGCCACGGCACCGGCACTCTTGCCCGCCTCCACGGCAGCAGCCTTCTCGCCGGCGGCGCCATCGGCCTCTGCCGCCTGCGCTTCCTCGGCCGCCTTGCGCGCCTTCGCCGCGGCAGCCGCCTGCTGCTTGGCGAGCTTCTCGCGCTCAGCCTTCATCTCGGGCGTGATGATGGTCATAGGCTCGTCGCACGCAACGTTGAAGAAGTTCCCACCGAAGTTGAGCTGCATGTTGATGAAGTTCACGCCGTAGAGATCGTGCGTCTCGTTCTCGTAGCTGAATGCCGCGAAGTAGAGCCCCTGGATCGACGGCACCTCGGAGTCGTGATCGATGCCATAAACGCAAAGGCTGAGCGCGTTGTCGCAGGTCTCGTCGTAGAACGTGTAGAGCAAATCGATGCCGGCGGCCGTGGTCTCGGCGCACATCTGGATGAAGCGGAACCCCTGGTGCTTGAGCGTCTGCACGCGCGTGAGCAGCTCGCTCAAGGGGATATCAACGAATTCGGTCGTATACATCCGCGCCCTCCTACTTCTTTTCCTGGGCGAGCTTGGCCGCCTTCTCGTCGAGAATCTCCACGGCCTTGAGCACGGCGTCGATGATCGTCTCCGGCCGCACCGCGCAGCCCGGCGCATACACATCCACGGGGATCGCCTTGTCCACGCCGCCGATCACGTTGTACGCGTCGCGGAACACGCCGCCCGTGCAGGCGCAGATGCCGCACGCCACGACGACCTTCGGCTCGAGCATCTGGTCGTAGATGTGCTTCACCACGTTCATGTTCTGGTGGTTCACCGCGCCTGTGACGAGGAAAATGTCGGCGTGCTTAGGGTTGCCGGTGTTGATGATGCCAAAGCGCTCGATGTCGTAGAGCGGCATGAGCGAATCGAGGACCTCGATGACGGCGATTTCGAAGAATAACCCATGACACTCACTTCCTAGATGAACGGGGTGATGAGCACGTAGAACAGGTTCACGACGCCCACGACGAGCGCGACGACCCATGCGTACTTAAGACAGCTCTGCCACTTCATGCGGGCGAAGTTGTTGTCGATGAAGACCTCGAAGAACCAGGTCACAGCAACGACGGCCACGGCGAGCACGATCGAGGCGGGGTTGTTCCACACGAAGAACATGCCCACCCACATGAGGAAGAGCACGCTCTCGCACCAGTGCATGATCTCGACCTTGGCGAGCGTGCGGCCACTCATCTCGGTCGTAATTCCCTTAACGAGCTCCTGGTGCGCATGATGGCTGTACGAGAGGTCGAACGGGCTCTTGCGTAGCTTGATCGTGAGGATGAACAAGAGGCCGCAGAAGATCGGCATGAGCGACACGATAATCGGCATATCGAGGTTCCAGAGCTGCGCCACGTCGAAGGACTGCGTAGCGGTGAAGAAGCCCACGGACATGATGAGGAGCATGGGCTCGTAGCTCATAACCTGCAAGCACTCGCGGTCGGCGCCGGTGTCGGCGAAGGGGCTGCGCGCAGAGTACGCCGAAATGATGATGAAGAGCGTGGCAAGCGTCACGAGGAAGATGCACATGAGCAGGTTCGAGCCCGAGACGAACATGCCGCCCGCGAGCATGCAGAAGATGAGTGCGCACGTCACGTACGCCTCGTCGACGGCATTGACGCTTGCGTCTTCCTTACCCAGCAGCTTGCGCACATCATAGTAGGGCTGCAACAACTTGGGACCGACGCGTCCCTGCATGTGCGCACTCACCTTGCGGTCGAGGCCGTCGAGCAGGCAGCCCAGAACCGGTGCGCACACGGCAAACACGACGACGCCCAGCAGAAGACCCGGCAGCTCCGGCCCCACGAGGAGCACGGTGCGTTCCATGTAGAACGAGCTCGCCGAGAGGAAGTCCGCATCGAAGATGAAGGTGGCAGCGAACGCCATGAGCAGGATGGCCGTCGTCACGACGAGGCCGATGTTCGTGAGGAGCCCCTCGGGGAAGACGTCTTCCATGTACCAGTTGCGCTTCGTGGACGTCATGGTGCGGCCCATGGCGCCGTGGAAGCGGCGGCTGTCGGGATCGGTGCAGGTACCGCCCAGGTAGACCTCGACGCGGCGCTTCTTGGTCGCGCGCCCCCACGGGGTAAGCAGCACGATGGCGATAAAGGCCACAATGACGACCATGATGACCATGTTGTCGACGCCGATGAACTGCGGGCTGCTCTGGAACACGTACTCGAGGTAGGGGCTTACAACCTGCGTGGAGATCACCGGGAGCCCCAAGCAGCAGCCCAGGAGCAGCACGGCGATGAAGCCGATGGCGAACCACTCGCTCTTGTGCACGGCGCCCTCGACGTTTTCAGCCCGCTGCGGCACGCCGGCGAGCTTACCGAGCCATTTCGCCCAGAAGAAGAACGTCGCCGCCGAGCCAAACGCGAGCAGAATGAGGAAGATTACGTTGCCCGTCTCGGCGAACGACACGAGCGTCGCCCACTTGGAGATGAGCATGCCGAACGGCGCCACGAACATGCCGAGGATGCCGAGCATCATGAAGCGCGTAAGGTGCGGTAGGCGCGCGAAGAGCCCGTCCATGTCTTCGATGTTGCGGCTGCCGATGCGATGCTCGACCGTACCCACGCACAAAAAGAGGATCGACTTGGACACCGTGTGGAAGATGATGAGGAACACGGCCGCCCAGACCGCCTCGGCAGTGCCCACGCCCGCGCAGGCGGAGATGAGGCCGAGGTTCGCGATCGTGGAATAGGCGAGCACGCGCTTCGCGTTGCTCTGGCTGATGGCGAGGAAGCTGCAGAGCACAAACGTCACGCCGCCCACAGTGACCACCATGATGGAGGCCGCCGGATACACCATATAAAGCGGGGCGAGCTTCACGAGCAGGAACACGCCTGCCTTGACCATGGTCGATGAATGCAGCAACGCGCTCGTGGGCGTGGGTGCGACCATGGCGCCGAGCAGCCACTTGTGGAACGGCATCTGCGCCGCCTTGGTGAGGCCGGCGATGGAGAGCATGAGCAGCGGCATGATGAGCAGCGACGCCTGCGGGCCTGCCGCGATATCGGCAAGGCTGTTGATTGCAAGCGGCACGCCCGCGATGTGCAGCATCACGAGCGCCACGTGAAACGCCAGACCACCCACCATGTTGAGGTTGATCTGGAGCGTGGCGCTGCGCTTGGCGTCCGCCGTGCGCGTGAAGCCGATCATGAGGTACGAGCAGACGGTGGTGATCTCCCAACCCGCGACGAGCCAGTCGAGGTTGTCCGCCGTCACGATGATGAACATCGCGGAAAGGAAGAGGAACATGAGGGCGATGAACTGGTGGCGACGGTCTTGCGCCTGCTCGCCGCGCTTCTGCGCCGCCTCGTCCTCATGATGCTGGAAATCCTTCATGTAGCCGAGCGCGTAGATGCAGATCGCGCTGCCCACGAGACCCACGATGAGCACCATGATGACCGAAAGGGTGTCGATGTACATGGGCGCGGCGCTGGCATCTTCCGGATGCAGGGCGAACGACCCGCACCAGATCGAAACCGCGAGCTGGACAGCAGAGAGCACGAGCATGGTGCGGTTGCGGCAGCGAATCGCCTGCACGAACACGAAGCCGCAGAGGAAGAGGTCGACCGCAACGGCGACGTAATTCCCTGCAAGCGAGAGCTCTGGCGTGAACGCGAAGCTCGTCGGCTTGCCCAGATAGGCCACCGCCGTCGCGACGCTCACCACGCCGATTGCGGCAGCAGACACGACCACGATGGCGTCGCGCGCGCGATCGGTGCGGAACAGCATAAGCAATACCGCTACAGCGAGCGGTATGAAGACGAGTGCCGCAATAAGACCCATGCGTCTCCTCCTCTATCGAGGTGATCAAGTTGTAGCTCGGGGCGTCTCCACACAACTCCAAACTTCTACCTATTGTAGCGAAATCACACGGTGTACGGTCGATAATCGGCCGTGAACGGCCGTTTCATCCACATTGATTCCGGCACCACGCCGGGGCAGAGCCCCCAATCGCGGCCGCATGTTGCAAAAAGACCGTTGCAGGAGCCGGAGAGGCCGCCTGCAACGGTCGTTCTACATCACCTGTACTGGTACGGGAGGCTACGCGCGGGCATCCTCGACGATCTTCGCCACGGTGGCCTGCAGCTCGGCGAGGTTCTCTTCGGAGGGGATCCACTGCTGAGCGACCACAGGCACCGCCATGTTGAACTTCATGTTCTCCATCTCGGCATACACCTGCTTGGGACCAAGCGGCGCCCAGCCGTAGGAGCCGAACGCGATGCCGATACGCTGGTCGTTCTTGGGCGAGAGGCCACGCAGGTACGTAAGGAAGCTCGCCATGGTGGGCATCATGTTCGAGTTCAGCGTGGGCGAGCCGCACGCCACGTAGCGCGCGTCGCAGAGGTACAGCATGATGTCGGAGATATGCGTGGTCTTCACGTCGATGAGCTGCGCCGTCACGCCCTCCTTGATGAACGCGTCGCAGATCTCGCGCGCCATCTTCTCGGTGGAGTGCCACATGGAGTCGAACACCACGACGGCCTTCTCCTCGGTCTGGTACGTGCTCCACGCCTGGTACTTCTCGAGAATCTCTGAGATGTGGCTACGCCAGATCACGCCGTGCGAGGGGGCGATGAGGCGAATGTCGAGGCCGCCGAGCGCCGCCATAGCCTTCTGCACCTGGACACCATAGGGCCACACGATGTTCGCGTAGTACTTCTTCGCCTGCTTGAACACCTCGCAGAGGTCGTTCTCGTCGTCGAAGCGCTTCGTGGTGGCGAGGTGTTGGCCGAAGGCGTCGTTCGAGAAGAGGATACCGTCCTCCGGGCACCACGTGACCATGTTATCCGGCCAGTGCACCATGGGCGTCTGCACGAAGTGGAGCGTGCGCTCGCCAATGCAGATGGAGTCGCCGGTCTTCACGCCTTCGACCTCGATGCCGTAGTGCGCGCGGATCTCGTTCACGCCGGCCGGGGCGCTCGCCACAATGCGGGCGTTCGGCGCGAGGCGGTGAATCGCGGGGAGGCTTCCGGAGTGGTCCATCTCCACGTGGTTCGTCACGACGAGCTCGATCTGCGTGGGATCGACGACCTGCGAGATGCGCTGCACGAACTCGTCGGTGAACGTCGACTTCGCCGTGTCGATGAGCGTCACGGTCTCGTCCATGATGAGGTAGGCGTTGTAGGTGATGCCGCGCTCGGTGGTGTAGCCGTGGAACTGGCGCTCGTTCCAGTCGAGGCCACCGACCCACCAGACCTTCGGTGAAATCTCAATCGCGTTGAGCATGTGTATCCCTTCTCGTGCTTGGGCGCGGCGGAGCCAGATGCAGGTTGCCGCGTTCTCCCATAACTGCAGCTCATGGTAGCACGTTGCGCTGGTGAGAGTTATGCTATTAAATGAGTATCATATGAAGTTCAAGTTCGCATCACGCGCGTACGTCCGCCTCGCCCTTCGGCGGACGACCTCGCCGCTTCGGCTCGAGCGCCTCGGCACCCTCGCATCGATACGCCTTGCACCAGGACTTGATCGAAGACTCGCTGGTGATGTGGTATTTCACCATGACCTCGCGGATCGATTTGCCGCGGTCGAGGTGGTCATGCACGGCATCGAGCTTCGTCTCCAGGTCGTAGGTCATACGGCGGCTGCCTCCGCCAAGGACCGCATCCGCCCCTCCCGCCGAGAACGCCCGCGACCATTGGCGCGCGGTGGCGTCGGGGATTTCGAGTGCCGCTGCCACAAGGCGATGTCCCGCCCCCGCCTCGAAGAGCTCGGCCGCCCGACGACGCACATCGTCATCGTATCGTACGCCACGCGCCAAAGCCCAGCGCCTCCTTCGTCTCACGATCCTGTCGAATCCAGCTGCTCACAGTAAAGAATACGATGTACTGCTGTTTTATGAGTACGGTGGGAGTATATCCCGCCGGCAGTAAAACAAATACGCAGGTAAGCAATTCTTAGGTTTGGGAATGCAAAATAACCCCAGGGGCTTTTTGACATCCACGCAAAAGGGGCAGGAGCCGCACAGCCCCTGCCCCCATGTCCCAAAATGCACCTGTCCCTTTTTGGGTCACAGCAGGAGCATCATCGCGGTGAGCACCACGCCGATGGCGACCGTAAGCACCACGAAGAACTTCGCGCAGAGCTTCATGAACGTCGCGTAGCTCGTCTTCGCAAGCTCGAGGCCGGCGATGATCACGCCGTTGGTGGGGGCGAAGAGCACCACCACGCCGTGCGCCGCCACGTAGATCATGATCATGGCCTCGACGGAGAAGCCCAGGTTGTCGGCCAAGGGACCCATGATGGGCATGGACATCGTCGCCATGCCGGAGCTCGACGGGATGAGGAACGAAAGGACGTAGTAGAGCGCATAGCTCGCGGGAGCGAAGATCGCGGCCGAGACGCCCTCGAGAGCAGCCGCCGCGGTGCTGAGCACCCACAGGTCGAGGCCGGTTGCAGCCATGAGCACCGAGATACCGCGCGCCACGGCGATGACGAGCGCGGTGGAAACCATGTCGGCCGCACCGCCGATAAACGTACCGACAAGCTCGTTGTCGTCCATCTTGGCGATGATGCCAATCACGATCGCCATGAGGAAGAACCAGACTCCCACCTCGGTGAAGTACCACTGGCCAAGCGGCAATCCGGTGAGGATGGCGCTCCATGCGGTGGAGGGATCGTCGGCCGTGCCACCCAGGGCAAAGATGTTCACGCCGAAGCTCTCCCACGGCACGAAGGAAACGATCATCACCACGAAGGAGAGGGCGAAGAGCGCGAGCACCGCCTTCTGCGTGCCAGTCACCTTGGGCTCACCTTCGCTCATCGCGCCGTCCTTCTCGCCATATTCGGCCTCTGCCGCAGCGAGCTGCTCGGGCGGCATGATCGAATTCGAACGATCCGCCTTGACCTTCTTGGCGTAGCGCATGACGAAGATGATGCCCATGAGCTCGCTCACGATGAAAAGCACGAAACCGAGCGCGATAACGAGACCCTGGTTCACCGCGATGCCCATGTCGGTGAGGGCGGCCGTCGCCACGCCCACCGAGAACGGGTTCACCGTAGAGCCCAGGCATCCAAGGCCGGCGCCCAGCAGCACGATGAGCGAGCCCACCATGGTGTCGAAACCCATCGCGAACGTCACGGAAGCGAGGAGGATGTAGAACGGAACCGTCTCCTCCATCATGCCGTATGTCGAGCCGCAGATGCCAAACAGGATCATCATCACGGGGATGAGCAGCGTATCGCGGTCGCCGAGCTTGCGCACGAGCACCGCGATGCCGGCATCGAGCGCGCCCGTCTTGTTCACGATGGCGAGAAAACCGCCCAGCACCATAACGAACACGCAGACCTGAAGCGCGCTCGAGAAGCCCAGGAAGGGCGCTGTCGTGATGTCGGCAAGGGTAGCGGGCGTAACATCGGGCGAGAACATGCTCACGATCCACGTCACCGCGGCGACCGCGATGAGGCAGATGAAGAGGATCGTGAACGAATTGGGCATGCCCCGCTTCTTTTTCTTCTTAGTTGCCTCTGCCATGGGAGTCCTTTCCTTCTACCTGGCTATTCACTGCATAGTGCGCTCGAGCTACGAAGCGCGGGCGTTCAGATACTCGAGGGCACTATTCGCCAAAAGCGCCGTACCGCGCCAGAACACGCCCTCGTCGAACTGCACGCCGGGATGATGCATACCGCAGTCCGTGGTGCCCTCGACCGGCGCACCGAGCACGAAGTACGTGGTGGGGCAGGCTTGCGAGAGCACGGCGAGGTCGTCCGTACCGGGGAAGGGCTTCTCCATCTCCTGTACCATGTCCTGGCCGAAAAGCTCGGTCGCGTACCCCACGAGCTCCTCGGTGAGCGCGGGGTCGTTGTAGGTGTTGGGCACGCCGCGCAGGAACTGAACGGTCGCTGTGCCGCCGAAGGCATGCGCGATATCCTCGCACATGGCCGTCACGCGCTTCTTGAAGCGGCTGCGCACCTCGGCGGACTGCGTGCGCAGCGTGCCGAGCATGTGCGCGGTATCGGGGATCACGTTCGCGGCGCGGCCGGCCTCGATCTTGCCGAACGTGGCCACGCACACCTGCGTGGGATCGAGCTCGCGGGCGATGTAATTCTGAACGCCCTGATAGATATGGCAGGCGATATTGATGGGGTCGATGCCCATGTTCGGCGTGGAGCCATGGGCGCCGCGGCCTTGAATCTGGATGTCGATGTCGTCGATGGACGAGAAGATAGTGCCCGGACGCGTCACCACGGCACCAGAGGCGAAGTCCGGCGTCATGATGTGGAGCGATGCGACGGCATCGACCTTGGGATCCTCGAGCACGCCGGCCGCAAGCACCTCGTCGCCACCCGTGGTGTCCACCGGCGCGCAGCCCTCTTCGTCGGGCTGGAACAGCAGCTTGACGCAACCCTTGAGCTCAGACTCGTGGTTCTTCAGGATCTGCGCCGCGCCCAGCAGCATGGCGGTGTGGGTGTCATGACCGCACGCGTGCATGTTGCCGTTCGTGGAGGCGAAGGCGAGTCCCGTCTCCTCCACTACCGGCAGCGCATCCATGTCGGCGCGCAGAAGCACGCAGGAACCCGCAACGGGATCGCCGATCTGCGTGAGCAAGCCGCCCTCGCAGGGTTCCGTAACCTCATAGCCCATGTCCTCGAGCCTGCCGCGCACGTAGGCGACGGTTTCGGGCAGCTCGAACCCGAGTTCCGGATGCTGGTGAAGCCACCGACGATCCTCGACGATGCGCTCTTGGAGCGCCTTGGCCTCTTCGATGATTTGCTGCATGCATGCTCCCATCTACTCGTCAAACGTTCAAACCCCATCCACAACCCCCGGGGTTGTTTTGCACTAAGCCGACACCCGAACCATAAGCGCGGTATGCCACCCCGCATAGCGACTCCTCTTTCGCTACGCGGAGCGCCAAGAAAGCTCGTCGCGCCGGCTGTGACCATGGTATGCTTTGCGCACGGCATTTCTGTCGCGCACATAAGATTTAATGGCCTTGACCTGCAAAATCACCCCCTGGGTGTGAGGGCGGGCGGCATGGGTTAGCCCGCAGGCGGCAGAGAGGAGGGCTTGCATGGGCGTGAAAAGCACCACGGCAGAAAGCGGCGCAACCGGCACGGCCAACGTGAAGTTTCCGCACGCCGCCGTCGCGACAGCATGCGTGGGGCTCATCTCCCTCTCTACGATGCTTCGAAACGACAGCCTGCTTCTCTCGATTCCCAACCAACCGCTCACGATCTCCATCTTTATTTCCGGCTTGCTGTTCATCCCACTCGCCTTCCTCGCGCAGCGGCGTCCGCGCTTCATCGCGCATCCCGCTGCGAGCTTGGTTTCGGTCGCGCTCTTAGCGCTGGGCACGGCGCTTTGGTTATCTGGTTTGCCGCAGACCCCGGGCGATGCAGGGGTCGCATGGTACCTCACGGCCGACCTCCTTCTGAACGCCGCCCGTACGTGGGCAACGGTGGTCGGTATCATCGCGCTTTCGCAAGCTGGGGACGAACGCCTGCTCATTGGCTGCGCGTGTGCAGGCGTCGGCCTCTCCTATCTGGCTATGATCGCGTTGCGCCCCATCGCGCTCGCCGCGCCGCTGGCGTCACTCGTCATCTGCCAGCTCATGCTTCTTGCGCTAGGCACCCTGGGCGCCCGCAGCACGCTGCAAGAGATTCGCGAGCAACCGAGCGCCCATGCGCTTGAAGTCACCAACCCGTTCTCGTTCGTGCCGCTCATCAGTCATATGTACGGCTGCATCTTCCTCTTCGAGTCGACCTTCGGCTTTGTGACGAGCCTGCAGCGCGGTCAGCTTTTGCCTGTACACTATGCGCTCATCGGCGTGCTGCTCGTTGGCCTTGCGGGGGTGACGAGGCTCTTCCCAGGGGATGACGAGCCGAGGGGCGGGCGATCCGAGGCCCATGAGCACGTGGGAACCACGCTCCCCGCCGAAGCGGGCAAGTACAGCCGCGCCTTCACCGAAGACACCCTCTTTGCGTGGTGCTCCCTCACCGTGCTCGCCGGCTTCCTCTTTCTGCCTGCGGGCAATGCCGCCGGCGACCTCTCGTTTTGCCTGCTCACCGTTGGTTCCCAGTCGTTTTATGCCTTCATGCTCTCCGTCCTTGCGTGCATGGGTGCGCGCAACCCCTCTGGCGCCATCATCTTCGCCGCGACGGGTTCCGCGCTTTCCTCGTGCGGTTCCGCTATTGGCGCGTCGGTGCATGGTTTCGTAACGCCGCTCGAGCGCATCGCGCCAGGTGAAGCCATGGAGCTCGTAACGGCAACGATCGCGCTCGTCATCATCGTGTATGTGTTTGTAGCGCTTCGGAACTTCAGCTTCACACGCTTTTTCCAGGAGATTGCCCCTGCACGCAGGCCTAGGGTGGCCGAGCATCCCGTACACGCAGCCGGCTCGGACGACGACGGAGCGGGCGCGGGCACCAGCGCGGGCACCAGCGATGAGGGGGACGTGAGCGATGAAGCCGAAGCGTCCGACGAAGTGAGCCTCACCACCATGCTCGCACGGGACTACGACCTCACCGCGCGCGAGCAGGAGATCGCCACCATGCTCGCACGCGGCAGAAACGGCACATACATCCAAGAGCGACTCGTCATCTCGCGAAACACCGTGAAGACGCACACCCGTCACATCTACGCTAAGCTCGGCATCCACAGCCAGCAGGAACTTATCGACCTCTTCGAGGGGCGGTAAGGCGACGGTTGCAGCGCTTAAGACCCCTGGAATAGCGTTACACCTCGTACTGTGGGAGGTCTTGAAGCGCGATAACCTCGAGGCCGCCGGTCTGCTCGCGGCGCGCCGCCTCGAGCGCCTCCACCGCCGCCACGAAGGCGTTCGCCGCCGAAAGCGCCGTGATGCAGGTCACGCTGCGGCGCACCGCCTCGGTGCGCAGTCGATAGCCGTCGCCGCGCGCCTCCTGGCCGAACGGCGTGTTGATCATGAACGCGATCTCCCCACCCGCAATCATGTCGCCGATGTTCGGATGCGCCTCGCTAAACTTCCGCACGACCTCGCACGGCACGTTGCCGCCGGCGAGCACGCGCGCCGTGCCTTCCGTAGAGCAGATCTCGAAGCCCAGGTAGCGCAGGATGCGCGCGAGCGAGAGGATGTTGCGCTTGTCTCGGTCGTTCACCGAAATGAACACCTTGCCAGAATCGGGCGTGGGCAGCTCGTAGCTGATGGCGAGCTGCGTCTTCGCGTACGCCTCGGGGTAGCTCTTTGCGATGCCCATGACCTCGCCCGTCGACTTCATCTCGGGGCCCAGCACTACGTCCGCACCCGGGAAGCGTCCCCAGGGCATGACGGCTTCCTTCATGCAGAACCAGTCGAGCTCGCGGTCGTCCGCCGGCAGACCGAGGTCCGCGATGCGCTCGCCTGCCATGATGCACGCCGCGCACTTCGCGAGCGGCACGCCCGTCGCCTTCGAGATGAACGGCACGGTGCGGCTCGCGCGCGGATTCGCCTCAATCACGTAGACGGTGTCGCCTTGGATGGCGTACTGCACGTTCACGAGGCCGCGCACGCCGAGCGCGAGCGCGATGCGCGCCGTCGTGTCGCGCAGCTTCTGCACGAGCGCCTCGGAGAAGGAGAACGGCGGGATGCACGTTGCCGAATCGCCCGAGTGAATGCCCGCCTCCTCGATGTGCTCTAAGATGCCGCCGATGTAGACTTCGTCGCCGTCACAGAGCGCATCGACGTCGCACTCGATGGCGCCTTCCAGGAAACGATCGAGGTAGACCGGGTAATCGGGTGAGATGCGCACCGCTTCCGCCATATAGGTGCGCAGGTGCTCCTCGTCGTAGGCGATCATCATGCCGCGGCCGCCGAGCACGTAACTCGGACGCACGAGCAGCGGGAACCCAATCCGCGCCGCCACGCGACACGCCTCCTCGAAACTGCGCGCCTCACCCGCCGCCGGGTAGAGAATTCCCAGATCGTCGAGGACAGCGCTGAAGCGCTCACGGTCTTCGGCCAAGTCGATCGCATCGGGCTGCGTGCCCAAGATGCGCACGCCAGCATCTGCGAGCGCGCGGGCGAGCTTGAGCGGCGTCTGTCCGCCGAGCGTGACCACCACGCCGTCCGGCTGCTCCACGTCCACGATGTCCATGACGTCTTCGTAGGTGAGCGGCTCGAAGTACAGGCGGTCACTCGTATCGTAGTCCGTCGAGACCGTCTCGGGGTTGCAGTTCACCATGATGGTCTCGAACCCGCGCCCCTCGAGTGCGTAGCTCGCATGCACGCAGCAGTAATCGAACTCGATGCCCTGGCCGATGCGATTGGGGCCGGCGCCCAAGATCATCACCTTGGGCTTCGTGGTGGGTGTGACCTCGTTCGGTGCGGATGCCTTTTTGCCACCAGCCGCGCGCACGAGCCCCTCATAGGTCTTGTAGTGGTACTCCGTGGTGCTCGCGAACTCCGCGGCGCAGGTGTCGACCGTCTTCATGCAGGGCAGCACGCCCAGACCGTGGCGGTATGCCCGCATGAAGCGCTCGTCGCTGCCGGTGAGCTGGGCGATCTCGGCATCGCTCGCGCCGTACTGCTTCAAGAGCCGCATGGCGTCCGCATCGATGTCCTCGACGCGCAGCCCCTCGATGCACATGCGCACGCCGACCATGTCACGGATGCGCTCGATGAACCACGGGTCGATTCCGCACAGTTCGTGGACGCGTGCCGTCTCCCAGCTGCGGCGCAGCGCCTCCACCACCGAGAAGATGCGATCCTCGGTGGGCGTCGAGATGCTCTCGGCAAGCTCGGCATCGGTCATCCCTGCAAGGTCGTCGCCGCCTGTGAGCAGACCCGTGCGGCCGTCCTCGAGCGAGCGCACTGCCTTGCCGAACGCCTCTTCGAACGTGCGGCCGATCGCCATGATCTCGCCCACGGCCTTCATGCGCGTGGTGAGCGTGGAGTCGGCGCCCTTGAATTTTTCGAACGCGAAGCGCGGCACCTTCACCACGCAGTAGTCAATCGCCGGCTCGAAGCATGCAGGCGTGACGCGCGTGATGTCGTTCACGATCTCGTCGAGCGTGTAGCCCACAGCGAGACGCGCCGCCGCCTTGGCAATGGGGAAGCCCGTCGCCTTCGAGGCAAGCGCCGAGGAACGCGATACGCGCGGGTTCATCTCGATCACGATGAGGCGACCGTTTTTGGGGTTTACCGCGAACTGCACGTTCGAGCCGCCCGTCTCGACGCCGATCTTCTCCAGAATGGCGAGCGACGCCACGCGCATCCGCTGGTACTCGAGGTCGGAGAGCGTCTGCGCGGGCGCCACGGTGATGGAGTCGCCCGTGTGCACGCCCATGGGGTCGAGATTCTCGATGGAGCACACGATGATGCCGTTGCCGGCGCGGTCGCGCATGACCTCCATCTCGTATTCTTTCCAGCCTTCAATGGATTCCTCGACAAGCACCTCGCCCGCCGGGGAAAGCTCGAGGCCCTGGCGCACGATCTCGCGAAGCTCCTGCTCGCTGTGGGCGATGCCGCCGCCTGCGCCGCCGAGGGTGTAGCTCGGGCGCAGCACGCACGGGTAGCCTACGCGCCCGGCGATTTCGAGCGCGTCCTCGATGGAATAGGCATACCCCGAGCGCGCGACCTCGAGGCCAATCTCTGCCATGGCTTCGTTGAAGAGCTTGCGGTCCTCGCCGCGCTCGATAGCCGCCAAATCGCAGCCGATCATCTCGACGCCATAGCGCTCGAGCACGCCTTTCTTCGCGAGCTCCACGGCCGCGTTGAGGCCGGTCTGGCCGCCGAGCGTGGGCAGCAGGGCATCGGGGCGCTCGCGCTCGATGACGGACTCGATGAACTCCGGCGTGACCGGTTCCACATACGTGCGATCCGCGAGGCCGGGATCGGTCATGATCGTCGCCGGGTTGGAGTTCACCAGGACGACCTCGTAACCATCCTCCTTCAACACCTTGCACGCCTGCGCGCCGGAGTAATCGAACTCGCACGCCTGACCAATCACGATGGGGCCTGACCCGACGACAAGAATGCGCTTGATATCTTCACGTTTGGGCATCTGTTCGCTCCTTTTGAAACGGTTGCTCTCCACGATGGGTTAGATGGGTTGGAAGGAACACGTCCCCAATCAGCCCATGTTCTGCCCGCCTACGCGGCGCCGAAGCGCCAACCAGCGAGGCGGTCGCGCGCGATGTCGATGTCCAGGTAGTCGGGGTCGCCGTCCATAAGGTGCGCGAACGCGGTGAAGAGGTAATGGGCGTCCGTGGGACCGGGCGATGCTTCGGGGTGGTATTGCACCGAGAAGACCGGCGCGTCGAGGAGCTGGATGCCCTCGGCGGTGCCGTCGTTCAGATTCACGTGCGTGAGCCGGATGCGCCCGAAGCGCTCGTTCTCCACGACGGGAGCCACGCCGCGCTCCACCCAGAAGCGCAGGTCGCCCGTGGCCGCCGTGCCGTCCGCGCCCACGGGATGCTCGGCTACGCCGCCGGAGAGCTCCGGCACAAGCGCACCCAGGCTGGGGAACACGAGGTTGAAGCCATGATTTTGCGCCGTGATCTCAACGCGGCGGGTGATGAGGTTCATAACGGGATGGTTGCCACCGCGGTGGCCGTACTTGAGCTTCTCCATGCGGCCGCCCGCCGCGAGGCTCACCATCTGATGCCCCAAGCAGATACCGAACATGGGCACCTTGCCCATAAGCGCGCGCACCTGTTCGTAGGTCTCGGTCACAGCGTCCGGGTCGCCCGGGCCGTTCGAGAGGAACACGCCGTCGGGCTGGAGGGCGAGGACGTCGCGAGCGGGCGTGTCCCACGGCACGACCGTGAGCTCGCAACCAGCGCGCTCGAGCCCCTCAAGAATCCCGCGCTTCACGCCGCAGTCGTACACCACCACGCTGCGCTTTGCCGAAGCGGCATCTGCCTGCGCGAACGCATGGTCATCGGCGACACGGCCGGGATAATAGCGATATGCCTCCTGGCAGCTCACCGTCTTGACGAGGTTCTCGCCCACCAAGTCCGGCGCGGCATCGAGCAGCGCGGCGAGCTCGGCGCGGTCGAGAATCTCGGTCGAGATGATGCCCTTTTGGGCACCGTGGTCGCGCAGGTGGCGTACGAGCGCGCGCGTGTCGATGGCCTCGATGGCGATGATACCGCGCTCTTCCAGATATTCGGATACATCGACGCTGGAGCGCCAGTTGGACGGCGTGCGGCACAGGTCGTGCACCACCAATCCGCGCAGCGCCGGCTGCTGGTTACCCTGGTGTTCAGTGGGCATGCCGGGTGCCATTTGCGTATCGGCGAGGTCGATGCCGTAATTGCCGATCTGCGGGTAGGTCATGGTAACGATCTGGCCGGCGTAGCTTGGATCGGTGAAGACCTCGAAGTACCCCTCGACGGACGTGTTGAAGCACACCTCGCCTGTCGCGGTACCCCGCGCCCCGCACGCTCGGCCATAGAACACGGTGCCGTCTGCGAGCATGAGCAGGGCGGGTGCCGCCGTCTGCTTACTCGTGTTCGCGAGCATCCGTTGAACGAGGGGCGCACCGTCGACACTCTGTGACCAGGTGCATGCTGAAGATGCCATGTTCGCTCCTTCCCGGCCTCGCAGGACCGAATTAAAGGTTTATAGGCTTGGCGTATTCTACGCCCGCAGCACATGTATTCGGGTGCTGACGGACAAAATATTCATCCAGTGGAAAAGATTGTGCAGAAATATTCAGTCTTGAATGTCGAGTGTGCCGCGGAGGCGATGCGAGCGCGGCTGCGACGCACTCTGACGCTCGCGGCGCGGCACCGCCCCGCCACACCACGCACGCCTTCCCTGCCGCTTCACCGTTTCTTGCTGAGTAAAAAGCGTAGAACGCCTCAATAAGCGCCTTCGCGACCTTTCTTATTGAAACTTTCTGCGCTTTTTGAACGATAAGCGAACTGCGACGCCCGCGTTGCTAGGCGACGCCCACCGGCGCCCGCCCCGCACCGCCGCCAGCCGTCGCGACCGCAAACGCAGGGCGGCCCCGCGCGCATGCACGGAGCCGCCCTGGGAGGAAGGTTCGCAACCTTGCCTAATCGTCTTGTGCAGACCTCCTACGAGGCGCTCCCGCCCTTCGAACCCTTGCGTCCGAAGAACTCCTTGAGCTGAGGCCCGGCCACCTGGATCATGATCACGATGATGAGGATGATGCCCTTGATGGTGTCCTGGATGAGCGCGTCCATCTTGAGCGCGATGATGATCTTGTCGATGACGTCGTAGGACAGCGCGCCGAAGAGCACGCCGATCATGCGGCCGCGGCCGCCGCTCATGGAGATGCCGCCGAGCACCACGGAGGCGATGGCGTACATCTCATAGCTCGAACCGGTCGTCGCCGGGTCGCACGAGGCGTTCATGGCAATCCACAGGAACGCGGAGAGACCTACGAGCGCGCCCGCGATGGTGAAGACGAGTGTCTTCATGACCGGCACGCTAATGCCCGCGAGGTGCGCCGCCTTGGCGTTCGAACCCACCGCATAGATCTTCTTGCCGAACTTCGTCGACGTGCAGATGTAGACGAACAGCACGACCATGACGATGAGTACGATGCCTACGATCGGCACGCCTGCCACGCGCGCGTTGCCAAAGGTGTAGAGCGTGTCGTATGCACCGAGCTCGTTGGACATGCGATACACGGAACTGCCGTTGCCGATGAGCTCGCCCGGAAGGAGCTGGCAGGCGTACTGCGCCACCGAACGGTAGATGAGCATCGTCGCGAGCGTCACGATAAACGCGGGCATCTGCACCACGCCCACCAAAAAGCCGTTCACCAAACCGCACACCGCACCGAACACCACGGCAAAGAGCAGTGTGAGCAGGATGGAGCCCGTCATGTTGAAGACCACGACAGAGAAGCCTGCCACGAGCGCAAGCATCGAGCCCACGGAGAGGTCAATCTCACCGGTGAGGCACACGATGCCCATGCCGATGGCGATCGTGCCGATCACCGCGCTGTGGCGCAGGACGTTCATGCCGGCGTTCAGCGTGAGGCCGCCGTTCGCAATGACGTACACGAGCAGAATCGCCAAAAACACGAGGACGAAGCTGTACTTTTTCACCAGACCGAGCACGTTTGCCAAGCCCGTCGGTTTCGTTGAAGCATTCTCATTCACGGTAGTTGCACCTCACTCATTCATCTCGGTCGCAGGATCATCGCTTACGGAGTTCGTCGAGTACAGCATGACCGTCTGCTCGTCGATCTCGTCATGTTCGAGCCGCTTCACGATGCGCCCCTCGTAGAGCACGTAGCACACGTCGGCCACCTCGCGGAGCTCGGGGATCTCGAGCGTGTTGATGATCACGGTCTTGCCCCCGCGGGCAAGGTCGAGAATCAGGTGGTAGATCTCGGCCTTGGCACCGACATCGATGCCCTGCGTGGGATTGTCGAACAGAAGGAGCTCGGCGTCGGTGTTGAGCCAGCGCGCCATGAACACCTTCTGCTGGTTGCCGCCGGAAAGCGAGAGCACGCTATCGTCACTCGAATTCGCCTTGATGCTCAAGAGCTTCTGGTAGTGCTCGAAGTGCTCCTGCTCCTTGCCCTTATGGATGATGGGGCTCTTCCCCGAAAGCACGTGCTCGGAAACGTACATGTTCTCGAGGAGCGACATATCGGGCAGAACGGAGTTCTCCTTGCGATCAGAAGGCAGCATGGCGATGCCCGCCTTCATGGCCTCATGAATCGAGCCACCATGCAGCTTCTTACCGAGCACCGTGGCGGTACCGCCCGTAGGACGCCCGATGCCGAACAGGCACTGCATGAGCTCTGTGCTGCCGCAGCCCATGAGGCCCGTGAGGCCGATAACCTGCCCGCGCGACACCTCCATGGAGATGTCCTCGAACCCCGGCCCTGTGAAGCGGTCGAGCGAGAGCACGGTCTCACCCGTCTCGCGCGGTTCGTACGCACCGCGTTCGGAGATGGTGGCACCCACCATCATGCCCGTTACCTCACGAGGTGTGGTGTCGCAGATCTTGCCCTCCGCCACAAATGTGCCGTTGCGGAGCACCGTGTAGGTATCGCAGAGCGCGAAAATCTCGGGCATCTTGTGCGAGATGAAGATGAAGGACGTGCCCTGGTCGCGCAGGCTGCGCACGATCTGGAACAGGTGCTCGACCTCGGCGGTGTTGAGCGCCGTGGTAGGCTCGTCCAAGATGAGGAGCTTCGCGTTGAAGAAGAGCGCGCGGCTGATCTCCAGAAGCTGCTTCTGGCTCTGCTTGAGATCGGCGACGAGCGCGGTGGGCTCGATGTCCACGCCTAGGCGCTCGAAGAGGTCGCGCGCCTTGGCAATCATGCTCTTCTTCTTGAGCGAGAAGACCGGTCCCGTCTCCTCCTGCCCCAAGAAGATGTTCTCATACGCCAGAAGGTCGTTGAACAGGTTGAGCTCCTGGTGGACGAAGGCGATGCCCGCTTTCTCCACAGCCTTGATCGACGCACCCGTGATGTCTGCGCCGTCGAAGGTGACGGTGCCGGCATCGGCGGTATACGACCCGGTGAGGATGTTCATGAGAGTAGATTTGCCGGCGCCGTTCTCACCCAGCAGGGCATGGATCTCGCCCGGCTCCACATGCAAGTCGACACCGTTCAAAACGGGAACGCCGCTGAACGCCTTACGGATACCGCTCATGGTAAGAAGATCCATAGCGCTCCTTTCATCGTGCGGTCGTGTTCTAAAACGGCGAACGGGGCAGCGCCCCGTCCGATGCGTTCTTCCCATATGTGCTCGCCGAAAGCAGCACCTCTTCGGCCAACACATACCAGAAGGGGCAGCGCTCTCCATATTGCGCGGGAGCGCTGCCCCGCATGACGCGCGAGCCTAGATCAGCGCGTCACGAGCGGACACCCGCCCGCGTGCTGCAGCGGACGGGCGTGACGAGGCTCGTTATTCGAAGCCGACGTACTCGTCGACGTTCTCGGCGGTGACGTTCTCGCACGGAATGACGTGATCCTGCTGAACTTCCTTGCCGTCGAGGTGGTCGACCATGTCCTGGATGGCCGTCTGGATCATGGACGGCGAGTAAGTGGTGGACATGACACCACCGAGGTTCGCGGTAATGTCCTGGTAGGAGTTGCCGCGGATGACCTCGTAGTACTCGTTCAGACCGCCGCAACCGGTGATGAACGGCTTGGTCTCGTAGAAGACCTCCTTGGTGGAGTCGGAGATGCCGCCACCATTCAGGGCCTCGAGGATGCCCATGGCGAGCTCGTCGTCCTCGGCGTACCACCACTTGATCTGAGCATTGGACTCATCGGCGAGCAGCGTCTCGAAGGCGGCCTTGGTGTCGGAGCGGCTCCAGTTCATGGCGCCGGACTTGGTGATGGCGGAGTCGATCTGCTCCTGCGTCCACTTCTTGTCCTCGGGCACGGTGGCGCCGTCGAACTCGAGGTTGCCGAGGAGGTAGTCGGTGAAGCCGTTGTCGCGGAGCGTCGTCACGGACGAGGTGTCGCCCTGATAGATGTAGACGGCGTCGCCGGGCATCATGCCGTTCTCGACGAAGTAGGCGGCGGAGCCGGCGCCGATACCGGAGTTGTCGCCCTTGACGTTGGCGACAGCGGTGTCCTGGACGGCCTCGATGATGCGGTCGAAGGCGACGTACGGGATCTCGGCGTCAGCGATCTGCTGAATAGCGGACTGAACGGTGTCGTCCAGCGGCTGGATGACGATGCCGGAGGGAGCGTCGCCCGCGAGGATATCCTCGACCTGGGCGATCTGGTCGGAGGCGGCACCGGCGGTCTGGAGCTCGGCGGTGTAGGCTCCGGCCTCGTTGATCTCGTCAACCTTCTCCTGGGCGAACGCACCGACCTGGCCGGTCCAGCCATGGTCGGGCGAGGCGGTCAGCACGACGATGTGACCACCGGCGGCAGCGGCTGCGGAACCCGCGGCAGAACCCTCGGCGGTGGTGCCACCGGAGCAGCCGGCGAGCGCGGCGACCAGCGCGGTCGCGCCCGTACCTGCCACAAACGAACGACGAGTAATGTTGCTCATAATGCGTTCCTTCCTTCCATACTCTGGCCGCATTACCTTGACTCGCCTGCTTTCCTCACAGACGAGGCGAAGTCCTAAATGATGAACTGATCCATGTAGCGCTTGGAAAGCTCGACTGCCTTGACGAGGCTCTCGCGTGTGCCGTCCTCGAAGAAGCGGTCCTCGACCTCGAGGCAGCAATCGCCGTTGTAGCCGATCATCGAGAGCTGCGAGATGAAGTCGCTCCAGTCCACGTCGCCCCAGCCAGGGATCTTCGGGTCCATGATGTCGAGCGGATAGGCCATGGTGCCGCGCCACGCGAGCTCCTCAGGCTTGAACTTGATATCCTTGAGATGCACGTGGTAGATACGGTCGGCGAACTCGCGTACCGCCGCGTCGCAGTCGATCATCTGCCACACGAAGTGGCTCGGGTCGATGGCGATGCCCAAGTTCTTGCTCGACAGCACCTCAAAGACGCGCTCCCAGTTGGCGGGCGAGGTCATGATGTTCTGGCCGCCCGGCCAGTTCGAAGCATCGAAGAGCATCGGACAGTTCTCGATGCATACGCGAATGCCCTCTTGCTCGGCCACGTCCAGGATGGGTCCCCACACACCGGGCAGGATCTCGAGGTTCTCCTCGAAGGTCTTGTCCGTCACACGGCCGATGAACGTCGTGACCTTCGGCACGCCGAGCTTTGCAGCGGCGCGAATGGTCGCGATGAGGTGATCGTTGAAGGTCTTCCGGCGCTCGGGGTCGGGATCGAGGTTGTTCGGGTAGTACGCAAGCGCGCAGATGTCGACGCCCTTCTCCTTGGCATAGCCGAGGATGTGCTGGGCGTAGGTATCGTCCTCGAGGACGCGCTCGGTCTCGATGTGCGTCACGCCGCCGTACTTGCGCTCGGCCTTGCCTTTCGGCCAGCAAGCAACCTCGACACACTCGATGCCCAGACGGGCGACGTCGTCCATCATCTCCTCGTACGTCCAGCCATCGAAGAGCGAGGTGATGAATCCCATTCTCATAGCGCTTACTCCTTCCCAAGTGATAATTTCAGTACCAGGTACTGGAATTATCATTTTGCTTAACTGAGCTTGATCGTCGTCCCGGTCTTGCTCGACTCGATGCTGCCGAAAACCGCGCGCATCGCGGGCAGCACGCTCGCTGCGGGAATCGCGGGCTCGGTATCGTTCTCGAGGCAGTCCACAAACGCGTCGATGATGCCCGAGGCGGTCTGATTGTCGTTCGTCTGAATGGCCTCGACGTCGTAGAGCTCGCGCTCGCCGGATGCCAGGTCGACGACGATGGAGTGCGCCGGGTCATCGTAGATGCGCATGATGCCCTTCGTGCCATAGATGACCGTCGAGTTATCCTCGGGGCCGTAGTAGGTCCAACTCGCGGTCATGGTGCCTAGGGCTCCGCCGTTCATCTGGTAGATGCAGACGGCGTTGTCGTCCACGCCCACGAGATTGCCCTCCGGATCGCGCTTGTCGAGCGTCGTGACCTTCGCCGTGGTAGCGACGACCGTCTGCCCGATGAGCCACTGGATGAGGTCGGTCTTGTGCACGCCGAGATCCGCCATGGCACCCATCGCCGCGCGCTTGGGGTCGAAGAACCAGCTGCCGGTGCCGGG
This sequence comes from uncultured Coriobacteriaceae bacterium, assembly GCA_949298635.1. Taxonomy (GTDB): domain Bacteria; phylum Actinomycetota; class Coriobacteriia; order Coriobacteriales; family Coriobacteriaceae; genus Enorma. The sequence continues at coordinate 42,557 of CASFXG010000015.1, read as the reverse complement.
GTCGACGCTCCAGGTCTCCGGGCCACCGTGGCCGAAGGTGGTATGGAACGTAAGCACCTCGCCGATGCGACCGGCATCCAAGAGCTCCTTGGCGCGGATATGCGCCTTCGCAAAGCGCTGGTTCTGGTCGATCATGAGCTTGAGCCCGTGCTCTTCGGCACATGCCACCATCTGCTCGCACTCTTCAAGCGTAATGGCCATGGGCTTCTCGCAGAGCACGTGCTTGCCCGCCTCGAGCGCCTTGATGGTGGTCTCGGCGTGCGTGGCGTTGGAGGTGCACACGCTCACGGCGTCCACATCCGGCGCCGCGAGCAGCTCGTCGAGCGAAGCATAGGCAGTCGCGCCGTAGCGTTCAGCCAGCTCCTGCGCGCGCTCCATGTTTACATCGTAGAGGGCGACAATCTTCGCGTCGGGGTTCGCCTCGTACTCCGGCAGATGCCGCACCTGCGAGATCTTTCCACATCCGATAACGCCGACGCGAATCATGGTGCTCCTCTCCGTTCGCGCGATCCAATGCCGCGCGCCTGCCACCCACTATGCGGGGATGCCGCCCAACGAATCTGAAAGAAATCGAACGATAATGAAAGATTTTTTCATTATTCTTCGACGCTTCTTTCATTTTTGATAATAACGAGGGTGTGGCGTCGCTCGAAATTTCAATCTGCGAACGGTAAAAGACAAGGCATGAGCGGTAAGAAAACGTCGGTGAACGTAGGACTGAAATTTTTTCATTCCGTTGACGGAAAAATACACAAGTCTTACCCTTTGGTCGTTAGAATGAAAAAGAGCAGCATGATGTGCAGGGGAGAGGAGCGCCCATGGCAAAGAAGATGACCATCGATCTTGTCGCCCAGCATGCCAATGTCTCCCCCGCGACCGTCTCGCGCGTCATCAACCACCCGGAGCTCGTGAGCGCCAAGACCATCGCGCGTGTGAACGCAATTATCCGCGAGCTCGGCTATGCGAGCCTCCTCGACCGCTACCGCCTCGCGAAGCCCTCCGACGAGCGCGGCCCCATCGTGGTGAATATCCCCTGGCTCGACAACCCCTTCTATAGCGAGATCGTCCACGGCGTGCGCGCCTCGGCACGGGCTGCCGGCTACGACGTGCTCATCTCGTGGGATATCCCGCGGCAGGCGACAGTCGACGCCTATTGTGCGAGCCTGCGCCGTTGCAACGCGAGCGGCCTCATCACGATGTGCTCGCTTTCCACCGAGACCATCGAGCGCATCGACTCGACGCTCCCCACCATCCAGTGTGCCGAGAACAACCCCGAAACCGATGTCCCCTACGTGACGATCGACGACCGCGCCGCCGCGCGCACCGCCGTGGGACACCTCATCGCATGCGGGTGCCGCCGCCTCGCCATCGTGAGCGGCCCGGAATCGTATAAGTATGCGCGCGGGCGCATGGAGGGGTTCCTTTCCATGGCGCGCGAGCACGACATCGAGCTCGACTCCAGCTGGATTCTCCAAGTGCCCGACAACAATTACGACCTCGCCTGCTCGGCCGCGTGCCACATGCTCGAATCCGAGAATCCGCCCGACGGCGTGTTCGCCTGCTCGGACACGTACGGTGCCGCGGTAATCCGCGCGGCACGACGCGCCGGGCTTTCCGTCCCCGACGACCTCATGGTCGTGGGATTCGACAACATCGACATCGCCACCATGACCACGCCCGCGCTCACCACGGTGAACCAGCCGCGCTACCGCATGGGATACTCAGCCTGCAACCTGCTGCTCGAGCGCATGAACGGCGGCGGCCCCACGCGCTCGATGGTGTTGGAGACCGAGCTTATCGTTCGCGAATCCACCACCCGCCGCCCGTAGTGCCGCGGAAGGATGTCGCCGCCCGTAGTGCCGCGGAAGGATGTAAAAACACCCCAGGGGTTATTTTACATCTGCGGTATCATGCGCTGCCTGGGCAACATAACTACAGATGTAAAATAACCCCTGGGGTGTTTTTACATCCTTCCGCGTCCGCCTTTGTGACGAAACGACTAAGAATGCCCTCTCACGCGGCGCCCCGCTGCGGGAGGTACTATGCTGTTCTCGCACGCTGGTCCATAAGTCCGCGATGAAAGAAGGCAATCATGGAAAACGAAATCAATGGCATCGCCATGCCCCTATACCAGCGCAAAGGGGCATACATCCCGCGCGTGGCAGCCGTCCACGACCTCTGCGGCTACGGCAAGTGTTCGCTCGGCATCGCCATCCCCGTGCTCTCCGCCGCCGGATGCGACGTCTGCCCGGTCCCCACGGGCGTCTTCTCGAGCCACACGGCGTTTCCCGGCTGGTATATGCACGATACGACCGATATCCTCCCTGACTACCTCGCCGCTTGGCAGAAGATCGGCGTGGAGGCCGATGCCGTGTACTCCGGCTTTCTTGGCGCGCCCGAGCAAGTAGACCGCATCCGCGACATCTACGCGATGTTCCCCGAGGCGCTTCGCGTCGTCGATCCGGTCATGGCCGACCACGGAAAGATCTATCCCACCTATACGCCCGAGCTCTGCGACGCCATGGCCGAACTCGCCGAAGGAGCCGACGTCCTCACCCCGAATCTCACCGAGGCGGCGATTATCTTGGGTGAACCCATCGGCGACGCTTGGGCGGGCGAGAACATCGACGACACCGAGGCGCACCGCCTCGTGGACGCGCTCATCGAGAAGGGCACGAAGGCGGTCGTGCTCAAGGGCATCCAGCGCGGCGACGGGCTCATTAGGAACTTCGTGGGCACGCGCGACGGAGCCTTCCTCGAGGTGCATAATGAGCTCCTGCCCTACATGCTCCACGGCACCGGCGACCTGTACTGCTCGTGCCTGCTCGCTGCGATCATGGCGGGTCGCACGCTCGAGGAGGCGGTGCGCTTCGCCGGCGACCTCGTGCACGACGCGATGACGGTCTCTTCGCAGCAGCCCCACTTCCAAGAGCGTGGCGTGAGCTTTGAGCCGCTTCTGGGCAAGGTGGCCGCACTGCTCGGATAACCGCTGCGCACTACCAGGCTATCGGCGAACGAAATCGACCCGGCGGGGCTCCGTTTCCCGCCGGGTCGCTCTGTGTATCGGGAGAGTGGGATTTTGACACCAGGTCTCTGAGTCCCACCTGCTCATGTCGAAACCCCTGGGGGTATTTTCCCGACGTCAGTGCGAGGTACTCGCATCCTCCTGCGCGCGCTCCCGTGCGGCATCGAGCGTGGCGCCGCCATCGTCGCCCAAATAGAGCTCCTCGCCCTTCTGCTCCTGGGCACTCAGGAGCTCCCGCTCGTGCGCGTCGATATCGGCGTCGTCCACACTCGGCGTCTCGATGAGCGAGGACACCGAGTTCACCTGCGTCTGAATCCTGCCGGCGATCTCCTCGTCCATGCCCACGATGCGCAGTTCCCAGTCGATGTTGCTCGACGCCTCAGACTTGTTCTTCGTCCAGATGAAGGTGAAGACGAGGCGCGCCTCTCGATCCTCGCCGTTGCCGGCGACGATGTTCCCGCCCTCGTCGACATACGCTGAAACGTTGTAGACCACGCGGTTGATGTTGTCGTTGAGCAGGGCGTTCGTTGCGAGCGCCGCCGCCTCGATCTGGCTGTTGGAGAAGAGCTCGAGTTCGTTTTCCGCCTCGGCGGACACAACGCTCACCTCCACGACACCGGTGAGCTCGTCCGCCTCATCCACCGTGAAATCGGCGGGGAACTGCGTGAAGCCGTTACCCCACTCGACGCCGCCCTCGAGCGCGCGCGAGACGGTCTCCGTCGTCACGGTATCGGACAGGTTCGCGGTATTGAGGCGGCGCATCACGCCGTAGCCCACCTGCATGCCCACCACGAAGATGATGATGCCCGCGATGAACGCGATGCCCATGCGCGAGATGGAGCTCGCCACTTTCGAACCCGAGGGATCCTCGTCGGAAAGCGGGTCGACAGCAGGCTCGCTGCGCTCGGAGCGCACGACACCCGATGCATCGATTTTTGAAAAAAGCTCCTCTACCTCTTCAGGCGCGAGCTTAGATCCCTTCGCCATCGTGTTCCCGTCGAACCCGGTTACTGCGCACGAGCGCCTTCGAACTGCATTCGATAGTAGCGAGCATACGTGCCGTTGCGGGCGAGAAGCTCGTCGTGCGTGCCCCGCTCCACAACACGCCCACGCTCGACGGTCGCGATCTCGTCCGCATTCTTGATGGTGGAGAGCCGGTGCGCAATGATGATGGTCGTGCGGTCGCGCGCAAGCCGCTCGAGCGATTCCTGAACCGCTTCTTCGCTCTCGTTGTCGAGGGCGGACGTCGCCTCGTCGAGGATGAGGATGGCGGGGTTCTTCAAGAATACGCGCGCAATGGCCACGCGCTGCTTCTGCCCGCCGGAAAGACGGCTGCCGCGCTCGCCCACCACGGTATCGTAGCCGGCGGGAAGCGTCTCGATGAACTCGTGGATGTTCGCACGACGCGCGGCTTCGACGATCTCCTCCTGCGTGGCACCAGGACGTCCGTAGGCGATGTTCTCGCCGATCGTCCCGTCGAAGAGGTACACGTCCTGTTGCACGAGGCCGATAGCCTGGCGCAGGCTCTGCTGCGTGACCGAGCGCACGTCCTGCCCGTCGATGGTAATCGAGCCGCTCGTTACGTCGTAGAAGCGCGGCAGCAGCGAGCAGGTCGTGGTCTTGCCACCGCCCGATGGCCCCACGAGCGCGATGGTCTCGCCCGGGCGGATGGAGAGATCCATATGGTCGATGACCGGACGTCCGGCGCGGTCGCTTCCCAACTCCTCGTCTTCATAGCTGAAGCAGACGTCGCGATACTCGATGGCACCTGCACTCACGGTGAGCTCGCAGGCGTCGGGCGCATCCTCGATGTCGGGCATGGTGAGGATGACCTCGTCCATGCGCTTGAAGCCGGCGATGGCCTTCTGGATGTTCTCGGTGGAGTTCACGAGCGTCTCGATGGGGGTGGTGAAGAGGCTGATGTACAGGGCGAACGTCGCCATGTCGACCGCGGTCATGTGGCCTTCAGCCACAAGCAGGCCGCCCACCACGATGATGACCGTGAAGAGCGCTCCGGTGAGCGCGGCGCTCGTCGCCTGGTAGGCACCCATGGCGTGGTACTGCGCGACCTTCGAATCGAGGTAGCGCGCGTTGGAGCGACGGAACTTCGCGCGCTCGGTGTCCTCGTTAGCGAACGACTTCACCACGCGCATCCCTGCGAGTGAGTCTTGCAGCTGCGAGTTGACCTCGGAGATCTTGCGGCGGTTGTCGGCGAACACCTCGCGCATGCGCAGGTTCTGGCGCACCATGACGACGACGAAGACCGCCGTCACTGCCGCCATGATGCCCGTGAGCACAGGCGATATGGTTGCGAGGATGATGAACGCGCCCACGATCTCCACGCCGCAGATGATGATCCACTCCGGTACATGGTGCGCCGCCTCGCAGATGTCGAAAAGGTCGTTCACCACGCGGCTCATCATGTCGCCCGAGTTCACGCGGTCGAAATACGTGAAGCAGAAGCGCTCATATTGGTCGAAGAGGTCCTGGCGCATCCGCGACTCCATGCGCGCGCCCATGATGTGGCCTTGCGCGGAAACGAAGTAGCGGCAACCCATGCGCACGAGGTACATCGCCACAAGCCCGAGGGCGATCATGCCGAGCGCAGCCATGATCGCGTCCGCGCCCTCGAGGAAGAGCCCGCCGGTAAGCGAGCGCAGAATCACGGGAAACGCGAGGTCGATACCGGCGATGACGAGCGCGCACACCGTGTCTGCGATGAAGAGGCCGCGCTCCGGGCGGTAATACGCCAGGAAGCGGCGAAACATGGTGGGGCGGAGATTCTGAGAGGTGCGCATAAAAACGCCTTTCACATGGTTGAGGGTTGCAGCGCACCAGTATATACCACCCGCCGCACCCGCTCGAGAATGGGACTTTGACACCGTGTCTCAAAGTCCCATGTGCGCCATCGCAGGGCAGCGCTTCTCGTCGTGGCAAACGATGTCGACATTTTCCGACAGTTTCGCCGTTCGCAAGGAGAAAAATGGCGGAAAACGTCGACGTCGTCGCGTAGTATTTTGGGGACGGGGTCAAAAGTGTTGAAAAGAACACTTTTGACCCCGTCCCCAAAGTGTTAGGTGGCTTTAGGCGCAGAGACGGCGCATGGTGGCGACCATGCCTTCGGGCGTGGTCTGGGCGCGGATGTCTTCGACGGCGCCCGCATCCAAAAAGACGCCCATGAGCGCCTGGAGCACCGCGACCTGCCCCTCGGCGTGCTCGGTGAGGCCGAGGTTCACGATGAGCTCAGCCGGGATGTCGCCACCGATGCCGGCCATCCCCTCGAACACAACGGGATCCTTCGGGCGAATCACGGCAATATAGGGCTTGATGAGATGCTCGGGATCCACATGCGGCAGCGCGACGGAGATGGTCTCGAACTGGAGCCCGGTCGGGAAGTTCTTCTCGCGCGTCGTGATCGCGTCGTACCACGTGTCCTTGATGTAGCCGCCTTCCAAAAGCACGGCTTCCATCTTCTTGAAGAAATCAAAGCGGTCGGCAGCCTCGAAGTCGAAGAACACGAGCTCAGGCTTGAACAGGTCGATATCAACGTTTCCCATGAAACCCTCCTTATGCAAGCGGCGCCGCGCCGTTGGCGAACACCTTGATGACCGAAGAGAAGTCCTCTACCAGGCGCTCGTACGCCGCTACCGTCAAATCGTGCCAGTAGACCGGCTTGCCCGACGCGGACGCGCGCACGTCGTCGACGACAGACGCGGCGGCATCGCCAGCATACTTCGCCCCATAGGTATAGTAGTTAATCTTGCGGATGCCCGCGTCGATCGCGCGCGCATAATCCTCGTCGGAGACACCCGAGCCGCCGTGCATCACGAGCGGCACCTTCACCCGCGAGCGAATCTTGGTGAGCACATCAAACTGCAGATGCGGCTCGCCCTTGTACAGGCCGTGGACGGTACCGAACGAGCACGCGAGGATATCGAGGTCGGTCGCCTTCACGAACGCGCGCGCCTGATCGGGGTCGGTATAGACGGCTCCAGCCTCCTCAGCGGTACCCCCCTCGGCAGACTCGCCTCCCTCGCGCGATCCCATGGAGCCGAGCTCGCACTCGAGGCCGCAATCGAAGCTATGGCACATAGCGGCAGCACGAGCGGAGTTCTCAAGGTTGACCTCATAGGGTTCCATGGAACCGTCGTACATGGCTCCGGTGAAGCCCATCTCGAGCGCGCGACGCATGTACGACAGGTGCTCGCAGTGATCGAGGTGGACGCACACCATGGCGCTCGAGCGCTCGGCAAGCGCCACCATGGCGGGACCCATGGCATCGAGCGGCATGACGCTCTCGTGTGCCTCGGCATGGGAGAGGATGACGGGGTAGCCCGTTTGCTCCGCCGCATCGATCGTCGCGCGCAGGGCCTCCATACTCGGCGCGTTGAACGAGGCGATCGCCATGTTGTTCTGCTCGGCGATAGCGCAGATATCCCGAAGGTTTACCAGCATATCCAATCCTTTCTATATGGAACACGCCAGGGTGGTGGGCGTTCAGTGGCAGGCGTTCGGTAGCGGGCGTTCGATGCCGCAGGCGCGCTACGTACGGCGCTTCTTGCGGTTATGCCTGCGCGAGACAGACTTGGGCTCGGCGGCCTCTGCTTCCGCGCGCGCAGCGGCACGCATCGCTTGCTTGCGGGCGATGACGCGGATGTTCTCGGGGTCGAGGCGCGCCTGCAGGTCGAGGAGGGCGTCATAGAGCGCCTGCGCTCGCTGCCCGTTTTCGTCGTACATATCGCCGCACCCGATGAAATACCGCCCGCGCAACACGCCGCCGCCGTTGAAGCGCACGTAGATGGAACGGGTCTTGCCGTTCTCGCGCAGCTGGATGCGGTGTATGTCCGCGATGCGATACACGTCGCGCCGGCCGAACGACTCGAGCACAAGGTACTCCTCATCCAAAGTCGCTACACGCGGATAGCATTTCGCGATGAACGCGTTGAACGCCGTGTAGAGCCCCAGCACGAACGCGATCGCACCGAAGAACGCGAGGAAGCCGGTGGCGACCATCACCGCGCCCGCAACGGCCGCAAGCGCCCCTACCGCGCCGGTGATTTGCACGTCGAAGAGGTAGCGTCGCGCGTCGTACGTATAGGTGCGCGCTGCATCCTCGCTCGAGCCGTGTTCTTCTGCCGCGACCTCGCCGTGCACGACATCACCGGCCAGAGCGTCCCCGTCTCCATCATGTCGAGAAGCCATCATTGCACCCCGCTTTCGACCCGTTACGCCACTCGTTCGAGGAAAAGCCCGCGACCGCAGCTCGGAGCCTGCGGCCGCGGGCATCTACCTTACCTTGATCCCCTGGGCAACGGCTCCTGCCGCCAGGGGGTCATCATGGATGGCTTATGCCTCCTCGTGAAGCTCCTTGGCCTCCTTGAGGATGCGCATGCGGTTCCAGATGGCGAACACGATGGCAGCCACACCGGTAACGCCGATGCAGACCCAGCCGTTGATGTTCGACAGGAACACGAAGATGAAGGTCAGCGGGTTCGCGCCGTCGCAGAGCGACGAGATGAGCGCGTCGGCGCTGCCAGCGTACGAGGCGACGTCGAAACCAGCCTGCAGAGCAGCGGCGGTCTGGAACGGAGCCATGTACGTGGAGATGAGCAGACCGATGGCGAGCACGACGATGCCCACGATGAGGCCGCGGAAGCCGTTGTTGTTCACGATCGGGGTGATGAGCACGAGCATGTAGGTCGCGGTCGAGAGGTCGCCAAACGGGATGACCTGGTTGCCAAGCGGCTGCAGCGCCACGGCGAGCAGCAGCATGACGGGGATGAGGATGAGCGCGAGCGACAGGGTCACGGGGTGGCCGACGCCCACGGCGGAGTCGAGACCGATGTAGATCTTGCCACGCTTGGCGAAGTGCTTCTGCATGAACGCGGAAGCGGCATCGGAGATGGGGAGCAGACCCTCCATGAGGAGCGACGCCATACGCGGGATGAGCACGAGCACGGCACCGAGGGAGACGCCGAGGCCGAGGATGACCGTCACGGAACCAGCGATGTCGGTGGCGTCGAAGTAGGCGATGCAGCCGATGATGAGGCCGATGACCGTACCCACCATGAGCGGCTCACCGAAGACGCCGAACTTCTTCTGCATGGACTCGACGTCGAGGTTGATGTCGCGCACGCCGGGGATCTTGTCGATGACCCAGTTGATGAACATGGCGATGGGCGCGAACGCGGCGGTGAAGCCGTGGGGCAGCGACACACCGGGCATGCCGAGCGACTTCTCGACCTGCGGTGCGGTGATGTCGCCCAGGATGAGCACGACGACCATGTTGATGACGGCCGCTGCGAAGCCGAGCATGACGTCGCCGGTGATGATCGCGACGATGGAGCCGGTGAAGGCGAAGTGCCAGTAGTTCCAGATGTCGACGTCGATCGTCTGCGTGGTGTTCGTGACGAGCATGAGGATGTTCACGAGCAGGCCGAGCGGGATGATGAACATGCCGATGGTCGTGCCCATGGCGATGGCCGAAGACGCAGGCCAGCCCACATCGATGATGTTCAGGGCGAGGCCGAAGCGGGTGGTCATCTCCTGGACGGCGGGCGCGAGGCTCGTGCCGAGCACGTTGTTGATGATCAGGTTCAGGCCGATGAAGCCCACGCCGACGGTGAGGCCGGCCTTGAGGCTCTTACCAAAGCCGGCGCCCAGGATGGTGCCGAAGATGGTGAGCAGGATCGGCATCATGACATTGACGCCCAGTCCTTGGATGAAGCTGAAAAACGCGGTAATAGCTTCCATCTTTCCTCCTTCTTCCTATGTTTGCATTCAGCGGGGAGGGCGTTCTCCCAAAGCCTCCCCCGCGCACCGCACCCTACTGCTTGAGGATGTCGAGGATCTGCTGCTGGGTCTGGGCGACGCCCATGTTCGTGAGGAACGAGACGCCGTTCACGTACGGGCAGGTGATGCCCGCCGGCGGCACGGTCGTAGAGATGAGCATGACGGCGTCGGCGCACTGGCTCGGCGCCTCGGCGATGGCGCACTGCACGATGGTGTACTGGCCGGCCATGCCGTTCTCGTTCAGAAACGCCGCAACCTTGTTGGCGACAGCCGTGGACGTGGCGATGCCGGATCCGCAGGCGAGTACGATCTTCTTCATTGCTGCTCCCTTTCTTCGAGGGCTCTGCCCTCGCTGCTAGGACGAATGCTGTAGGGTTGCCCTATTCACCGATGACGATGACCTTGACCTTGCGCGTACGCTCGCGCGTGCGATCGAAGTCTACGAAGTAGATGCTCGCGAGGCCGTTCATCTGGAGCTCGCCGTTCTCGACCTCGAACGTCTGGTTGCTGCCGATGAGCGTGGAGCGCAGGTGGGCGTCGCCGTTCCAGAGCATCGTGCGGTCGCCGCCGGGCAGCCACGAATCGAGGTTCGGCCAGGACTCGACCTCCTCGAAATGCTGGATACCGGGATAGCGATACGTCTTCCAGTCATGCTGCTCGGGGAAGATCTTGTCGAGGCCATCGGAGAGATCGGCCTGCAGGTACGTATCGCCCGCCGGCGTGTGATCGTGGTCGTATTCCTCGGAGAACACCGCGCAGGTCGTGTGGCACGAGATAACGACGGCGATCCCCTCCTTGACGCCGGACTCCGCAATCACGCCGCGCACGCCCTCCGTGATATCCACGTAGGTCGGCTTTCCCGCGAGCGTCTCCATCTGGAGCTTGCCTTTATAGACGGTCACGGCTCACGCCTCCTTGCAGAAATCGGTGCGCGCCTGGTCGAGCGCCGCGAACATCTCATCGAGGGTTGCGAACGGGTCGGCCGCCGCGACGATACCGGACGTGCCGCCCGTGCCGTCGGCTCCGTACCTGATTGCGTCGTAGACGTTCTGGCCGGTAGAGATGCCGGCGGCCTGGAGCACGAGCGTCTCGGGCGAGACTGCCTTCACAGCCTCGGTCGAGCCGCGCATGTAGTCCTCGCCGGCAACCTGGCCGGTGCCGATAAGGCTCGTGAGCTCGCAGACCATGACATCCGGCTTGAGCGAGGCGATCATCTCGCCCTCTTCGACCGAGTCTGCGCACACAACCGTGAGGATACCGACTTCGTTGGCACGCGCGATCGTCGCGGCGAGTTCATGAACGGTGCAGGGATTCTCCGCGTGGTTCAGGAACGTTGCCTTCACGCCTGCAGCGGCAAGCGCCTCGGGCAGGATATGACCCATGCCGCGGCCAGGCTTCAGGCTCTCCATGGCCTGAGCGCACGGCACGAGGTGCGGGCACTCCGCGATGATGCGCGGCAAATCGATAAGCTGTGCGGTGAAGAGGCAGTCGATGTCATACCGCTCCGCCAGCTCGTCCGCCTTCCGCGCCAACGCGAGGGCATCGTCCCCATAGAGATACGATTTGGGGTTGACCACGAAAAACGGCTTTCTAAGACGTACCTTCTCCATAGGCAGCATCCCTTCCATCGACTCCCAACCAGAGTGCGCCTATGTTGGCGCAAACTTGTACATTTTTTTATATACAAGTTTCAACACATCTATATAGTTTTTTGAACAAGTTTGCAAGGCAAAAATGCACAAATCTCCGTGAGCGGTCGATGGATTTCGTTAATCGGGCTGTACCGCGTTACTTACGATCGACTGTCCGGGGCGGAACCAGGTGGTGCCCCACTCGATGGGACGATGATCGGCGAGGCTAATGGTCTGCTCGAGCAAAAGGATGGCGGCAGTCTCCTCGCAGGCGAGCAGATCTCCGTGCTCTTTGCCTGCGATGCGTGCGGCATAGCGCATCTTCGAATATTTGATCTTGCGCCCTGCACAGCGCTCGACAGCGTCGAACAGCGATTCATTCCGGTAGTCGATATCGCAAAGGCCGGGGCACTCCTGCAGGCTGAGCCAGCTCTCCTGGCACATAATGGGCACATCGTCGACGTAGCGCACGCGGCGCAGGAACATCACATCGCTATGGGGCGGGACGTCGAGCTCGATCGCCACATCGGAAGGCGCGGGCGTCACCCATTCGTCGACGACGACCGTTTTGAACGCCTTCCCTTGGTTGTGCAGAGCCTCAGCGAACGAGAAGGGGCGGGACTCCACGGCATGGGAGAGACCGGGCTCGGCGACGAAGGTGCCGCGTCCGTGCTCGCGCACGAGCAGCCCTTCATCCACGAGCGCGCTAATGGCACGGCGAACAGTTCCACGCGCCAGGCGGTACTGCGCCATGAGCTCGTGTTCCGAGGGGATCTTACTCTTTACCGCCCATTCACGGGAATAGATCTTCTCACGTATGATGTCGGTGAGCTGGGTATAGAGCGCGGGCGCCGCTTTTTCCGCATGGCTTTGCTGAACTGAGCCTGCCGGGGCTTCACCGAATCCTATGGTTTCGCTCTCCTCGGGTACGAACGGACCCGATACGCTCAGCTGCCTGTTTGCCATGACGTCTCGTTACCAACCTGCTCGACGGGATGTTGCGGGTACCATCTTATCGCGACCGACTCTACCCCTGCAAATGATGTTGTCGAACGGTTGAGTGCCAGCCAGGACTACACGCGCCGAGGTTCGGGCCCGCCCTGCGCTAAATACGAAAAGACCCCGCGGCGGCGGGGTCGATGTGGTCTCTGGTGGAGGTAAGGGGGTTCGCCGCTCGCTGCGCTCGCTCCCTCCGCTGCGGCGGCTGCGCCGCCTTGCGCGCTCCGCGGCAAACGGCTCGCGCCGTTTGCACCGCTCCGCGCCCCCACCGGGGTTCGAACCCCCGTCATGCCCCCGGATACGAAAAGACCCCGCGGCAGCGGGGTCGATGTGGTCTCTGGTGGAGGTAAGGGGGTTCGAACCCCTGGCCTCAGGCTTGCAAAGCCCGCGCTCTGGTGGAGGTAAGGGGGTTCGAACCCCTGGCCTCAGGCTTGCAAAGCCCGCGCTCTCCCAGCTGAGCTATACCCCCTTTAGGAATAAACACCCCAGCGGCGACTCGGCTCTCGCTGGGGTGTTTATTGCGAAAGAGTTGGTGGACCTGACAAGATTCGAACTTGTGACCTCCCGGTTATCAGCCGGACGCTCTAACCAACTGAGCTACAGGTCCATCGCACCAGGAGATAATACCCCGCCTGCACGGCTGCGTCAACCATTAATTTTTATCGAGGGGCGCGCGGCGAGGAAACGTCCTTTGGTGCGCCGCCCGCTGAGGGCAACGAATCGAGCACCGTCTGGGTTCGATGGACTCTTTATGATGGTTTCCCGGTAAAAAGAACCACAGGTCCCTTCATGCCCACGCGCTCGAGCGCTTCGCGTCAGTCCGCCTGTCGTGCGTGTCAGCCCTATACAAGGTTTTGACAAGGTTCCTGCTAGAACGATGCAAGAACCATGCCAGACGGGCGCGGTATGCTCGGCTCCCGGCGATGCAAGGGAGGCTACCCATGGTTCGCAACAACAAGGCAGGGCACCGCGCCACGAAGCGACCGAAGACACCCGTCAACCACACCAGCGTTCGCAGAGTGCGAAGCGCTCCCAAGCTCCTCCGCACACCTGCAGCCGTATCCTCTGCATGCGGAGCAGCGGGACGCCTCCTGCCTGCCTCCCTTGCGCGCCGTGCGCACGCGCCGCTCCTCGCACGCCTGCTCTTGGGCATCGTCGCGCTCATCCTGCTCTGCGCGAGCATCCCGCAGCCGGCAGGCGCGACGGCAAACGTGCCGTCATCGTTTGCCAACAACGTCACCGTGAAGAAGCGTGATGCGGCGACAGGTGCCCTGAGATCCCCCATCACCTGGTGGGACCTCTCTGACGGCACGTGGTGCGTCTGTGGATCGGTCCACTCCGGCTCGCCAGCCATCGGAGATACCTACGGGCCTGCAATCGCGGTCGAGAACTTCACCTATAGCGACACGCACGACACCGGCAACCCGCCGCTGAGCAGCGCGGTGGTCACGTCTTCCTTCGATGCGCACGCCATGGCCTACGCGGCGGCCTACTCCCCCACCTCCGCCCTCGGCCGGGCGACCTACGGGTTCACCGGAAGGGAGGACCAGCTCCGCGCCGCATGGGAATTCACGAAGCATCTGGTGAACGGAGCGTATGTCCAAGGAGATGCCATCTGGTACCACGGCTATAAGTTCTACGAACTGTACGAGAACTGGGACGGCAGCGACACCGGACGCCTCAAAGATGCCTCCGAACTCGCGAAATGCCAAAAGCTAGCACAGGACGCGCTCGCGCATTCCGGAAAGAGCGGATGGTGGGATGACGCCTTGTGGCTGCGGCGCAACATCACCAACCCCGACGCTCAAAGCATCTTCGTCATCATCCCCGTGACACCATCCGCCCGGGTGACGTTTACGAAGATCTCCGCCGATGCTTCGCTCACCGCCGGCAACGGAGAATACGCCTACGCGGGCGCGACGTACGAGATCTACGACGCCGCCACGGACAAGCTGGCCGCAACGATCATCACCGACGAGCACGGGCACGCGACCTGCGACCTCACCTATGGCAGCTACTACGCCGTCGAAACCGAGGCGCCAAAGGGCTTCGCACTCAACCCGGAACAACAGCGTTTCGAGATTCTTGAATCGAGCGCCACGGCAGAGGTCGAACTCGCCGATACCCCGGGTTCCGTGAGCATAACCATCCAGAAGCGCGATTCCGCGACCGGGCAGGTTGCTCAGCCGGGCGCCACGCTCGCAGGAGCTGAATATGCTGTGGTCGATGCCAACGGGATAGCTCACACGGCCATCACCGACGAGCAAGGGCACGTGCGCATCGATGGTCTCCCGCTCGGAGTGACCACCATCACGGAAACGAAAGCTCCTGAAGGGTACCAGCTCGACACCCGTGTCCACACCTATACCGTGCATGCGGAAGACCTCGACGCATCCGGCGTCGTCGAGCTCGATCCCGTGGATGATTTTGCAGAGGACGTCATCGCCTTCGACCTCGAGATCGCAAAGACGCTGGGCTCCGGTACTCCCTGGGAGGGGACGGACGGCCACGACGAGCCCGCCGCGGACGTGCGCTTCGAGATCATCTCGAACACCACGGGTTCCGTGGTGGGAGCAATCACGACCGGGAAAGACGGTTTCGCAAGTACGGCGGACGACCCAACCCTTTGGTTCGGGGAGGGCACGCGGCAGGCTGGGGTCTCGGGAGCCATCCCCTATGACGCTGCCGGATACACGGTGCGCGAAGATCCCGCCACGGTACCCGACGGCTTCGATGTCGTAGGGCCATGGCAGATCGATGCGGAGCAGATGGCGGATGGCGCGACGCTGCGCTATTCCCTGCGTGACGAGCAGCTCTCGACGCGTCTCGAGATCGTGAAGGTCGATGCGGTGAGCGGCGCGCGCATCCCGCTTGCCGGGTTCTCGTTTCAAATCATTGATGCGACCGGCGCACCGGTGAGCATGACGAGTTGGTACCCGGATGCCTCCGAGCTGGATACGTTCACCACGTCGGACGATGGATCGGTGACGCTGCCCGAACGCCTTGCGCCGGGAACGTATACCGTGCGCGAGGTCGCCGCGGAAGCTCCCTACCTTCTCGGCGGCGAGGTGTCCATCTCCCTATCCGACGACTTCGAGAACGCAGCCCCGCTCGCCGTGGTCGAGGTCGAAGACGAGCAGGCGATGGGCATCGCGCGCATCCAAAAGACCTGCACAGGAACGCCGGCGGCGCATGATGGCGGCTGCTCGCTTGCGGGGGCGGAATTCGACGTGGTCGCGGTGGGTGATATCGTGAGCCCGGATGGCGTGGTGTGCGCCGTCGACGGCGAGGTCGTCGACCACATCACGACCGATTCAGAAGGAGCGGCGGCGACAGACGAGCTCTGGCTTGGCTGCGGCAGCGCGACCTACGCGCTCGTCGAGACGAAGGCACCCGCAGGCCATGTGCTCGATACCGAACCCCGTGAATTCACGCTCACCTACGAAGACGCGACGACGGAGCTCGTCTATACCGATGTGAACGTGGAAAACGCGCCAACTGAAACACTTGTCGATAAGAATATCCTGGGCACGGACGAGCCGCTGGCGGGTGCTGTCTTCGAGCTCTGGCGGGCGGAGGATGAGCTTCGCTACGATCCCGAGGACGGTATGGGAGCCGTGGCCATCCGCGCAGCGGGCGCAGCGGAAACGGCATTGCTCCCGGCAAACGACGCGGAGGGTGAAAACGCCAAATCGATTTCCCTTTCCTATGATAAGCAGCAGGCCGTGTTCACAGACACGGGCATCGCGTCCGGCCTCTACACCGTCCTTGTCGACGGTTCCTCTGCCGGATGCATCGACGTCCAGGCCGGCATCTGCTCCTATGGAGTCGTTGTAGACGGTGCCTTCGTTCAAACAAGCCACCTTCTCGAACGGGGCGTCGAGGCGATCGAGCTCACCACAGACGCAGACGGGATCATTCGCATCGCGCATCTCAGGGCGGGTTCCTATCGCATCGAGGAGCAGCAGGCGCCGGCGGGCTATCTCACAGATGGAGAAATCCACTACTTCACCGTGGACGAGCAGGGTTTGACCGAAGGCATGGGGAACTACACGATCACCGTCGAAGACGATTACACGAAGGTCGATATCTCAAAGCGCGACGTCACCGATGAATCCGAGATCCCGGGTGCACGACTCGTGCTGCTCGACAGCGAAGGGACGGTGCTCGATCGTTGGATATCGAGCGATGAGGCGCACCGCGTCGAAGCGCTCGAGCCCGGCACGTACACCCTCGTTGAGGAGATGACACCGCACGACTACGACCAGGCAACGGCCGTCGAGTTCCACGTGCTTGCCACCGGCGAGGTGCAGAACGTCACCATGTACGACGAGCCCATCAAAGTCTCCGGCGAAATCGACAAGCGCCAAGAAATCGCCGATCCCGTAGCCGATGCAACCGAGGCGAACGGCGACGGACAGAACCGTGCGGAAGTTACGGTATCCGACGAGGGGAGCTTCGACTACTCGATCGATTTCCGCTCGACGAGTTCAACCTGGGTGGATGAGTTCACCGTGACCGATGAGCTCAGCGGCGCAGCCGAAGGGCTTGCCGAGCTCGTCTCGATCACGACGCCGCAAGCTTCTGGCGACTTCGATGGCAAACTCAACGTATGGTACCGAACGGCATCTATCGAGACCGCGACCAAGCCCGAAGAAGACGCACGGGATAAGCCGCGGCTGGATGCCGGGGAACCTCCCAGCACGACCGCCAACGCCACGCTCTCCGACGGGCATCAGAACCCCTGGCTCACCGATCCTTCCAACGAAGATGTCCTGGGTGACGACGGCCGTGCGCTCGACTACACCGGCTGGCACCTCTGGGCAGAAGGAGTAGACACCACCACGGCAACCGAGCTCAACGTACAAGATCTCGAACTCCCCGACGGGGAACGCGTGGTTGCCATCCGCCTTGAATACGGACGTGTCGACGCCGGCTTCACGAGCCGTTTAGATAGTTGGGATCGCGATGACCTCCACGACGAGCATGACGACCTCGACGATATAGCCGCCGCACACGCAGGCGAAGAACTCGCAGAAGACGCTGTCTACGCACCGCTTGTGCTACGTATGAAGGTCACGGAAGCCTACACCGGGGATGCTGAGCTCACCAATGCCGCCCGCGTCGACCTCTATCGCAACGGCGGCACGCGCGCCACGACCGGCCAGCTTGAAGACCATGACGTCGATGCCGTCGTGCAGGTGCCGCGCACCTTCGCGGAGAAACTCGCGCAAACAGGTGTGGCGATGGTCACGCCGCCCTTCATCTCCACCGCCATCATCCTCGTGCTCGTCTGGTTACGCCTTGGGAAGCGAGGCCGCTCATGACGACACGTTTCGCGGGGGTGAGCTCGCGCGCGCCTGCCCCCGCGCGTCTGGCTACACTTGCCCTGGCACTGCTCTGCATAGGAAGTGCCGCTTCGATCACCGCAAGCCACGACTGGAGTGCACACGCGTATGCGCAGCTCGCGCTCATGCGTGACGAGTCGGCACCTGAAGACAAGTCGCCCGTGGATGATGGCCTCCCCGCAGCATGGTTGCACGTGGATGGAGCCGGGATCGACCTTCCGGTGGCGGCCCTTGAGGACGCTATGCCAGATGATTACTACCTCACGCACGATCTGTGGGGTAAGCAGAATAGCCTCGGCTGCCCGTTCATAGACCGTCGCTCCCGTCCCGGCAGCTGCCACATCATGGTCTTCGGCCACCGCATTGGGTGGACGGACCAGATGTTCACACCGCTCTGGAACAGCTATGAACAACATCGTTTCGATGAGCTAGGGGATGCCGTTTGGGAAGTGCCGGGAGCCGAGGAGGAACGGTTCCGCCCGCTCTGTGCGCTGCGTGTCGATGCATATTTCGCGCCCATCCAACGCTTTTCCTGGGACAGCGACGACGCGTTCCGCACCTGGCTCACCGAACTCGTCGAAACGGCCTCAGCACGAAGCCCGGAATGGGAGGCGCTCATCGAGGACGCAGAGCGCGCCCTCACCCTCATCACCTGCGCCGAGGCAAACGGCAGAAGCGCCACGAGAACCATCGTGGTCTTCGTTGCCGGCGAAGAGGGCAGCGCACAGGAGGACGAGTCTACAGAACCCTGACGGCCGCCTGCGCGTCGGCACCTTCCGTCGTCCCGATGGAATACACGAAATATGCAGCGGCGAAGCCAATCGTGAGTGCCACGATCGCGCCCACGAGATACGCCTTCCAATGCCGCTTTACAAACGCGATGAACTCTCCCACGGAACCCTCCGGTGCTTACCTGCGCTCCCGATACCGCGCTCCGCCGAATCCTCTGATCTCGACGGAGCGCGAACTATACCTACGAGCGGCGAATCACTTCGGTCACGACATCCGCGACCATATTCACGTTCTTGGCGTTCACCCGATACGGAAGGTCGTCTTCCGTATGCGAGCACGCAATGCGGCCATCCTCGACGCCAGCGATGGTGAGCGAGCGCAGGCTGCGCTCCATAGCACGGTAGGCATCGGTAGCGAGATAGGGCGCCTCAATCTCTCCGAACTCCTCGTGCAGCGCACCAGACACACGGCGCACCAGATTCATGATGCGCTTATCGCCCTTGAGCACGCGCCGCTCGCCTTCGAGTGCGAGCATGCAGGGCTCGCCCGCACCGATGCTCTCGAGGTTGATGAGGAACACGCCGCGAAGCTTATCGCGATGCGTGTCGAGGAATGCCTGGATACCGGCATTGTCGAACTCAGACGCACCCGTCGCCACGAACCAGATGTCGTGTCCGAGCAGTTCGTCGTCGCCCATCGAGGTGACGGCATCGCGGAGCTCGTCGACGGAGACGCCGTCGGCGCCCGCAGCTCCGCCCTTCCAGTCATCGCCCTCGAAGTTGTCCCATGAGCCGATATCGCGGCCGGAACGCTTGGCGTCGAAGCCCTCGTCGACTCCCAGCCAATCGCTCATGCTCTCTTCCTGGCGCTTCTTCTTGCCGAACAGCTTACCGAGGCCGCGGCGCCGCTCGGGCGTCGCCGGGGCGGCGCCGATCGGCGCATCGGCACTGATCGTCTCGAATACGCCGGGCGCCGGTGTGGGGGCGTCGTACGCCGTCGGCTCCACGATATCGTTCGGCCCGATAACGCTGAACCCGCTTGGAGCGGGCTGCGGCGCAATCGGCTCCATCGCCGGCACCGACGGTGCCGGCTCCGCCACCTCGACCTCGTCCGGAACGGACGGTACCGCGGAGAACGGGTCGACGACCGCGGAAGATGGGTCGGGGAGATCGAACAGCGAGGCGCGGCTCGAAGCGTTGACCTGGCTAATCGAAGGAATCGAGGGATCGGGTACGGTGTTGAACGTGCGCTGAGGCACGCGCGGGGTCTGCGGGCGCGGCGGCGCGATCTGCGCCATGAGCGAATCGACCGTCTCTACCGGCTGCGCCGGGGTAGCGTCCTGGACGGGTGCCGCGGCAACCGTCGACCCGGGGGCAACGGGTTCCTGCGCACCGGCAGGTTCTGTTGCCACCACCTCGGGCACCTCGAAGGCACGAGTCGCGCCCACAGCAGGCTCGGCCTCCTCTTCAGCTGCGACAGGCTCTTCAAACGTATCGACGGGCGCTGTGCCCATCGTCGCCGACAGGGAATCATCGTCGGATGCAAGGGGAACAACGGCCTCGTCGCTCGCAAGCTCGCCTGCCTGCTCTTCCGCCGTATCCTCATCCTCATGGGTACCGAGCGATTCGAGGACGCCCTTGCCGCGCCGCTTCATGCCGTTGAAGAGCCGCGCCGCGCCCGAACCGACCGCGGACAGCGCGCCGGCGATACCAGCCTGACCCGCAGGCGGGAAGAACCCACCCTCATCTTCGAATGGCTCTTCGTAGGCGTCGTCCTCACCAAAGGCATCCTCGGGCGTCTGCTCGCGCTCGAACAGCGCGGCATCGGAATGCTCGACGCTCTCCTCGGCGTCTTCAAGATCATCAGCCGGAGCGGGCACGTCTTCCGCGGCCTCGGGCTCGTCGTCCTCGTATACGATGATGCACGATTCCGGCACCATGCCAATCGAGCGGATCGCATCCTCACCGAAGCGATAGTTGCCGAACGCATTCACGAGCTCGGGCTCCTCGTCCGCACCGGCGACATCCTCTTCGGAGGCGTCGTCTTCGGCAGCCTCAGAGAGATCGCCAGAGGGCTCTTCGGAATCGTCCGCCCCCTCATCCTTGCTGGCCTCGATCTCCGCGGCAGCAGCGGCAATCACCGGCTCCATGGAGATCGCAGCGGTCGCCCCGAGGTCGACGGGAGCCTCGTCGACGTCAATCGACATCGAAGCCGTCCCCTGGAGCGCGTCCTCATCATCGCCGGGCTCGGATGCAGCGTCACCCGCATCCGCCGCCGCGGCCTCCTCGGGGAGGTCTCCCGCAGCGATCGCGGCGGCGAGCTCTTCCTCCTCCGCCATGCGAACCTGCTCGGAGAAATATTCGTCGAAGGGAACATCCTGCGGGAACTCGTCGTCCCCGGCATATGGGGCGACGGCGTCCATGACACCGAGCATCGCGGCGACCGACGATTTATTGCACACGGAACCCGAGGTATAGGGCAGCACGTAGCGATTCGCGATCACGCCGACCGCATACGCCAACGGAACAAGCGCCGCCGCGATCGCAAGGATCCACAGCACGATCTTCGCCGCAGGCGGGAACGGGAACAGGCGCAGCACGGCGATGACGGCGGGGACGAGCATCATGTAGGGCATGAGCTTCGAGATAATCGGGCGGTAGGTAGCGTATGGCATGCTCGCGAACAGGTCCGCACGCGGCGAATCGTAATGCGCCACCACGACGACTGGACGGTTGCGCGGCGAGGCGAGGGGACCCTCCGCCTGGTGGTAGGCAATCACGTTTTGCGATACGCCCGCACCGCCGGCACTGGGAAGTACAACCTTCCCCATGCGCTCGAGCACGAAGAGCACCGCCATAGCGATGGCGATGAGCGCGCCGATGATGCCGACCGCGCCGCCGATCCCCATGAGCACCGACCCCAAAAAGAGCCCGATGCCGAGCGCGGAGCGCATGACGCGCGGCGTAGGCGATGCATTGAATTCCTGTACCTCGGGTTCGAACCCGTGGGCAGTGAAGATCGCCGCGATGTCCTCGGCGGCGACGCGTTCCTCCTCGCTGCATGCCGGCGTGATGCCCGTGTTCTGCAGCAGGTGTCCAAGGTATTTCCGGGTAGTAGCCATCGGGTTATCCTATCCCTGTTCGTCGTGCGGTGTCCGCTCGCGGACGCATGGGTGATGTCTCTATCTTGCAAAGTATACCGCTCTTGCGCTATTTCTGTCGCGTTGCCGCAGGTTATCTGCATCACGCATACGATTTGCACCTTTCTATCTCCATAAGACGGCGCGCGGCGCTCATGTAGAATGAGAAAACCAAGGAGGTGAGGGCATGTCGGCAAAAGATACACGCGACCGGATCGCAGACGATGCGACGGCGCAGCGCCTCCTCAACCTCGCCTTTATCTTCAACACCTCGACCCGGCCGATCTCAACAGATGAGATCGTGAGCGACTCCGATCTGGGCTACGGGTCGACAAGTCGCGAATCCGAGGTCAGGAAGTTCAACCGCGATAGGAAGAAGCTTTCCGAACAGGGCATTGAGATCATCCCTGCACCTACTGAGCTCGGCGCAGAAAACGAAGCGGCGCTATGGGTGCTTGATCGCGAGAACACCTTCGCCGCAGGCGGCATCATCACACCTGCCGATGCGGCGCTTCTCGCCGAAGCAATCGACGAGTACCTCTCCGGTAAAACGAGCCCCCTCAGGACCCCTCTCATGCGCGTCCGCACGAAGGTGGCGGAGGTTGCACGAAGCCCTCAGGAACCCCCTGCGGAGGCTGCGCCCGCGAACGCGCATCAGGCCATGCTGGATACCATCTGGCTCGCGTTTTCCCTGCACCGCACGCTTAGCTTCTCCTACACCAACGCGCGCGGAGAGACCTCGCGCCGCTCCGTGCAGATCTTCGGCATCTTCACCCATGAGGGGGCGACCTACATCGTCGGCCTCGACGATGCCTCGCACGCGCTGCGCACCTTCCGCACCGATCGCATGGAGCAAGCCCTGCGCCCCGGCGCATCCTACCGCATACCCGACGACTTCGATATTCACGAGTTCCTCTTCATGCCGTTCGACTTCGGCGGCGAGGAGGGGATCGACGCCACGTTCTCGTTCCCGGCCGAAAGCGACGCGCACGCTCTCACACACGGCAGGGGCGCCGTGTCCCCCGCTCCCGACGGATCCCTGCGGTGGACGGTCCGGGTGCTCAACCTCGATGCGGCGGCGGCGTTCGCGCTCGGACACGCGCGGGATGGCATGAGGCCGTGCGCACCGCAGGCACTCATCGACGCTTGGGAGGCTCAGATCAGAGAGGCGGTCGAAACCCATGAAGCATGATGACCGCGTGCGCGCAGCCCTTCGACTCCTCGAAGCGCTCACCGCCTCCCCCGAGCACGCCATCGAGCGTGCGTACGCATGCGACCTACTCTCCTGCACGACTCCCGAGCTCGAAAGCTATTGCGAGCTCTTGTCGACGCTCGCGGATCGCGAAACCGGCGCTCGTGCAATCGTCACCTGCACAGAAGACGCCGTCTCTCTCACCGGCACTGCCGGCGCGCTCCAACCGCTGCGCCTGAGCCTGGAAGAAGGCATCGCGCTGTCCCACGTTTTGGGAGCGCTCAATATCGATCGCGACGCATCTGAGCGGCTCACGAGCTCCCTGCTGAGCAAACAGGATGCGCTCGGCAGCTCGCAGACGCTCATCGCGAGCACGACCTCCTACGGTACGTGCTACCAGCGCCTCTCCGAAGCAATCGAAGACGGCGTGCGCTGCCGGGTCTGGTACCGGGCACACGACGATGCCGCCGCCGCACCGCGCCTCATCGACCCCGCCCGTATCGACACAGAAGACGCCGCCGCATACCTCATCGCTTGGAATGTTGAAAAGGACGAAGAACGCCGGTATCGGCTCGACCGCGTCTCGAGCGTCGAATTCACCGAAGATTCTGTCACGCGCCACGTGTGGAGCGAGCGCTCGCTCACCGCGAGCTTGAGCTCCAGCGGCACCCTCGTCACCGTCGAGTGCTCACACGCGCGGGCGATGCAGCTCACCTGGGCGGGTATCGCCTCGGTGTCTGCAGCACCCGAAGACCCCGATCGGGTACGCCTGGATGTTCACGTCGCATCGGAACACTGGCTCTTCGACGAGGTACTTGCTGCGGCGGGCGATATGAAAATCATCTCGCCGAGTGGCTTCGTCTGCGCCTTTGTGAGGTACGCCCGAAACCTCCTCGCCGAAACCATCGACACACCGCAGGCCTAAGCGCCGCGAGACGCTCCTATTCGTGGGAGCGGCGCCAGAGTTCGAGGTAACGACCCACCTGCTTGGCGTCGATCCGCTGATACATCGCCGTCGGCAGCGACGAGAGGAACTTCTTCCCGTATCCCTTGGTCACGAGCCGCGAGTCTGCCAGCACGAGCACGCCGGTATCCGTCGACGAACGGATGAGTCTGCCCGCCGCCTGCTTGACCTCGAGTACGGCGTCGGGGAGTGCGTAGCGAGCCCATGCACGCTCCTCGCGGCGCGCGCGCTCGCACGCCAACGGATCCGTGGGGCTCGCGAACGGAAGCTTGGGGATGATGACGCAGCGAAGCGTCTCCCCCGACGCATCGAACCCCTCCCAGAACGCCTTCAGGGCGAAGAGCGACGACGAGCGCTCGGCCACGAAGTGGTCGCGCAGGCGCCGCGCCGAGCTCATGCGCAGCTGGCAAGCGAGCTCAAGCCCCGCAGCGGCGAGACGCGGCTTCACGCGCTCGAACAGCTCCTCCATGTCGCGACGGTTGGTGAAGAGCGTGAGCACCGAACCCTCCATGGCGACATGGACGTCGACGAGCAGATCTTCGAGCGCGTCGATGTAGGCATCGCGGTTCCGGGGATCGGGCAAGTCGGAAGCGACCACGATCGACATGTTCGCGTCGAAATCGTAGCTCGAATCGAGGTGAAGCGACTTCGAGAAACCACTCGGCAGCCGATCGAGGCCGACCGCGTGCTCGAAGTGCTTGAAGTCGCCCGATACCGAAAGCGTCGCCGAAGTGAAGATCGCCGTGTGGAGCTCGGGAAGCCACTGCTCGGCAAGTGCCTCGCCGATATCGAGCCGCTCCGCGGTGAGCGCTTCCCCGCCCGCGCGCAGCCGGCGGTTCACCTGCAGGGAATAGACGTAGCGATCGTCCTCGCCGCGCACAATGAGGGCAAGGCCGTCCTTCAGATCGGCGATCCGCCGTGCGTGCTCGGAGACATCGGCGGCGCGCTCGGGAGCATCTTGTGCGAGCGCGTCTGCGAGTGCGCGGAGCGCCTTCTCTGCCTCCTCGAGCGCATCGACGGCGCCGAACGCCGTGGGCAGGAACGCAGACCATCCCTCGCTTTCGCGCAGCTCGTCCCCTATCCACAGGTTCACCTGGTCGTACCCGCCGCCGCGCACGGTCTTCGAGAGCTCGCGCACCGCATCGAACAGATCGGCCATGGAGCGCGAAGCGCGCGTCGCACAGGCGACCGCCCGCGCACAGAGCCCCATATACAAGGTCGCCGCCTCATGATGCGAGAACTCCCTGCCGATGGTTCCAAGCGTTCCCGCTCCCTCGCCTCCCAGGCGTTCGAACACGGAACGCGAATCGTCTGCAGAGACCGTGATAGCCCACTGGCGACGCGCCTCACGCTCCACAGAATGGGCCTCGTCGACGACCCAATGGCGAATGGGCGGCAAGATTTTCCCTTCCGCCGCGACGTTTCTAAAGAGCAGCGAATGGTTGGTCACGACCACATCCGAGCGCGCCGCACGACGCCGGGCACCGTGCACGAGGCAGGCATCGGGGAAGAAGGGGCAGAGCCTGCGGGCACACTCGCGCGAACCCGTGGTAAGGTCTTGCCGATTCACACTCTTCCAGCGAATCCCCAGTGCATCGAGGTCTCCGCTCGGACTCTGACACGCGAAAGCGTAGATCACCGCAATCGCCGTCAGCGTGTCCGCTGGATCGCGGTCGGTCTTAATCTCCGCCGTGCTGCGGGCGAGCCGCTCGAGCTTGCGCAGACAGGGATAGTGGTCGAACCCTTTGAGCGCGCAGTACGAGATGCCTCCCTCGATCGCGTCACTCAACTTGGGCAGCTCGTGGTACATGAGCTGGTCGGCGAGGTTGTTCGACTTCGTCGCGACACCTACCGTGATGTTGTTCTCCTTCGCCGCCGCGACGAGGGGAACCAGGTAGGCGACGGACTTTCCCACGCCCGTTCCGGCCTCGATGACGCGGTTGGTGCTGCTCGCGATGGCATCGCGCACCTCACAGGACATCTCAACCTGTTCCGCGCGCGGCTCGAACGCCTCGTACATCTTCGCCACGACGCCACCGGGCTCATAACACGCCTCGATGGCTTGGTCGCTTGGCATAGCAAGCGCGGACAGCTCATCGGCGTCGAAGCGCTCCTCTCCCGGCTCGTCCTCGAGCACACGCGCTCGCGCCGCGCGCAGCGAGAATGGCTCGTCGGTCATGTTCTGCGCGAGGAAGGAGAATACCGGCCGGTACGACCAGGCAACGTCGGGATGGGTGTCTGCAAGCAGGCGGAGCAAGCCGTCAGGAAGGTCGGTGAGCGCGGTGAGCAGGATGCGCCACATGCCGGCGAGCGCATCCACATCATCGGTTGCCCGGTGCGAAACCACCGCGCACCCGAAGAGTTCGGCCATAGACGAGAGCTTATGCGAAGCCAAGCGAGGCAGCGCGATGCGCGAGAGCGCCAGCGAGTCGATCCAGAAATCGCTCACGTTGACGCCACCCTTCACCGCCTCGATAAATGACCGGTCGAAGGTGGCGTTATGCGCGACGACCGGCCTGCCCGCTACGAACTGAGCGAGTGCCGCCACCGCCTCGCGAGCCGAGGGGGCATGGATGACATCCGCATTCCGAATACCGGTGAGCTTGATGATCTCATCTGGAATCGGCCCCGTGGGGTGTACGAAGGTATCAAAGCGCTCCTTGATGCCCTGCTGGGTGAGCACCGCGGCAGAGATCTCGATTAACTCGTTATCGCGAACGGAAAGCCCGGTCGTCTCGGTATCGAGAATGACCACGTCTTCCTCGATGATGCCGAATACGCGCTCCCGCGCGCGTTCCGCAAGCGTCTTGTACTGCTCGATCACGAATCGCGGGGTGCCGGGGAGCACCGCCTCTTCCATCGTCATGGAACCCATGGGCTCTGCGGACACTTATCCCTCCGCCTTCGCGAGCGCGATGCGGATAAGCTCATCCGCGACCTCGCCAAGCGAGAGACCCACATGACGAGCCTCATCGGGGAAAAGCGAGGTCTCGGTCATGCCGGGAATGGTGTTCGTCTCGAGGATCACCGGCCCGCGATCGCACACGATGAAGTCGCTGCGCGAGAACCCGCTGCAGCCAAGGGCTTCATGCGCTTGGACGGCGAGCTCCTGGGCACGCACATAATCCTCTTTGGAAATCTCCGCGGGGATGCGGTGAACGAGCGACGGATCGATGTACTTCACGTCGAGCCCGTAGAACTCGGAGCCTTCCTGGGGCAGGATCTCCACGATGGGAAGCGCCTGTGCGGGGTCCCCGAACACGCCAACGGTAATCTCCGTTCCCACGAGGCGCTCCTCGATGAGCGCCTTCGAATCGTGTTCGAACACGAGCTCGAGCGCGTCAGGGAGCTCTTCCTCGTTATGCACGAGCGTCACGCCAAAGCTCGACCCGTTCACCGCGGGCTTCACGAAGCACTCCTCCCCCACCGCATCGACGATATCCGCGATGCACACGTCATCGTCGTCGTGGAGCACGATATCGCGGGCGACGGGGATTCCGGCGCGCGCGTAGAGCGCCTTGGATACCGTCTTGTCTGCGGCGCACGCGCTCGCAATGACATCCGAACCCGTGTAGGGGATGCCGAAGTACTCAAGGATGCTCTGGATCATGCCATCCTCGCCGCCGCGGCCGTGGAGCGCGATAAAGGCGACGTCGTAGTTCCCGTTCGCGAGCTCCCCTAGAAACTCATCGTCGGCAGGGTCGAGCTCATCTACAGACTCGTAGCCCACGCCGCGCAGCGCCTTCGCGACGGCATGGCCGGAGTCGAACGATATGTCGCGCTCGTCGGAAATACCGCCCTCGAGCACCGCTACACGCAGGGCACCCCGGTTGATCTCTGTCATGGTCTGCTCCTTTATTGTTCGACGCCAAACCCGTCGGATTCTCGATTCCCTTATTGTATATATGAATGGTACGCGCTCGTCCGGACAGTTCACATCTTTGAGAAAGGCATTCCATGGAACGCACGAATGGCCTCGTCGATATTCGTTCCCTCACCACACCCGAGCTGCAGGAGGTTATCTCCGAGCTGAGACAACCGGCGTTTCGCGCCAAACAGGTGAGCGAATGGCTGCATCAAAAGAACGCCGCCTCCTTCGACGAGATGACGAATGTCCCCAAGGCGCTTCGCGAGCAGCTTGCCGAAACATACTGCATTGCGCGTCCCACAGAAGCGGTGAAGCAAGTCTCGCGTGACGGTTCGCGCAAGTACCTCCTGCAGTTCGCAGACGGCGTCGCAGTCGAGACGGTCGGCATGCCTACGCGTAACCGCCTCGCGGTATGCATCTCCACGCAAGCTGGGTGTGCCATGGGCTGCTCCTTCTGTGCAACCGGCCTCGCCGGCCTCACGCGCTCGCTTACCGCCCAGGAGATGGTCGACCAGGTGACGCATGTTGCACAGGACCTCGGGGAGCGCGTGACGAGCGTCGTGTTCATGGGACAGGGGGAGCCGTTTGCGAACTACGACGCCACCATCCAGGCGTTGCGCATGCTTAACGACGAGAACGGGCTCAACATCGGAGCTCGTCATCTCACAGTTTCCACCTGCGGCATCATTCCGCGTATCCGCGACTTCGCGCGCATTCCGGAGCAATTTACGCTCGCCGTCTCTTTGCACTCCGCCGTTCAATCGACGCGTAACCAGCTCATGCCTGGCGTGAAGAAATACACGCTCCTTCGCCTTCATGAAGCGCTTCACTTTTATACCGAGACCACTGGCCGCCGCCCGACGTACGAGTTTGCCATGATTGAAGGCGTGAACGATACGAACCCCGAGATGCAGGCACTCTGCGACTTCTGCGAGGGCACGCTCTGCCATGTGAACCTCATCCAACTCAACAACATTCCCGATAGCCCCTTCAAACCCTCTCCCATGAAGAAGGTTGAAGACCTCCAGCGTCGGCTTGCTTCCCGCGGTATCGAGACCACGATCCGCAACTCCCGTGGCTCCGATATCGATGCTGCCTGCGGCCAGCTGAAACAACGCAAGATTGGTTCGCACCGTTCGTAGACACGTTTCGCTTGCATATACAACCACAAGGTAGATATGTGAAGGGCTCCCTCGCATAATTTGGCGGGGGAGCCCTTTATTGTTCTAGGTATGACAGATTGTGTGAGAAGCGTACCTTATTACTATTTAGTAAGGTACCTAATTAATTATTCTTCTTAATATCCTACACTCTCCCATTGATGGGCAACCCATTCCTGGTTGATCTTAGGATTCTTCGTCATCTGTGCCGTACGAACCGCGACATCCTCCGACATGTTCACGATCTTCTTCTTTGACGTCTCATAGGCGTCGCGAGCACTCCTGCTGAACCTATACCTCAACTCCGGGTCAGTTGTGATCTTATATCCCACGGCAACACCAATCGCAACGGCGGCTACGCTCACGACGACACCGAGTACTAACGATCCCGTGTTTTTCATGCTTGCTCACCCACGATCCGCTCGATGATGTTCGAAAGCTCATCTTCATCCTTGAACTCAATTTCGATCTTGTTTTTGCCGCGCGTATTCTTTACTCGTACGTTCGTGTTGAATGCTTGGCGCAAGATGCGTGCCGCCCGTTTATAAGATTGTGGAGTAACAGGACGCGGCGCTCGCGGCTCTTCGGTGACAGAAAATAACGGAGCAAGATGTTCTGTCGCTCTCACCGACAAACCATCTTGGACGACTTTCTCCGCCAGCTTGATTCGCGCATCTTCATATGGAACCGCAAGAATTGCACGAGCGTGTCCTGCGGTAAGCTTTCCTTCGAAGAGCATCTGTTGGACAGGGTCGGGCAGATCGAGAAGGCGCAGCGCGTTCGTAATGGCAGAGCGCGATTTCGATACTGCCTTGGATAAGGCATCTTGCGTCATGCCGCTCGCGTCAATCAGCTGCTTATACCCGCGCGCTTCTTCGATAGGATTCAAATCTGAGCGTTGAAGATTCTCGACGAGAGCGAGGGCGAGCACTTCTGTCTCATCAACATCTTTGACGATAACAGGCACTTCGGTGATCTCTGCAAGCTTCGAAGCCTGGTATCTCCGTTCGCCCGCAATGATCTGATACCCCTTGCCATCCTTCCTCACGAGCAACGGCTGCAATACACCATGCTCTCGGATTGACTCCGCAAGCTCTTGCAGTTCCTTCTCATCGAAATGTGTGCGCGGTTGATTAGGATTTGGATGAATTGTTTCAATGTTGACCAGGGCTTCACTCGCTATCTGGCCAGTTTCATGCTGCGCTTCGCCCATGAGTGCATTGAGACCTTTCCCAAGGGCGACCTTTTTCTTAGCGGCTGGCACGTGCGATCACCTCATCTGCAAGCTCAAGGTATGCTTCTGCTCCCTTATTCTGCGGTGCGTAGGTGGTGACCGGCACGCCGAATGAAGGAGCTTCTGAAATCTTGACGGTTCGAGGAATGAGCGTCTGGAAGACATCCTCACCAAAGTAATTGCGTACTTCCTCAACGACCTGGTTGGCCAGCGATGTACGCGAATCGTACATCGTCATGAGCACGCCATACACCTCAAGATCCCTATTGATTCTTTCCTTGACCATCTTCATTGACTCAAGGAGCTTGGTAACTCCTTCCAGAGCATAATACTCGCATTGGATGGGGATGAGCACGCTATCCGCTGCCGCCAAGGCGTTGATCGTGAGAAGGCCGAGCGACGGTGGACAATCGATGAATATGAAATCGAAGTACTCAGCGACCGGTCTGATAAGTTCCTTCAAACGCGTTTCACGCGCCATCGCAGAAACGAGCTCGATTTCTGCACCAGCAAGCTGTATGGTTGCCGGGATTACATAAAC
The DNA here is from genome assembly GCA_949298635.1 of uncultured Coriobacteriaceae bacterium. Lineage (GTDB taxonomy): Bacteria > Actinomycetota > Coriobacteriia > Coriobacteriales > Coriobacteriaceae > Enorma. The sequence continues at coordinate 11,932 of CASFXG010000015.1, read as the reverse complement.
ACCAGATGTTTCTGTTTCGAGAATCAGCTCAGACGCCTGAACGTCGTGAATCAATGCGTCGTAGACACATTGTTCAAGCTCTTCTTTTTCAATTCCAAGGCCACTGGTGCTGTTTCCCTGCGGATCGAAGTCCACTAAGAGGACTTTCATTCCTTTCTCTGCCAATGCTGCAGACAGGTTTACCGCAGTTGTGCTCTTTCCAACACCACCTTTTTGATTGATGATCGCGATAGTGCGCGGGAATCCCGATGTCTTGCGCTGAGTGTCGGTGTAACCCATCTGACCTCCCTTGTTCGTTTCAGCTACAGTTCGGTGCAGACGGCTAAATCGGCAATTCAAGCCACTAGGTAAGCACCTTGTACACATTATGTTTCACGTGAAACATAATGACAAGCATGAAACTGAAATAGCCCGATGTTTCACGTGAAACATCGGGCTATTTCAAAGGCAAACTTAAGGAGAATCAATATCCAAGGGGTTGTTTCTTTGCAACACCGATTTTGCGGGGCAGACCAAGTTTTGCTTCATATTTCTTAACGAATGAAAGAATCGTGCGCTCACCAAGACCGTCGGGAAGTTCGATATGCAAAGAATCCTCGAACTCAAAACCACAGAGCTTAGCGGCACGCAAGCCAGCAGAAAGCTCCTCAGAAGAAGGAACACCCTTAGTAACAACAAGACGCCCATCAATACACAAAAGTGGAGAAGCATATTCAACCAACACGGATAGGGGAGCAACAGCACGAGCAACAACACAAGCACAAGAAGCACGATGATCACGTGCAAATGCCTCGACACGTTCGTGAGAAGTCTGAACATGAGTGATATTGAGGTTCTGCAGAAAACTATCGACAGCCCTGATCTTCTTAGCAACAGAATCGAGAAGAACACCAGGCCGCTTCGTAGCAAGTAGAAGCGGGATACCAGGATATCCAGCGCCCGTTCCAATATCGAGTAACGTTCCTTCAGGAGCGTTATTCACAAAGGGGAGTAGAAGCAATGAATCAAGTATATGGAGAATCAGACCGGAATGCTCGTCGGTGATACGCGTAAGGTTCATTGTTTGATTCACTTCAACCACCATGAAGAAATGCTCAACACAACGACGTGCTACATCAGAGGAAACTTCAAGGTGATATTCATTGCAATACGCAATAAGCTCCTTGGTCAATTCATCTAAGACCTCATTGCTCAGGTTCATAAATCCCTCCTTTCCGACAAGAATTCACGAGACAGAGAGTTTTGTCATAAAAGAAGGGTACAGCATAGCTGCACCCTTCTCAAATCACATGCACGTAAAACTACTACACGAGCGAGATGACAACACGACGCTCGGGATCAACGCCCTCAGAATGGGTTTCGACTGCATCGTTGTCACGAAGCGCAATGTGAACAAGACGACGCTCATAAGCACTCATGGGAGGAAGCTTCACCGTCGTATGCTGCTTCACAGCACGGGCAGCAGCAGAACGAGCCATGGAAGCAACCTTCTCATTACGGCGGCTCTTATACCCTTCGATATCCACCACCACAGGATAGCGGAAGCCGAGCTTGCGGCTCATAATGAGCGACACCATGGTCTGAAGAGACTCAAGCGTGCGTCCATGACGACCAATCAACACAGCAAGATCGGGTGCCGTGACATCGAGGATTAACTCTCCTTCATCACCTTCATACTCATCGATGGGAGCACCTTCAGCATCGAACTGGTCAAGGATGTTGCGCAGCACCGTGATGGACACATCAGCGATCTGATCGAGATCCTGGTCGCTCAGCTCTTCGCCAGCCTTGTACTTGCGGGCAAGCTCAGGATATGCACCGACAATCTGATCGGCATCCTCGGCGGAATCAATCTCGATCTCATCGACCTCAGTATCGAGTACGAGCTCTTCGTCCATAGTAAGCTCCTAAATATTTAGGTACCTAAATAAGTGCTACGACCAGTTAGTTCTTCTTGTGGGGGCGAGCCTTGCGCTCACGGCGCACCACATCGACCTCGATGGGAGCATTCGCGAGGCGCTCCTCTTCCTCGGCCTTCGCCTTCTCCATGACGCGGCGCGTCACGAAGACCTGCTGAATAACCTGCCACATGGTGGAGACATCGTAATACAGCAGAACACCGGCGGGGAGATTCCAACCCATCCAGAGCATCATGATCGACATCACAATGGACATCGTGCGCATGCTCGACGCCTGCTGGCCGGTCTGGTTACGCGACTGATAGAGCGTAGGAATGATGGTAAGCAGCGCGAAAAGCACGAGCGAGATGAGGTAGGGGAGGGCGATGCCGATTCCCTGCGCCCACATGGAACCCGGGGTGACCGTGAGGTCGGGGAGGATCCCGTAAAACGAGAAGCTCGTGCCCTCAAAGTAGTTGGGCAGGTCACGCAGGAGGGTAAAGAGCGCGATAAGGATCGGCATCTGGATGAGGAGGGGAAGGCAGCCACCGAAGGGGCTGAACTTGTTCTCGGCATAGAACTTCTGCATCTCCTCGGCCTGGCGCTGGGGATCATCGGCGTAGCGCTGCTGAATCTCCATGAGCTTGGGTTGGAGCACCTGCATGCGCGCCGTAGACTTCGTCGACTTCAAGACGAGCGGCGTCAAGATGAGGCGCACGATAATCGTCAAGATGATGATCGAGAGACCCCAGTCGGTCGCGAAGCTCTGGATGAGCCGCAGAATCTGGAAGAGAACGTTAACGATTGCATCCCACATCTAAGGTTTCCTCCGAATATCGAGCCTTACGGCACCGGATCATATCCACCGTCATGAAACGGATTACAGCGAATGATGCGACGCAGTGCGAGCCAGCTGCCGCGTAGCACACCGTGCTTCGAGATGGCTTCGACCGCGTATTGAGAGCACGTCGGCGTATAGATACACGCCGCAGGAAGAAGCGGAGAGATGAAGCGCTGATACGCACGGATCGGCGCGATGAGGCACGCCCGAAGAAGGCTCCTCACGCTACCCATCATGACGACCAGCTCGCTTCAAGAGCGTCTCGAGTGCGTCTGCAAGCTCTCCATCACCGGCATCACGCGTCCCCTTCGTTGCGAAGAGAATCATGTCGACACCTGCCACGGGGAGCGCGCACGCACGGGCCGCTTCGCGGAGCTTGCGCTTGGAACGGTTGCGTACCACGGCATTCCCCAACCGCTTAGGTGCAGCGAAGGCGACCCGCCCGGAGCCGCCTTCACATTCACCATCGCATATGACCATGCGTATCAAGGGGTGGTTGTATCTCCGCCCTTGCTTGAATACGCGCTCAAAATCCAACCGGGACTTGATGGTCCTCATACACAGACGCGCGTCGAAGCTAGACGGTGAGGCGCTTGCGACCCTTGGCACGACGACGGGCGAGAACGGCACGGCCGCCCTTGGTTGCCATACGGGCACGGAAACCGTGGGTCTTGGCGCGCTTACGCTTGTTCGGCTGATACGTACGCTTCATGTTTTCTATCCTCCTGTTGCTTAAAAGCAATCGTATAAGGCTCGTGAGCTTCAAAATTGTAGGGAACTGCGGGGAGCAATGTCAATAAGCAGGAGCGTTCTAGTCGAAAACTCACCACACACCATCCGTGCGCCGTATGATTTTCAAATGGTTTCAACCCTTCTTTTCAGGTTCGTTTCAAACTTTTCAACACGTTATGCACTGGTGTTGATAACTTTTCATGTGATTTCATTAGTTTTCAACATCTTTTGAAAACTTGTGGAAAGCTTCACGGACCACAATTTGCGGTACCATCAACAGGCAGATAGCTGAAACGAAACGCAGCACGAACACACCGGCACCAGGGATGGCTCTATGGCAGATGATTTCTACCCCTTCGTCGATTCCGGCGACCCCGCACCCGATAACACCCATATCACCGGCGAGCACCCTGTGAGCGACAACGCCAGCGCGCGAGAAGGCGCCGTGGAAAGCACCGTCTTCGCAACCCGCATCTCCATCTATGACGACCTGCTGTCCACGCCGCGCATCCTCGTCATACAGCCAAGCGATCCGCGTACCTACCTCGAAGAGGTCACGAACACGGTATACCGCTCCATGAAGGAACAGGGCGGGGCGCTGCCGCTCATGATCATTCGCGAGCTGGTGGAAAACTTCATCCACGCCCACTTCACGGAACCCATCGTCTCCATCTTAGATGGCGGCAACACCATCCGCTTCGCCGACTTAGGCCCCGGCATCGCCGACAAGGAGCGCGCGTTCGAGTTCGGCGTGACCTCGGCGGATCGCTCTATGAAGCGCTACATCCGCGGTACGGGAGCAGGCCTTCCCATGGTCCAGCAGTATCTCGAGCGCGCCGGCGGCGCCATCTCCATCGAAGACAACCTAGGGTGTGGCACGGTCGTCACCGTAAGCATCGATGCCGCCCGCGTGCGCGAGATTGAAGGACACGCGAAACGAGGTGCCGCGGTACGGGCATCGTCGTTCACCTCGGAGGATGTTCACACCATGGAGGGGCAGGGCATGCCCGCGGCACCTTCCTTCCCAGGCATACCTTCTGGAACATACCCCACGCAAGCCTACCCGGCCGGCTATCCGTACCCCGGTATGGCGCCGGCGTGGAACCCCTGGCAGGGCTACCCCATAGCGGGTGCAGCAGCTCCCGAAGCGATGGCTCCCGCGGTGCCCGGCGCATCTTCACCGTATGCGGTCCCCGCGAATGCAGGGATGCCGAACCCGTACGGAATGCCTACGACCATGGGGGCAGCGAGCCCCTATATCCCGCAGCCGGCCGCCGCACACGCGGCAAGCACGCCGTTCATAGACGAGCGTGCTGCATGCGCTCTCTTCTATATCGCCGATGCCGGCCAAGGCGGCCCGTCGGACCTTGCCGAGACATATGGCAGCTCCGTCCCAACATGGTCGCGCGTGCTTGCTACACTAGACGCCTACGGCCTGGTGAAAAAGCACGGGAGGAAGCGCGTCCTCACCGACCAGGGCGCCGCGTGGGTCACCTCCCACCGCGGCGATACCCGCTAGCCCGACCGAGCACCCGCGCCGCCCATCGCGCGCGACGACTAAGGAGTAGCACATGGATACCGAGGCGAAGATCATCCTAGATGACACCATCTCGTTCTGCGAGCGGGACGGCCGCGACGCGCGCCTCATACAGATTCTCAAGCAGAGCGAGGCGCTCGAGCTCACCGACACCGACCTTTCGATCGAGGTGCCCACGCGCTTCGCCTACTCATACCTCGTAAAGCAGCGCGCCATCGTGGAGCGCTACCTCGAGGACATCGCCTTCACGCCGCTCGCGCTCAACATCACCGTATCGCAGGCGATCACCGCACCGCAGGAGCACACCGCCTCCGAGCAAGCAACAAACGATCGCGCGTCCGAAGAGCGCCCGCGCATCCCCGCGCTCGATTGGGACACCCCCTCACCCGAGTCCCGCGATCGGGTGAAGGTCAAGAACATCATCTCACCCGACGCCCTGCGCGAGCTCACGGCGAGCGTGCAGCACCACGAACCCGCCGCGGCGCCAGAGGTCGAAGCGCGGAAGGAACGCGTCGCAACGGGTCCTTCCGTGCCGATCAACTCGAAATTCACCTTCGAGAACTTCGTCTACGGTGACGAGAACAAGCACGCCTACCAGTCCTCGGTGCGATTCGCCCTCATGGCGGACGAGCCCGGCATCTACACGTCGCTCTTCATCTATGGAAAATCCGGCCTGGGCAAGACACACCTCTTGCTCGCCATCGAGAACTACCTTTCCGAGCACAACCCCGGCATCCGCGTGAAATACGCGAACTCGCAGACCTACGTGGAGGATTACATCAACGAGCTGCGGGTGCAGAAGACGAGCGGCGGAAGGATTCTGCGCGAATACCATGACGCCGACGTGCTCATCATCGACGACATCCAAAACATCATCGGCAAGACCCAGAGCATCGAGAACTTCTTCTCACTCGTAGACGAGTTCATCCGCAACAACAAGAAGATCGCCATCGCGAGCGACCGCGCACCGAAGAACCTCGGAATGGATGAGCGCCTCACGAGCCGGTTCAACGCTGGCATGCTCTGCCTCGTCTCGGAGCCGGGCTTCGAGATGAAATACGAGATCCTGAAGCGCTACTACGAGCACACCGTGCTTCCCGATGCCGAGCTCCAGGGTTCGGCGTCCGCCCTCGACACATCAGGCTCTATCTTGAACGCCCTGCGCACCGGCGGCGGCACCCTCACCGACGAGCAACTGCGCCATATGGCCGAGGTGTCCGGCACGAACATCCGCGAACTCGAGAGCTTCTGCGAGCGCTGCGCCGGAGCATCGTATGAACGCGAGCAGAAAGGGCAGACGCTCGAAGCAGACGAGATCGACCGCATCGCAGACGAGTATTTCGACCGCGCACACAAACGCATCCAGATCGGCACCGTGCAAGCGGTGGTCGAGGAGTTCTACCACGTGAGCCATGAGGACCTCTGCGGTCAGAAGCGCATGAAGAACATCACGCAGGCGCGCCACGTCGCCATCTACCTCGCCTACGACATGTGCGAGATGACCAACGTCGCGATCGGGGCGGAATTCGACGGGCGCGACCACTCCACCGTCCATTACTCGATCAAGAAGATTGAGAAGCAGCTCGCACACGACCATTCCCTCGCGCGCGAACTCCAAGCGCTGCGCAACAAGATCATCTTGAAGTCCTAGCGGCGACATGCAACGGGGGTGGATGTTGAAAACCTGTTGGAAAGGAAGGGAAATCCTGTGTACTGAGCGGGGACAGAGCGGGAAAATCGCACGCCTACCATGTTCTCTCCCCTACGCGCACGAGATCTCAACAAGCGGGTGTAGAGATATACAGATAGGTTGACCTGTTGCGCGAGCAGCTTTCAACACCATCAACGGCCTTATTATTATGATGAGTTATATATATATCTATAGGTATAAGAATAAGGAGCGGCCATGAAGTTCACCGTTAGCCAAGATTCGCTATCCGATGCCCTGTCCATCGTGTCGAAGGGTACATCGGGAACCTCGACGCTCCCCATCCTCTCATGCGTGCTCATCAAAGCCGAAGACGGCCTCATCGAGCTACAGACCTCAAACTACACGACGTCGGTGCGCCATCGCATCGCCGCGCATGTCGAAGAGGCCGGCCAGCTCGTGGTGCCCTGCAAGCTGCTGTCCAACATCGCGAAGGCGCTGCCCGACGCCCCCGTGCACATTGAATCGGTCGACCGTCAGGCGCTCATCTCGTGCGAGAAGAGCAACTTCACCTTGAGCGCGCTCGACCCGCGCGACTTCCCGGAGTTCCCCGTCTATGCCATCGAGGCCGGCGTCGAGCTCCCCGTGGGTGTCCTTTCCGAAATGGTCGCGCGTGTGTGGCGTGTGACGTCCAAAGACACCGTTCGCCCGATCCTCGGCGGCGTGCATACCACGGTGGGCAACAACACACTTACCCTCGCGGCGACCGACTCGATGCGTCTCGCGATGTGCGACACCAACGTCGAGACGTCCTCGCTCGAGGGTAACTTCGAGCTGAACATTCCCGCCCCCGCCTTGAATGATGCGCTGTCCATCATGGCGAGCGCGCCTTCCATCTTCATCGGCGTCTCGGGCAAGCAGATTGTGTTCGAGGCAGGCAATACCTGCTATGTGGCGAGCCGCCTCGAAGGTGAATATCCCAACGTCCGCCAGCTCATCCCGGCCGACTGCGTCGTGCGCGCCAAGATCGACGTCGAGGCGTTCTCCGCGGCATTCAAGCGCGTCGCGGTGATCGCGAAGCCCGATATCCCCGTGCGCTTCACCATCGACGCGGATGCCGGCACCCTCACGCTCACCGTCATTTCCGCGGACCAGGGTCGCGCGAGCGAGACAATCGACATCGAGGTCGAGGGAGAGGGCGGAACCATCGCGTTCAAGAACAGCTTCATCCACGATTGCCTGAGCGCGCTCGGCCATCAGGAGAAGGAGATCACGCTCGAGCTCCAGAGCTATTCGAAGATGGGCGTGTTCAAGTCGTACGACAAGGTGAATTACCTCTACCTCATCATGCCGATGCGGGTCTAGCGCATGTCGATCTTCGCGCGGCGCCTCACCGTCGAGAACTATCGCAACTTCGCTTCGTTCGAGCTCGAGCTCGACGAGCGCCTCACCATGCTCGTGGGGCGAAACGCCGTGGGCAAGACGAATCTCGTCGAGGCACTGCAGCTGCTTACCGCGGGAAGGTCGTTCAGACGTCCCGCGCCTGCGGAGATGGTGCTGGAAGGGCAGGATCGTTGCGCGCTCAAACTCGATCTCGAGGGGGAAGGGCGCGTCATCGATCATGGTTGCCGCGTGGAAGAGGGGAGGCGCTCCTTCAGCCGAAACGGCAAGCGCTGCCCCGCTTCGGGTATGCGCGGCGTGGTGCCCTCGGTACTTTTCTGCCCCGACGACCTCGATATGGTGAAGCGCGGCGCGCGCGTGCGGCGCGATGCGATCGACGGCTTCGGTGTGCAGCTGAACGAAAGCTACGCACAGCTCGAGGGAACCTATGAGCGCGCTGTCGAGCAGCGCAACGCCCTGTTGAAAGAAGCATATACGACCCGCGATCTCATGGGTGCATGGAATGAGTCGCTTGCCGCGACGGGCGCCGCCCTCACCGTTCACCGGCTCGCGCTGCTCGACCGCATCCGCGGCTATGTCCGCGCCTTCTACGCCTCGCTCGCGGGCGGCGAGGAGGCGGATATCTCCTACGCTCCCACCTGGGAGTGTGGGGAAGAAGATGTAATCGCGACGGTGGCATCGAAGGAACATGAACGTGCGCACGCGATTGAGACCGTGCGGTCGCGCCTTGAGGAAGCATATGAGGAGCGTGCTGAGGAGGAGTTTCGCCGCGGGATCACGCTTGTGGGGCCGCATCGCGACGAGATCACGTTCACTATCGCCGGACGCGACGCTCGCGCCTTCGCATCGCAAGGTCAGCAGCGCAGCCTCGTCCTTGCATGGAAGATGGCCGAGGTCGCCGTGACGCGCGATATCCTGTCCCGCCCGCCCCTTTTGCTGCTCGATGATGTGATGAGCGAGCTCGACGCCGCGCGCCGCGCCGCCTTCATCGCTCAGATCGAGGATGGCGTGCAAACGGTTATCACGACGACGAATCTCGGGTATTTCGATACCGAGACGCTCGAGCGCGCGAAGGTGGTGATGATCGGTGAAGGGGAGCATGCCTGCGGGTAGCGGTGAGCGCCAGGGGCTGGCCTCGATCTCGAGCATGGTCGATGTTGAGCGCTCGCGCATCATCGCGGGCGCCACGCCCGAGCAGCGGGAGCGCATGGGCGAGGCGGAGCGAGCGCGCGCCGTGTATCGTGCATGGAATACCGTGTGCGCCGGCACCCGCGAGGGGGAGCACGTGACGGGGTTGAAGTTCCTGCCCGACACCAACGAGCTGCTCGTGTACCTCGACGGTTCGGTGTGGACGCAAGAGATGATGATGTTTCGCGAGATTATCCGTGCGCGCATGGAACGCGCGGGCGCGAAGATTGACGGGTTCGTGTTCAGGACGTCGCGCGAGGGCTACCAGGCGAGCGAGGCCGCGCGGCGCGTGACCGCACCCAGCGGCCGTGTGCCCGCGCCGGTACCCCGTGCGGAGCTCACGGATGCCGAGGCGCGCGCGATTGAGGACAAGGTCGCGCCCATCGAGGACAGAAAGCTTCGGGAATCCCTGAAAATGGCAATATCTGCTTCGGTTGAGTGGAAAAAGGGTCGTGAGGCTCAAAACAAGGCGTAAATCGAATCTGGTGGCCTTGTAGAGCTATTCTTAACTACTTTAGAGAAGCTATATATTCAGCTATCATATATAAGGTTGGAGCATTTTGCCGATGCGCGGTCGCGCGCGGGAGCGAAAAGGAGTAAACGTGGCAAAAAAGCAGGAGTATGGTGGCGGCGAGATCAAGATCCTCGAAGGTCTCGAAGCGGTGCGCAAGCGCCCTGGCATGTATATCGGTTCGACGAGCGCGAGCGGCCTGCATCACCTGGTGTGGGAGATCGTCGACAACTCCGTCGACGAGGCCATGGCCGGGTTCTGCACCAAGATCGAGGTCACGGTCCACGCCGATAACTCGGTCACGGTCGTCGACAACGGCCGCGGCATCCCCGTGGACAAGCATCCGGTGAAGAAGATCCCCACGCTCGAGGTCGTCATGACGATCCTCCACGCGGGCGGCAAGTTCGACAACAACGCCTACAAGGTATCCGGCGGTCTGCACGGCGTGGGTGTCTCGGTAGTGAATGCACTCTCCAAGAAGATGATCGTGCAGGTCAAGCGCGACGGCAAGATCCATGAGATGCAGTTCAGCCGCGGCAACACCACGCAGAAGATGAAGACGGTGGGCACCGCCAAGTCGACGGGTACGACGACGACGTTCTGGCCCGACGATGAGATCTTCGAGACGACGGTCTTCGACTATGAGACGCTGCGCAACCGCCTGCAGGAGACGGCGTTTCTGAATAAGAACCTGAAGATCGTGCTCAAGGACGAGCGCGAGCTCATGCCGCGTGTGGACGAGTTCTGCTACGAGGGCGGTATCATCGACTTCGTGAAGTTCCTGAACGAGGGCAAGGATATCCCCGACGGGCTCAAGCGTCCCATCTACCTCTCTGGCAAGAGCGAGCCGGACGCGCCGCTCGAGAAGACCGGTGAGGTTGAGGTCGCGCTGCAATGGAACACCTCGTACTCAGAGAACGTCATGAGCTTCGCGAACGACATCTACACCCCCGAGGGCGGTATGCACCTCGAGGGCTTCCGCACGGCGCTCACGCGCGTCATCAACGATTACGCGCGCAAGCAGAACATGCTCAAGGAGAAGGATTCTAACCTCACGGGCGATGACGTGCGTGAGGGTCTTGCGGCCGTCATTTCGGTCAAGCTCTCCGACCCGCAGTTCGAGGGCCAGACGAAGGCCAAGCTCGGCAGTTCTTTCATGCGCACGCTCGTGTTGAAGGTCGTGACGGATGGGCTCACCGACTACCTCGAGGAGCATCCGAAGGCTGCCCGCGAAATCGTGAAGAAGGCGCAGCAGGCATCGAAGGCGCGCACTGCCGCCCGCAAGGCACGCGAAGCCACGCGTCGCAAGTCGCTGCTCGAGACCGCCTCGCTCCCCGGTAAGCTCGCCGACTGCTCCGTGCGCGATGCCGAGCTCACCGAGCTCTTCATCGTCGAGGGTGACTCTGCCGGCGGCTCCGCCAAGGATGGCCGCCGCCGCGACATCCAGGCGATCCTGCCTCTGCGTGGCAAGATTTTGAACGTCGAGCGCGTGGGCGACCACCGTGCGTTCAGCTCCGATACCATCCAGTCGCTCATCACCGCGATCGGCACCGGCGTGACCTCCGGCGCGGGCGACGGCGGTGACTTCGACATCACGAAGGCGCGCTACCACAAGATCATCATCATGACCGACGCCGACGTTGACGGCGCGCACATCCGCATCCTGTTGCTCACGTTCTTCTATAAGTACATGCGTCCGCTCATCGATGCCGGGTATGTGTATGTCGCCTGCCCGCCCATCTTCGGCGTGAAGGTGCGCAACAAGATCCACTACGTCTACCCCAACGGCCGCCAGCCCGAAGAGGAGATTCTGCGTGACACCATCAAGAGTCTGGGACTCAACCCCGATGAGGGCGATGGTGACGAGGTCGGCAAGGTCACGAAGAAGCGCCGCGGCTACACCGTCCAGCGCTACAAGGGTCTGGGTGAGATGGATCCCAAGCAGCTCGCATCGACCACAATGGATCCCAAGACGCGCATTCTGCAGCGCGTGACCATCGAGGATGCCATGGCCGCCGACCGCGCCGTGCGCGAGCTCATGGGCAACCAGGTAGAGTACCGTCGCGAGTATATCGAGAAGCATGCGCACGACGCGCGGTTCTTGGACGCCTAGGACAGATGGGATCGGGTGACTCATTTGGGGACGGGGTCGTTTTGACTCATTTCCCCATCGATG
>CASFXG010000014.1 GCA_949298635.1 uncultured Coriobacteriaceae bacterium | reverse complement strand
GGCATGCCGGGGATGCGGTGGTCGAGCGCGCCGTTCTTGAACATGGCCTCGCGCAGGGCCTCGAGCTCCTTGCCCTTCTTCACGAAGTAGCAGCCGCGACGCTGGAACTCGGCCTTGACGTCGTCGTAGATGGAGTCGAGCACGGTCACGGACTGCTCGGAGGCGCAGATCATGCCGTTGTCGAACGTCTTGGAGTGGATGATGGAGTTCACGGCGTTCAGGATGTCGGCCGTGTCGTCGATGACGACGGGGGTGTTGCCGGCGCCGACGCCGAGGGCGGGCTTACCGGAGGAGTAGGCGCTCTTCACCATGCCGGGGCCACCGGTGGCGAGAATGATGTCGACATCGCTCATGAGCTTCGCGGTGAGCTCAAGCGTGGGCTGGTCGATCCAGCCGATGATGCCCTCGGGCGCGCCGGCCTTGACGGCGGCCTCGAGTACGACCTTCGCGGCGGCGATGGTGCACTGCGCGGCTGCGGGGTGCGGCGAGATGATGATGGCGTTGCGGGTCTTCAGGCAGATGAGCGTCTTGAAGATGGCCGTCGACGTGGGGTTCGTGGTGGGGATGACCGCGCCCACGATACCGATCGGCTCGGCGATCTTGGTCATGCCGTAGGCCTCATCGCGCTCGATGACACCGCAGGTCTTCGTGTTCTTGTAGGCGTTGTAGATGTACTCGGCTGCGTAGTGGTTCTTGATGACCTTGTCTTCGAGCACGCCGCGCTTCGTCTCCTCGACCGCCATCTTGGCGAGCGGGATGCGCTGCTTGTTGGCGGCCATGGCGGCCTCGAAGAAGATCTTGTCCACCTGCTCTTGCGTGTAGGTGGCGAAGACCTTTTGGGCCTCGCGCATCTGCACGAGCTTCGCCTCGAGGGCGTCGACGGAGTCGATGACCTCAGGGGCAGAGGATGCCTTTTTCACCATGTGTCTCTCCTTGCGTATGGTGACTTATCCTACAGCCACGATTTTAGCAAGATATTTCTCGGCGAACGGTAAGATTCCGGTAAATGGTAAATTTAAGCGTTTCAAATATTTTTAACGCTTCAATTTTTGTCAGCCTGCTGAGCAGGAAAAATGAATGCGCTTGAACGGTGACAATTTCGAGAGCGCCAGCGAATAACCGAGGCGCGACGGGACGACGATGCAAACAAAAAAAGCGCGCCCCGAAGGACGCGCTTTCAAGCACAAAGATAATCCCAAGGAGAGGGAATGCTATGAACGAGCAACCTTGCCGGACTTGAGGCAGGTGGTGCAGACGTTCATCTTCTTGCGCTGGCCGTCGACCACGCAGTAGACGCGCTGGATGTTGGGACGGAACTTACGGTTGGTCACGCGGTGGGAGTGGCTGATGGAGCGACCAGCAACGGGGTGCTTACCGCAGACTTCGCAAACTTTGGACATATTCAAACCCTCCTTGGGTGGTCTGGAACTATCCGGCTGAACAAACAGATAGGAACTATAGCACATATCTCTTCGTATACGTGCAATCTTCATGAAGAGATTTGAAGATAATCCCATTAATCTGCCTTGAGGATTCTATCACGTGTCTTAGGCAGTTCAATACGTATCTTTAGGAGAGGCTTGTGCGGTAGCTTGATCAAACTCCGAATGGATATTTCGGAAGATTAGTACGGTACCGAAGCAATGTAGATGTTGTGGCTCGTAAGATAATGTCCAGCATCGCTTCTCACGTTTCGTCGCGGTGGGGTACAAGTCAGACGTTTGACGTTTTACCGCACGTTTTTGCTCGCCCTAGGGCGGCTCGCGATGCGCGTACACTTATATATAGGGGGGAGTTCGTTGAAGATATTCAGGTTTCTTAAATGCCACGTGGTGAATCTTGTCATCGCGCTGGCCCTCTTGTGCATTCAAGCCAACTGCGAGCTCACGCTTCCGGGCCTCATGAGCGACATCGTGGACGTGGGCATCAGCCAGGGCGGCATCGAGAGCCCGGTGCCGGACGAGATCCGCGCCGACGACCTCGCCCAGGTTGAGCTCTTCCTCACGGAAGACGAGGCCGCGCGGGTCGAGGCCGCCTACAGCGCGGGCGAGGGCGACGCCGTGCGCTCCTTCACGGGCACCGCCGACGACCGCGCCGCGCTCGCGCGGCCCCTCGCCGAGGCGGAGATGCTCGTCTACCAGATGGCGCAGGGCATCCCGATCGAATCGTTCGCCCAGTGCGCCGGGCAGGTCTTTTCGACCGGTACCTCGCCGGAAGCGCAGGCCGCCGCCCTCCAGCAAATGGAGGCCATGTTCGGCGACACCATCGACATGGACGACATCTCCAAGCTCGTGGACGCGGGCATGATCTCGGCAGACGACCTCGCCGCGTCGCGCGCCACCATCGTGGACGCGCTCGGCGACACGGGCGACAGCATGGTCGAGTCGCGCGCCATCGCGTATGTGCGCTACGTCTATGAGCGCGCCGGCGTCGACCTCAACCAGGTGCAGACCGACTATCTCTTCGGCCAGGGAGCGACCATGCTCGCATTCGCACTCTTCTCCGCCCTCTGCGCCATTCTCGCTGCGTTCAACGCATCGAAGACCTCAGCAGCCATCGCGCGCGACCTGCGCCATGACCTCTACGAGCGGGTGCTCGACTTCTCTCCCGCCGAGATGAACAAGTTCTCTGCCGCATCGCTCATCACGCGCGCGACGAACGACATCCAGCAAATCCAGATGGTGCTCGTGATGTGCATGCGCATCGTGCTCTTCGCGCCGTGCATGGGCATCGGCTCGCTCGTGCGCGTGCTCGCGAACCCGGTGGGGCTCGAGCCCATCCTCGTGGTGGCGGTTGCCGTCATCGCCGTCGCGATCGGCGTGCTCATGGGCGTCACCATGCCCAAGTTCCGCATCATGCAGAAGCTCGTGGATCGGAACAACCTCGTCGCGCGCGAGATCATAACCGGTATCATGCCCATCCGCGCCTTCGGCCGCCAAGCGTACGAGCAGGGTCGCTACGACGATGCCAACTGTGAGCTCACGCGCACCTACATCTTCACGAACCGCTGCATGTCCGTCCTCATGCCGGTCATGCTCATCGTGATGAACGCATCCACCGTCGCCATCGTGTGGTTCGGAAGCCAAGGCGTGGATGCCGGCACCATCATGGTCGGCGACCTTATGGCGTATATCAACTACGTCATGCAGGTCATCATGAGTTTCATGATCATCACCATGATCTCGGTCATGCTGCCGCGCGCCGACGTCGCCGCCGAGCGCGTGCAGGAGGTGCTCGCCACCCGTTCGAGCATCGAGGACCCGGCGCCGGAGCAGCGCGTCTCCCGCGAGGGCGGGGAGGGGTGGCGCGGTGTCGTTGCCTACAACGACGTGACGTTCACCTACCCGGATGCGGACGTGCCTACGCTCGAGCACATCAGCTTCACGGCGGAACCGGGCAAGACCACCGCGATCATCGGCTCCACCGGTTGCGGCAAGTCGTCGCTCGTTCAACTGCTCCCGCGCCTTTACGACGTCACTGAGGGCTCCATCACCCTTGACGGCGTGGATATCCGAGATATCAGTCTCGAGGAGCTGCGTCGCCAGATCGGCTACGTGCCGCAGAAGCGCATGCTCTTCAGCGGCACCATCGAGAGCAACATCAAATATGGCGACCCGACCATGTCGGACGCCGACATGGTCGATGCGGCGCAGATCGCGCAGGCGACCGAGTTCATCGACGGCAAGCCCGATGGTTACCAGAGCCCGATCTCCCAGGGCGGCTCGAACGTTTCCGGCGGCCAGAACCAGCGTCTTTCCATCGCGCGTGCCCTGGCCATCAAGCCGCGCGTGCTCGTTTTCGACGATTCGTTCAGCGCGCTCGACTACAAGACCGACGCAACGCTCCGTGCCGAGCTCGCGGAACGTGCGAGCGATGCGGCGATCATCATCGTCGCCCAGCGCATCGCGACAATCATGCACGCGGAGGAGATCATCGTGCTCGATGACGGCCGCGTGGTAGGTAAGGGAACGCACGAGGAGCTTCTGCGCACCTGCCCCGAGTATCTCGAGATCGCCAAGAGTCAGCTCTCCGCCGCGGAACTCGGGCTCGAGGAAACGACGCAGGCGAGCACCGCCGCAGGTGCGGTCGCCCTGGAAGGAGGTGAGCGCTGATGCCGGGTCCCATGGGAAGGCGCGGGCCTGCCGCCGAGCGCGCCAAGGATTTCAAGGGTACGATCAAGCGCCTCATCTCCTATATCGCTCATGAGCGCATTGCGCTGCTCATAGCGATCGCGTGCGCGATCGGATCCGTGGTCTTCAACGTCATTGGGCCAAGGATCCTCGGCCAGGCGACGACGAAGCTCTTCGAGGGCATCGCGAGCAAGGTCGCCGGGACGGGCGGCATCGATTTCGAGGCAATCGGGTACATCCTCGCGACGCTCATGTGCCTCTACGTGACCTCGGCGTTCCTCAACTTCCTGCAAGGATGGCTCATGACGGGCATCACCCAGCGCGTGTGCTACCGCCTGCGCCGCGAGATCATCCAGAAGGTCGACCGCATGCCGCTCGGCTATTTCGAGACCAACTCCGTGGGCGACGTGCTCAGCCGCGTGACGAACGACGTCGACACGCTCGGCCAGTCGCTCAATCAGAGCGTGACGCAACTCATCACCTCGATTACGCAGCTCATCGGCGTGACGGTCATGATGGTGTCCGTGTCGATCGTCCTCGCGGGCGTCACGTTCCTCACCGTTCCCGTTTCGCTCGTGCTCGTGGTGCTCGTGGTGCGCACATCGCAGCGGTATTTCCGCCGTCAGCAGGCGCTGTTGGGCCGTGTGGACGGCATTATCGAGGAGAGCTTTTCCGGGCAGAACGTCATCAAGGTCTTCAACCGCGAGCATCGCGCGCTCGAGGATTTCGATACCGAAAACCAGGGACTTTACGATTCCGGCTGGCGCTCGCAGTTCTTCAGCGGCCTCATGCAACCCATCATGAACTTCGTCGCGAACCTCGCGTATGTGGCCGTCGTATCCATCGGCGCGTTCCTCGCGGTCGCGGGCGCCATCACCGTCGGCGACATCCAGGCGTTCATGCAGTACGTCCGCAACTTCACGCAACCCATCACGCAGCTCACGCAGGTTTCGAACATGCTTCAGATGCTTTCTGCCGCCGCGGAGCGCGTTTTCGAGTTCCTTGCCGAAGAGGAGGAGCGTGCGGACGCGCCCGCCCGCGAGCTGCCTGCCTGCAAGGGCGCGGTCTCCTTCGAGCACGTGCGCTTCGGCTACGTGCCGGAGAAGACGATCATCCACGACTTCACTTGCTCGGTCGAGCCGGGACAGACAGTGGCGATCGTGGGCCCGACAGGCGCAGGCAAGACGACGCTCATGAAGCTCCTCATGCGCTTCTACGACGTGAACGGGGGCTCCATCTCCATCGACGGTATCGACGTGCGCGACCTTCCGCGCGCCGAGCTTCGCCGCAACTTCGCCATGGTGCTGCAGGATACGTGGCTCTTCAAGGGCTCGATTCTGGAGAACATCCGCTATGGCCGCGCCGATGCCACCGATGACGAGGTCCATGCCGCCGCTCGGGCTGCGCTCGCCGACCACTTCATCCGCACGCTTCCCGGCGGCTACGAGTTCGAGCTCAACGAGGACGCCTCGAACGTGAGCCAAGGCCAGCGCCAGCTGCTCACCATCGCCCGCGCCTTCATCGCGGATCGTCCCATCCTCATCCTGGACGAGGCGACCTCGAACGTGGACACGCGCACCGAGGAGCGCATCCAGCGTGCCATGGATGCCCTCATGCAGGGGAGGACGAGCTTCGTGATCGCGCACCGGCTCTCCACGATCCGCAGCGCCGACAAGATCCTCGTGCTGCGCGACGGCGACATCGTGGAATCCGGTACGCATGAAGAGCTGCTCGCTCGGGGCGGTTTCTATGCCGAGCTCTACAACGCGCAGTTTGCGGAAGATGGCGGGGAGGAGTAGGCGAAGGCCGTCGCCGAAGCGATCGGTGCCGATTCGCGAAGAAGCCTACGGCGCTGCCTCGCTCATCGTTTCTAACAATCATCGAAGGATGAGTTCACGTTTGCTTGGGAACGCGAACGAATCCTTCGATGTTTTTGTTCAAAGCGCGTCGTCAAGCCAATTCGGTGTCTGTGAGATGAGACGCTCCTTCGCACCATGCCGCTTTTGACGCGAGCACGTGTTCCGTCGATGGCGTTCTTGCGCTGAGCCTGCACGAGGCGGCGCGTCGTAGTAATATATGCACGATTACTCACGGAAACCGATGCCTGCGCATCAGATAAGGAGATTCCCGTGCCTGAAATCGTACCTGGAACGCTGAGCGTCTCGAATGATGTCATCGCCGATATCGCCGGTTACGCAGCCATGTCGTGCTATGGCGTGGTTGGCATGGCCGAGCAGCTGCAGGGCGCCGAAAGCGTGCGCCTGCTCGCCGGCCAGCGTCTGCGCAAGGGCGTGCTCGTCGCAGCGGGCGAGAACGGTCTCGAGGTCGATCTGCACGTCGTGCTCGAAGATAGCGTGAACATGAAGTCCGTGTGCGCGAACCTTTCGAGCGCCGTGGCGTTCACGCTGCAGGAGGTAGCCCAGATCGATCCTGCGAACCTCAAGGTCGTCATTCATGTTGACGCCCTCAAGAACCGCAGCTAGCCTGCGTGCGAACGAGTACTCCCACAAGATTGACGGAGATTGTGCCGATGATTGCGAAGACCATTCGAACCTGCTTTCCCATCGCCGCCGCTGCGGTTTCCGATAAAGCGAAGGATATCAACAAGCTGAACGTGTTCCCGGTGCCCGACGGAGACACCGGAACGAACATGTCCCTCACGCTCGCCTCGGTGGTGCGCGAGCTCACCGCGCTCGGCGCCGACGCCGACATGGAGGCCATCGCCGCTGCGATCACGCACGGATCGCTCATGGGCGCCCGCGGCAACTCGGGCGTCATTACCTCGCAGATCCTGCGCGGCGCCGCGGAGGGTCTTGTGGGCGCTTCCGAGCCCGCGACCTCGGCCGATGTGGCCGCTGCGCTCCGCAATGCCGTGAAGGTCGCCTTCAAGGCCGTTCGCAAGCCCGTCGAGGGCACGATCCTCACGGTGCTCCGCGACATCTCGACCCGCGCGGATGCCTGTGCCAAGGCGCGCGAGTCGGTGGAAGACACGCTCGATGCCATCGTCGTCGAAGCCTACGAGTCCGTCGCCCGCACGCCCGACCTGCTTCCTGTGCTCAAGGAGAACGGCGTCGTGGACTCCGGTGCATTCGGCTTCGCCATCTTCCTCGAGAACTTCGTCGCGGCGGCGCTCGGCCGCTCCACGGTGAAGGTCGAGGATTTCCAGGCGTCCTTCGATGTCGATTCCGCCCGCGAGGGCGCGCTCGCCCAGGTGAAGATCGAGGCGAACGACGACTGGGAGGGTTCCGAGTACCGCTACTGCAACGAGTTCCTCTTCAAGGCGGATGCTCCCTTCGACGAGGACGAGTGCCTGAAGTTCCTCGCCTCTATGGGTGACTGCGAACTTCTCGTGGGCGCGTATCCCGATTACAAGATCCACGTGCACAGCAACACACCGAACCTCGTGCTCGAGCATATGCTTCAGCTCGGCCAGGTCTATGAGGTCTTCATCCACAACATGGATATGGAAAGCGCCGAGCGTACCGCGAACATCCATGCCGACCAGGACGCCGCTCCCGCTGCGCCGCCCAAGCCGCTCGGCTTCGTGGCCGTGGCCGCCGGTTCCGGCGAGGCAGAGATTTTGAAGTCTCTCGGCGTCGACGAGATCGTCTCTGGCGGTCAGACCATGAATCCCTCGACGGCGGACCTGCTCGAGGCTGTGTCGCGCGTGAACGCCGAGGCCGTCATCATCCTGCCCAATAACGGCAACATCCGTATGGCCGCCGAGGCCGCCGCGAGCGCCTGCACCGACAAGCAGGTCGCGGTCGTCCCGACGAAGACCGTGCCGCAGGCGTTCTCCGCGCTCTTCGCCGTGCTGCCCGATTCCACGCTCGAAGACGCCGTCGCTGCGATGGCCGAGGCCGTGGCCGAGGTGCGTGACGGCGAGGTCACCACCGCGGTGCGCGATTCACAGGCTTCTGATGGCAGCCCTATCCACGCGGGCGACGTCATGGGCATCATCGACGGTTCCATCGACGTGGTCGGCTCCGACGTGAAGCAGGTCACGCTCGATTGCATCAACAAGATGCAGGAAGAGGAGGAGGGCGATTCGCTCACCATCCTCGCCGGCTCCGATCTTTCGGACGAGGCGTTCGAAGAGCTCATCGCAGCGATCGAGGAAGCCCAGCCCGACCTCGAGATCGATTCCCACCGTGGCGAGCAGCCGCTGTACCCGGTGATCTTCTCGATCGAGTAGCCCTATGGCCGCCGAGCGTCCCTATTCGCTCTCGCCGGCATGTGAGCGTCTGCTGCGTGCCAGCGTGCTCGACGAGGACATCGGCCGGCTCAAATATGTTTCCGGTGCGCGCGAGGAGGCGCTCAGGCGTTTGGGAATCGAACGCGTGGGCGACCTCCTCATGCACATGCCGCGCCGCTACCTCGATTTCACCCATGCCTATACCATCGAGCAAGCACCTTTGGGTGAGGTCTGCACCGTCGTGGCGACCGTCGATCGCGTGCGCGAGAAGCGTCCGCGTCCGAAGCTCTCCGTGGTCGAGGTGTCGCTTATCGACGCGACCGGCGTGCTGCAGGTCGCGTTCTTCAAGCAACCGTGGATCGCGCAACAACTCAAAGCGGGCGACCGGCTCGCCGTGATGGGCAAGGTCGAGTTCTCCTACGGTTTCAAGCAGATGAGCTCCCCGCACTACGAGAAGCTCGACGACGCCGATGCCGCCGGTTCGATCCTGCCGGTGCATCCGGTGGGCGAGAAGATCTCGGTCGCGTGGATGCGCCGCATCATCGCCGGTGCCTTGGAGCGCGTCGAGGGCTTCTGCGACCTGCTGCCTGCGCGCCTGCGTGCGCGCAGGCACCTCATGAGCGCCTCACGTGCGATTCGGGCGTTGCACTTTCCCGCATCCATGGAGGAGCGCGAGCGCTCGCGCCAACGTCTCGCCTACGACGAGCTGCTCATCTTGCAGCTCGCGCTTCGTCTGCGCAACGATCGGAACCTCCTGGGCATCGCGCCGTGCGCACATGTGACGGCGGCACACGTCGAGGCGCTCCTGCGCGCCTTCCCGTTTGAGTTCACGTCCGAGCAGAAGCAAGCCGTCGATGAGATCCTCGACGATATGCGCGATGGTAGGCGCATCATGAACCGCCTGCTTCTGGGCGACGTTGGAACGGGCAAGACCGCCGTCGCCAGCGTGGCGCTCGCTGCAGTGGCAGATACCCGTACCCAAGCCTGCGTCATGGCACCCACGGGTGTGCTCGCGCAGCAGTATGCCGTGAAGATCGGCCCCGTGCTCGATGCGGCGGGCGTCTCCTGGGCGCTGCTCACGGGCGCCACACCCGCCTCGGAGCGCGCAGAGACCACGCGCCGCCTTGCCGCAGGCGAGCTCAGCGTGCTCTTCGGCACGCACGCCGTGCTTTCCGATGATGTCGTCTTCCGGCGGCTCACGCTCGTGGTGATCGACGAGCAGCACCGCTTCGGCGTGGGCCAGCGCAATGCGCTCCGTGCGAAGGGATTGGGCGCGGACCTGCTCGTCATGACGGCGACGCCCATCCCGCGCACCCTTGCCCTTTCGGTATACGGCGACCTCGATACGAGTGTCATACGCACCCGCCCGCGCGCGGGATCGGGTGTGGAAACAAAGGTGCTCTCGCAGGCGAATCGCGACATCGCGTACGGCGCCCTGCGCGAATGCCTGGCGCGGGGGCAGCGGGCGTACGTCATCTGCCCGCTCGTCGCCGAGTCCGATGACGCTTCCGAGCTCGACGATGTCCCTGCTTCCCGGGAGGATGCCGAAGGTGCCGCCCGCACCGCGCCCGCGCTCCATAGCGTTGAGCGCGAGGTGGAGCATCTGCGCCATGTGCTTCCGGGCGCATCGATCCGCGCGCTCCACGGTAGGCTTTCCGCCGCGGAGAAAGACTCTGCGATCGAGGCGTTCCGTTCAGGCGAGGTGCAGGTGCTCGTCTCCACGACGGTCGTGGAGGTGGGCGTCGACGTTCCCGAGGCCACCGTCATGCTCATCGAGGACGGGGAGCGGTTCGGGTTGGCGACCTTGCATCAGCTGCGCGGACGCGTGGGACGCGGTGATATAGCCGGACGCTGCTTCATCATAGCCGGTTCCGGCTCGAAGGGTGCGCGCAGCACCGCCCAGGAGCGGCTCGCCGCGCTTGAGCGCACGTCGGACGGCTTCGCCCTCGCCGAGCTCGACCTTCGTCTGCGTCATGAGGGCGAGATCTTGGGTTTGCGCCAGCACGGAGGGGTCTTCCTGCGATTCGTGGACCTCGATGCAGATGCTGCCGTCATCGAGGCTGCACATACGGATGCGCAGGAGATTCTGCGCTATGCCCATACGCTTGAAGCGGCGGCGACCCTACCGTTGCGCTATGAGGTCGTGCGACGTTATGGAGATGTGTTTCGGGAGGTGAGCGGCGGATGAGGATTGTCGGGGGAACATGGCGCGGAAGGCGGCTCGAGGAGCCGCGCGGCCGGGACGTCACGAGGCCCACGACCGACCGCGTGCGCGAGGCGTGCGCGTCGATCGCGGATTCAGCGCTCCCGGAGGGGCTTCAGGGCGCACGCGTGCTCGATGCGTTTTCTGGTTCGGGGGCGATGGGCATCGAGATGCTCTCGCGCGAGGCGGCGACGTGCGCATTTTTCGATATCGACCGCACCGCCGCGATGCTCGTCCGTCGGAACCTCGAGATGTTGCACGCGGAATCCGGTCGGTGGCGCGTGACGTGCGGGGACGTGCTCGTGCATGCCGCGCGGGGGCGCATGCCGCTCGTTCCCTACGACCTCGTGCTCATCGATCCGCCCTATCAGCTCGGCCCCGCGCCCGCAGAGGAGCTGCTCGCCGCACTCGCCGCAAAGGAGCTCCTTGTTCCGGGGGCGATCGCGCTCTTCGAGCATAGAAGCGACCTGGCGGGAGCGCGCCCGGAGGGGTTCGAGCTCGTCCGCGAGAAGCGCTACGGTTCTACCACTATCGACGTGCTGCGTCGATCCAACTAATGCGCATGGCTTCGTGAGCACCGAAAACGCGTGGGGTTTTACCGTGAGATTCGCTAGAATGCTCTGAAGTAGGTTCAGCATCGGACGGGTGCGGTGCAGGTGCCGCGGCCCGGAGGGAACGATATGTGCAAGACCATAGATCACGTGCTCGTGCCCGGCACGTTCGACCCTATTACCTGCGGCCACATCGACGTCGTGCGTCGCGCGCGCCGCATCTGCCCCAAGGTGACGGTCGCCGTTGCGGAATCGCTCGGGAAAAACGGCGTCGGAACGACCTTTTCGCTCGACGAACGCGTTGAGCTCGCTCGCAGCGCGCTCGAGGCCGAGGGCCTCGCAGATGTCGAGGTTCGTCCGTTTACCGGACTTCTCGTCGACTTCGCCCGTGAGGTGGGGGCGGGTGCCGTGGTGAAGGGGTTGCGCGCGATGACGGATTTCGAATACGAGCTGCAGCAAGCGGATCTCAACTACAAGCTGGACCCCGGTCTCGAATCGATCTTCGTGATGAGCAGTCCCCAGTACGGGTATCTCTCTTCATCGGTGGTACGTCAGATCGCTTCGTTCGGCGGAGACGTCTCCGGTCTTGTGCCCCAAAATGTGGCCTCCGCGCTCAAAGACCGCTTCTAGGGGTTTGCGCCGCGCTCTGTGGTACCATGAGAAATCGATATGACTGTCTACGAAAGGAGACCGGATGCCGGGCGGCAACTTTCCTGGTGAGAGGATCGAGAGCTTGGTAGACGAACTCGAGGGGCTTATCGAGGAGGCAAAGCCTCCCTTCGGCAAGAACGCGCAGTTCAAAGTTATCGAGACCGAGGTCTTCTTCAACATTCTTGATGAGATTCGCATGAGCTACCCGGAGGAGTGGCAAAAGTCGCGTCGTATCATTAAGGAGCGCGACGAGCTGATCGCCTCCGCGGCGTCTCAGGCGGATTCCATCATCGCCGATGCTCAGCAGCAGGCATTCACCATCGCCAGCGAGCAGGAGATCGTGCGCCTCGCGCAGCAGCAGGCCGACGATATCCGCGACCGCGCCCAACAGTATGAGCGCGAGACGCGCTATGCTGCCGAAGATTACGCCGAGCAGGTGTTTACCCATCTCGAGGAGAATCTCAAGTCGCTCACCGCGACGGTTACGCGCTGCCGTCAGCAGCTGAACGAGGGCGCGTCCTCTGCGAACCAGAACGGTGCCTGGTAACCATGGCGCTCTTCGATCCGGTGGTCGTGGCCCTTGCCGACCATCTCGAGAACCCCGGTGACAGCTATGCCGTTGCAGGAAAGGTCGATGCCTCCTCGTACGTGATGGGGGAGAAGGAATTCGCGCTCGAGGACGGTGTGAGCTACGACGTGGTGCTCACCCACACCGGTGACGGCGTGCTTGTGAGCGGCATCGTGCGCGCGCAGGCGACGGGCACGTGCGATCTGTGCCTCGACCCTGCTCACCTCGTTATCGCCGGCGAGATTCAGGAGTATTATCTCTTCGACGAACCAGACGACCCAGATGCCTTTGAAGATGGTTTCGAGGTGATCGGCCCGGCGCGCGAGATTGACCTTGCCGAGCCCATCGCGGACGCCGTCATCATGGATACGCCGTTCGTCGTGCTCTGCAAGCCCGATTGCAAGGGACTCTGCCCCACGTGCGGCACGAATCTCAATCGTGAGCAGTGCGATTGCGCCAAGCGCGCCGCCGAGGAACATGCGGCGAGTGACGACAACCCCTTCGCCGTGCTCAAGAACCTCAAGTTCGACGAGGACACCGAGTAACGTAGCGGATGACTGCGCCCCGGCGGGGGATGCGGGAGCGCCCTGGGACCCGGCGTGTAAAATTACCCCAGCGACTTTTTTACATTGCCCGTGAACAAATCTTTAGTACGAAGAGGGTGTTGGGCAATGTAAAAGAGTCGCTGGGCTAATTTGACATTCCCCGGCGAGGCCACTCAAAACTCACAAAAAACCCTGTACAGGGCACCCTGCAGTGTGCTAGTATCACTGCTTGCGCGTATTCGTGCCTTACGGTGAGTATATAAGGAAGGTCATCATGCCAGTACCTAAGCAAAAGCAGGGTCGCATTCGCACGCATAACCGTCGTTCGGCCAACATGAAGATCGATGCCCCCTCTCGTTCCACGTGCCCCCGTTGCGGCGCCGTGAAGCTTCCGCATCACGTCTGCCCCAACTGCGGGTTCTACAAGGACCGCGAGGTCATCGTCACCGAGTAGCATACGCACTCGGTAGCTGTGTATTCTGCAATGGCCGGCTCGGTGAGTCGGCCATTTCGCTATCGCCCTAGGGAGGCTGGCATGGAAGAAGTGCGCGTTGCCGTCGACGTCATGGGCGGCGATGAGGAGCCGAAGGTCGTGCTCGCGGGCATCGATGCGGCGCTTGCCGCAGACCCTGCGCTCATCGTCGTGGCGGTGGGTCCCGAAGAGCTCGTGGTTCCCTTCGCCGATGAGCGCCCCCGCGTTGAGGCGCTCGTCGCGCCCGATGTGATCGAGATGGCCGACGATCCCCTCAAAGCGGTTATGAGCAAGCGCAAGTCTTCGATCGTCGTCGCGTGTCGCGCAGTGAAGAAGGGCACCTGCCGGGGTTTCTTTTCTGCAGGGGCGACAGGTGCCATCACTGCTGCCGCCACGGCCTACGTCACGCCCTTCAAGTACGAGGAGGCGGGCGAGCGGCGTCCGCTGCGTCCGTGTCTCACCTCCGCCGTCCCCAACCGTACCGGCGGTCTTACGGTCTTCTGCGACCTCGGTGCGAATCCCGACATCGAGCCCGGCGACATGCTACGCTTCGCGCAGATGGGCGCCGCCTACGCCCGTGTGGTGTGTGGGATCGCCAAGCCCCGGATCGGCCTGCTCTCCAACGGTACGGAGGATACCAAGGGCTCCCATTTCACCAAGGAATGCTTTGCGCTTCTGAGCGACGAGCTCGAGGGCTTCGCCGGCAACTGCGAGGGCAGCGACGTCGTATCTGGGAACTACGACGTGGTCGTGGCCGATGGCTTTGCCGGCAACGTCGCACTTAAGGCCACCGAGGGCGCAGCGAAGCTCATCATGTCCGAGCTCAAGGGTGCGCTGCTCGGTTCGCTCAAGGGCAAGATCGCTGCGCTCCTTATCAAGAACGACCTCGCTGCCATCAAGGAGAAGCTCTCGGGTGACGCGAAGGGCGGCGCGATCCTGCTGGGTCTGCGTGGCGTGGTGCTCATCGGACACGGCGCGACGTCGGTCGAGGCCGTGAAGAACGGCACGCTCGCCACCGCGGAAGCAGTGCGTGCGGGGCTCATCGAAAGCGTCGTGGAGGCCGTTGGCACCATCGTTCGCTAAGGTGTCCGAATGGGTTGGCTGGAGACGTGTTCCATCCAACCCATTCCGACCCAGCCCATGTTGACCCGTGTTAGAGAAATGGCTTGGGTGGGATTACGTCCTCCAGCCGACCAACCCCTTTCTTTCCGAGCCGACGAAGCTGAACCCAATGATGCCTTCCATGCGGTAGAATCAATACGGGCCATCTGTGCCGGTTTACCGGTGAGGAGAGGAGATGCGCATGGACCGCACCGAGATGTTCAACAAAGTAGCTGAGATCGCCAGTGATGTTCTCGGCATCGATATCGACGAGATCACGGAACAGACCACGTTCGACGACCTGGACGCGGACTCACTCGATCGCCTTCAGCTCGTGACCGCCATCGAGGACGAATTCGATATCGAGATGGATGAGGAGCGCCTGCTCACCATCGCGTCCGTTTCCGATGCGCTTGACGCTATCGAGGCTGCGCAGTAGGAGGCACGGGCTTTGCTCATCTCTCAAAAGCTCGCGCTCGCCGAAGAGATCTGCGGCCACGATTTCCATGACCGCGACTTGCTGCAAAGCGCGATCACGCACCCCTCCGCCGTGGAGGGGCAGCCGATTTCGGCGTCGTACGAGCGCCTTGAGTTCCTCGGCGATTCCATCCTGGGTTCTGTCGTGGCGCTCGCGCTCTACAAGAGTTATCCCCAGTTCGATGAAGGTCGTCTCACGCGCCTCAAGGTCTCGCTCGTTTCCGGCGTGACGCTCTCCGAGGTCGGTCGCGAGCTCGGCATCGATACTTGCATCATTTTCGGAGCTTCCGAGACCGGCACCGGTGCCCGCGGCCTTTACTCCGCGCTCGAGAACGTTTACGAGTCGCTTGTGGGAGCTCTCTTCCTCGACGGCGGCTGGGAAGCAGCAGAGGCGTTCATCGTGCGCACCTTAAAGCCGCATCTTGCTGCCGATCGCGCCGAGCATCCCACCAATCCCAAGTCCTACCTGCAGGAATGCGTGCAGCGCGACCATAAGGTTTCACCTGCCTACAAGCTCGTCGATACCTCCGGCCCTGCGCACGAGCCCGTATTCACCGCCGTGGTGCTCGTCGACGGCGCGCGCCAGGGCAAGGGGACGGGTTCCTCCAAGAAAGAGGCGGAAGCCGCTGCGGCGCTTGATGCCCTTGAGCGCATGGGCTATACCACCGGCGGCGTCATTCTCAATAAGAAGTTCAAGTAAGGGGCGGCCGTGTACCTCAAGTCACTCACCCTGAAGGGCTTCAAGTCGTTCGCTGACCGCGCCCACATGTCGTTCGAACCCGGCCTCACGGTCATCGTCGGCCCCAACGGTTCGGGTAAATCGAACATCTCAGACGCAATCCTTTGGGTACTGGGAGAGCAAAGCGCCAAACAGCTGCGCGGTCAGGCCATGGAGGACGTCATCTTCTCCGGTTCGTCGGCGCGCAAGCCCGTGGGCGTGGCGGAGGTCACGCTCGTTCTCGATAACTCGGATCACGTGCTGCCCGTCGATTTCAACGAGGTCGCCATCACGCGCCGCATGTATCGTTCCGGAGAGAGTGAGTACCTCATCAACCAGAGCCCCTGTCGTCTCATGGATATCCAAGATATCCTGCACGATTCTGGCTTGGGCAAGGACACCCACTCCATCATCTCCCAAGGCAAGCTCGATTCCATCCTGCAGAGCCGGCCGGAGGAGCGTCGCGCGCTCATCGAGGAGGCGGCGGGCATCTCGAAACACAAGCGCCGCAAGGAACGCGCCGCTCGCAAGATCAAATCCATGGACGAGCATCTCACGCGCGCCCGTGACATCAGCCGCGAGATCACGCGCCAGCTGCGCCCGCTCGAGCGGCAGGTGGATCGTGCACGGCGCCACCGCGACCTCACCGAGCGTGCGAACGAGCTCACCCGCATCCTTGCAGTGGATGAGCTCAGGCGCCTGCGCGGCGAATGGGAGGGCTGCGAGCACCGCGCCAAGGAGTGCGACGCCGCCCTCGAGCTCGCGCGCTTCCGTTTAGCGGAGAAGGAGCGGGAGCTCGAGAAGCTCCAGGTGCTGCTTGAGGAGAAAGGCCTCTTTGTGGGCGACCTCGGCGAGCAGCGCCGGCGAATGCAGGACATCATCGGTCGCCTGGGCTCCGACATGCGCCTTTTGGAGGAGAAGGGTCACAACATGGTGAGCCGTCTCTCCGAGATGCGCGGCACCCTTTCTGGCTCTGAGCACCAGCGCCGCCGCGTGAGCGAGGATCTCGAGCAGGCGCGTGCCGCGCTCGACGAGGTACGCGCCGCGCTCGCGGTGGCTGAAGACGATGTGGCGCAGCTCGAGCCCGCGGCGCAGGCGTCCCATGAGCGTCGCTTGGAGCTCGACGAGCGCATCGCCACCTCGACGCGCGAGCAGCGCCAAGCCCAGCGCGCTGCCGACGATGCCACGCTCGAGCTCGCACGTGTGCGCGAGTCGCTCTCCAATGCCGAGCTGGAAGATTCCATGTTCGCCTCGCGCCTGGAGCAGATCCAGGAGGGCGCGGACAACGTGAAGGCGTCGCTTGCGGCACGCCGCCGCCGTGTCGAGGAGCTCGAGGAGCTGCTCGCTTCCGCGCGTGCCGACCTCGACGAGACGCGTGAGACAAGTGGGAGCGCCGAGCGCGCGCTCGAGGAGCTCCGTGCGAAGGAAACCGAGGCGCGCGACCGCCTTTCCGAGGTGCGCTCCGAGCTCGCGAGTTTGAAGCGCCTTGACGAGCGCATGGGGGAGTCCTCGGCGCTCGCCGCCGCGCTCGCACGCGATGACCAGCTCGACGTGCGGGCACGCCTCGGAGATGTGATCGAGGTGCCCTCAGAGCTCGAAGAGCTCGTCGAGCAGCTGCTTGCAAGCGATGCCGAAGCCCTCGTGTTCGATAGTCGTGAGCGCCTGCGCGCAGCAGGGGAGGCAGGGCTGCGTCAAGAGGGCGTCTCGGGCACCGCCACGCTCATCGCGCGGGATAGCGCCGGTATGCATGCTGTTTCCGATGCCGCCGGCAGCCGTCTCGTGGATCTTATCCGGGTGCGTGAGGGCTATGCCGACGCCGTCTCGTCGCTGCTCGGCCATATCTATCTCGTCGATTCGCTCGCAGATGCGCTTGCCGCCCCCGTTGTCCCCGGCGTCACCTACGTGAGCCGCGACGGGGCGCGTGTGGGCGCGGGCGGTGTCGTCCGTTTAGGCAAGCAGGCGGATGCGTCTGCCGGTATCCTCGAGCGCAAGCGCCGCATCCGTGAGCTCGATGACGTCGAGCCCGATCTCTCCACCGTCTTCGATGAGGCGGCGGCGCGCGTGGTGGAAGGCCAGCGCGCGCTCGATGTGGCGCGAGCTGCAGAGCGCGATACTGCAGGTGAGATTGCTCAGCTCGAAGGCGAACTCCGCTCCGCACGCGAGGAGACGGGCAGGCTCGAGCAGTCGCTCGCGAGCACGCAGGCGGAATATATGAAGCTCGAGAAGCGCCGTGCCGAGGCTGCGGAGCAGGCACGTGCCGCTGCCCCGCGCGCCGAGGAACTCGAACGCGCCCGCGATGAGGCGCGCGCACGAGCCGGCGAGCTTGCGCAGGAAATCGCCGAGGCGACCGATGAGCTCGACCGCCTGCGCCGCGAGGATGCGGAAGCCGCCACCAAGCTCGGTGACGCTCGCGTCCGCCGCGCTCAGGCTTCGGAGCGCGTCCATTCGCTCGAGGGCCGTGTTCCCGAATTCGAGCGGCGCCTCGAGGGGCTCGACCGCCGCATCCGGGCGACCACGCAGGCAGCGCGCTCGCTCGAGGTGCTGCGCCTGCGTGTCGATCCGCTGCACGACCGCTACACCGCGCTATCCGAGCGCGCGACGGAGTGGGCTGCGCGCCTGCGCGACCAGGCGTCTCTCGAGGAGGCGGATTCCGCATCGCTCAAGAAGACCATCGAGGACGCCAAGGCCGAAGTCGCCGCCGCGAAGGCGGAGGTCGATGAGGCGACGTCTGCCCAGAGCGCCGTGCAGGTCGAGCGCGGCAAGCTCGAGGTGCAGGTGGAGAGTGCGATCCAGGCCATCACGGCCGACGGCACGACGGTGCTCGAGGAAGCGCTCATGCTACCCGAGCCCGAGAATCGCGAGGCGTGCATGCGCGAGCTGCAAGATCTCGTGCGCCAGATTAATAACCTAGGCCCGGTAAACCAGGTCGCCATGGAGGAATATGAGCGCCTGCGCGAGCGCGCGGACTACATCGCCGCCCAGCTCGCCGATCTCGAGGCGGCGCGCAAGTCGCTCACGAAAATCAGTGCCGCCATCGACCGCAAGATGCGTACCGCGTTCCTTACCACGTTCGAGAAGGTCGACGAGAACTTCCGCGAGGTCTTCGCCATGCTCTTCCCGGGAGGTCAGGCGCATCTCGAGATGACCGACCCCGAACATCCGAGCGAGACCGGCATCGAGGTGGTGGCTCAGCCCCGCGGCAAGCGCATCACGAAGATGACGCTTATGAGCGGCGGCGAGAAGAGCCTCACGGCGCTCGCGCTGCTCTTCGCCGTGTACCGCACGCGTACGGTGCCGTTCTATGTGCTCGACGAGGTCGAGGCTGCCCTCGACGATTCGAATCTCTCCAAGCTGCTCGACGCCATCGATGTGCTGCGCCGCTCCACGCAGCTCTTGGTGGTGTCGCACCAGCGGCGTACCATGGAGGACGCCGACGTGCTCTATGGTGTATCGATGCAGGCAGACGGCGTGAGCCGCGTGGTGAGCCAGAAGCTCGACCGCGCAACAGGAAAGGTCGTGGATGCATAATGGGATTGTTTGACGCGCTCTCACGCGGGCTCGAGCGCAGCCGCGAGGCCATCAACGAGCTCTTCTACTTCGGCGGCGAGGTCACCGAGGACTTCTGGGAAGAGCTCGAGGACACGCTCGTCATGGGTGATATGGGTGCCGAGATCGCCATGGACGTCTCGGACGACTTACGCGACCTTGCCGCGCGCAAGAACCTGAAGACCGCCGACCAGCTCCGTGAGGCGCTCGCCGAGAAACTCGAGCAGCGCTTCACACCCATCGAGGTCGATCCGTTTCGCGAGACGCCCTCATGTGTGCTGTTCGTTGGGATCAACGGCGCCGGCAAGACGACGACCGTGGGCAAGATTGCAAGCGCCGCGCACGAGGCGGGCAAACGCGTGGTGATCGGTTCGGCCGACACGTTCCGTGCCGCCGCCATCGAACAGCTCGACGTGTGGGGCCAGCGTGCGGGCGTGCCCGTGGTGAAGCGCGACCGTGGCTCCGACCCCGCGAGCGTGTGCTACGACGTGCTCGACGAGGCCGACAAGCAGAATGCCGACCTCGTGCTCATCGACACGGCGGGGCGTCTGCACACCTCGAGCGACCTCATGCGCGAGCTCGCGAAGGTCGTGAATGTCACGCGCAAGCGCGCGGAGAAGTGCGCCGCCGGCCCCATGCCTGTGCGCGTCGTGCTCGTGATCGATTCGGGTACCGGCCAAAACGGCCTCAACCAGGCGCTCGAGTTCAACGAGGCGCTCGGCCTCGACGGCATCATTTTGACGAAGCTCGACGGCACCGCCAAGGGCGGCATCGCGCTTGCAGTGTCCTCCAAGCTGAGGCTCCCCATCTACCGCGTGGGCGTGGGAGAGCGCATCGAGGATCTGCAGGAGTTCAGCGCCCACGACTTCTGCCGCGCCCTCGTCGGCACAAAATGATAATTTCAGTACCAGGTACTGAAATTATCATTTTTCTGCGCCAGCCATTGGGGACATGGGTTATTGGCTGGCGGCTTTGTCATCTCGCCAGTTGGCTCGCCAGCCAATAACCCCCGTCCCCAATGGCTGGCGCGGGGCAACCTTCATCAAAGTAGAGAATTTCAGACAAAAAAGCGGCGTATCGGCCCTCTAAACGTCGGAAATTCTCTACTTTGCATGTATTGGCCTTTGTAGGCCGTTGCAGCAAAGATGCGTATCTGCTCCTTTGCCGTGCAGTTTCTCCCTTGATAAGCCTTGCGGTACAATTACCGCATCTGTAC
The DNA here is from genome assembly GCA_949298635.1 of uncultured Coriobacteriaceae bacterium. Classification (GTDB taxonomy): domain Bacteria; phylum Actinomycetota; class Coriobacteriia; order Coriobacteriales; family Coriobacteriaceae; genus Enorma. The sequence continues at coordinate 34,305 of CASFXG010000014.1, read as the reverse complement.
ATTCGCCGCGAGTACGTATCTCCCGTCGCGGCTCGGCGTCCTGAACCGTCCATCGCGAGTTCCGCAGCGCGCAGCGCGAGGACTGTTTGAGCAGGGGACGGTTCAGGACGCTGGGACGTCGGGTGTCATACGATAGGAGCCCTCATGTTCAACAACCTCTCCGACCGCCTGAACGACACCTTCGACCGCCTGCGCGGCAAGGGCAAGCTCACTGAGGCCGATATCACGAGCGCGATGCGCGACATCCGCATGGCGCTCTTGGAGGCGGACGTGAACTTCAAGGTTGTGAAGGATTTCGTCGCCGCCACGAAGGAGCGCTGCCTCACCGCCGAGGTGCTCGAGTCGCTCACGCCGGCGCAAAACGTCGTGCGCATCGTGCTCGATCAGCTCATCGAGCTCCTCGGTTCCACGGAGAGCAAGCTCGTGCTCTCGAGCCGCATCCCCAACGTCATCATGCTCGTGGGCCTGCAGGGCTCCGGTAAGACCACCGCGGCCGTGAAGCTCGCCTACCTGTTGAAGAAGCAGGGTAAGAGCCCGCTCCTTGCAGCGTGCGACGTCTACCGTCCCGCCGCTGCCGACCAGCTTGCCACGCTCGGCGGCGAGATCGGCGTGCCGGTCTTCCGCGGCGACGGCCAGCATCCCGTCGAGATCGCCCAGGGCGCCATCCGCGAGGCCGTCGACCATATGCGCGACGTGGTGATCGTCGACACCGCCGGCCGTCTGCAGATCGATGAGCAGATGATGCAGGAGGCCGTCGACATCAAGCGCGTCGTGAAGCCCGATCAGGTGCTCATGGTCGTCGACGCCATGACCGGCCAGGATATCGTGAACGTCGTCTCGACCTTCGCCGAGCGCACGGACTTCGACGGCGTGATCATCTCCAAGCTCGACGGCGACGCCCGCGGCGGCGGCGCGCTCTCCGTCCGTGCCGTGACCGGCAAGCCCATCAAGTTCGTTTCCATGGGTGAGAAGCCCGACTCACTCGAGGTCTTCAGCCCCGACCGCATGGCCAAGCGCATCCTTGGCATGGGCGACGTCGTGGGTATCATCGAGAAGGCGCAGGAAGTCGCTGATGCCCAGAAACTCGAGGACGCCGAGCGCATGCTCCGCGATGGCCTCACCATGAACGACCTGCTCGACCAGATGCGCATGCTCAAGAAGATGGGCGGCATGAAGTCGCTCATCGGCATGCTGCCTGGTGGTCAGCGCATGCTCAACCAGATGGGCGGGAACATGGACGAGTCCATGCTCGATAAGATCGAGGCAATGATCCAGTCCATGACCGCCAAGGAGCGCCTGAAGCCTTCGATCATCAATGGCCAACGCCGCGCCCGCATCGCGCGCGGCTCCGGCACCACGCCCACCGACGTGAACAACCTCATGAAGCAGTGGGGCGAGATGAACAAGATGATGGGCAAGATGCGCTCGATGGCCCAGCAGCAAGCGGCCGCCGGCAAGCGCGGCAAAAAGGGGAAGAAGGGCAAGAAGATGCGCATGCCCGGTATGCCCGGCATGGGCGGCGCGAACCCCTTCGGTGGTATGGGCGGTATGGGCGGCAACCCCTTCGCCGGCATGGGCGGCGGCTCCGGCAACGCCGACATGGATATGCTCCGTGCCATGGAGCAGCAGATGAAGGGCAAGAAGTTTTAGCCTGCTGGTTTGATTGCAGAAAGTGATAATTTCAGTACCAGGTACTGAAATTATCACTTTGGTAGGCGCAGCTCGACGCGGGTGAGGAACTCCTCCTCGCGCGCGGTGTCGCGGTTGTCGATTTCGTAGATCTCGAACGGCGCGACGTCCTCGCAGAGCCCTGGCACACCACGGTATTCGGCAAGATTTCGCAACGCGTCCGCGTCTTGTGCATACGATCCCCGGTAGCGGTAGGCGAGGTAGGTGCCCGCAGGCAGCTCGAAGTCGCAGGGTATGGACGCGTCTTCCACGACGAAGAAGACGGAGTCGAAGACGTCTGCACGACCTGCGGCGAGCGCCTCGCGATCGAAGAACGCGCCGACGGTCATCGTGCCCAAAAGCGGCAGCTGCTCGTCGTAGCGGCGATGCAGGCGCGAGATGAAGAGATCCATCTCCTCGTCGCGCTCGAGCCGGCCGGAGAGCCTCACACAGCGTCGTACGGGCATCGCTACCTGCATCATTTCTCCCACCAGCGCTTCGCGCGCGGTGTCAAGGCGTTGCTGTCGTTCGGTGAGCGCATCCCGGCGCGCATGCAGGTTCTCGATCTGCGCTGCGATGAGATTGAGCTCGTCGTCGATGAGCCGCTCGGTGCTGTCGAGGCTCTGATGATCGAGGTAGGCGCCGATCGCTTCCATGCCAAGTCCGAGGCTGCGCAGTTCCTTGATGCTTGCGAGCTTGTACATATCGGAAAGGCTGTAGATGCGGTACCCGTTTGCTGCACGCGCAGGCGTGATGATGCCGAGACGCTCGTAGTAGCGCAGGGAGTCGATGCCGATTCCAAAGAGGCGCGACACCTCGCTGATGGTATAGCTGTCCTTGATACGCGTCGACTTCATACTTCCTCCACAGAAGAGCCGAGAAAGGCTTGACCCTGGTACCATACCAGAGTTTACCCTATGCACTCGGAAAGAGACGTAGCGATCAGGTATGGAGTGAGACCCATGTTCGCCCGGATAATCAGCAAGCTGCAGCGTTCCGCTCAGGAAGCCCTCGAGAAGACGACCCCGGCGGGGCTCGTCAAGCGGTTCGCGACCATCGCGCTCGGGTGCGCGATCCTCACGTTCGGCATGCATAACATCCATCAGGTCGTGGGCATTACGGAAGGCGGCGTGCTCGGCGGCATCCTACTGCTTAACCATTGGTTCGGCATCGATGCGTCCATCGCCTCGCCTGTGCTCGACGTTGTGTGCTACACGGTCGGCCTTTTTGTACTGGGCGCTGGCTTTCTGGGCTGGTCCGCCGTCTCGAGCGTGCTTCTCGCGCTCTTCTATGCGCTTTGGGAGAGCCTGCCGCATATGCTGCCGGATCTTTCCGCATATCCGCTCGTCGCGGCCATTCTCGGCGGTATGTTCGTGGGTGTGGGGGCGGGCCTCGTGGTGCGCTGCAACGCGTCCGCTGGCGGCGACGATGCGCTCGCGCTCTCGATCCACAAGGTCACCGGCCTCAAGCTCGCGCGCTGCTACCTCTTCACGGACCTCACCGTGCTTTTGCTCTCGCTGAGCTACATCCCCATCACCAAGATCGTGTTCTCACTTGTCACCGTGTTCATTTCTTCTCCGCTCATCGACTTCGTGGTGGGGCTTGGCGCGGGCGACGCGGAGGGCGAGGAAGAGGACAGTTTCGTTGCCGCGTAGGGCAGAGATTCCGGCTTTGGCATCATAGCAAGCAAGATGCAGCATTTCGACATCTTGAGAGGCTTGCGCCCGCGATGTGCGCGAGCGGCCGAAACCGCTTTGCCGTATTGACATATACGTACCCCTCGCTCAATAGCCGCCGCAGCGAACGCGATTCGTCGTTGTGGCGGTTTCTGCTTTTTTGTCCCGGCGGGCATGCGCGCGTGCGCTCGCGTACAATGGATGCATTCGACCAGACGCGACGAGAGGGGAGCGCCATGAGCAAAGCAGATCAGCTCTTCGTGAAGATGTGTTCGGACATCCTCGACCACGGCACCACCACCGAGGGCGAGAAGGTGCGTCCCCGCTGGGAAGACGGCACGCCCGCGTACACGATCAAGAACTTCGGCGTGACCGCCCGCTACGACCTGCGCGAGGAGTTCCCGGCGCTCACACTGCGCCGCACGGCACTGAAAAGCGCCATGGACGAGATCCTCTGGATCTATCAGAAGAAGTCGAACAACATCCACGACCTCAAGAGCCACATCTGGGATGAGTGGGCGGACGAGACCGGCTCGATCGGCAAGGCGTACGGCTACCAGATTGGCCAGAAGTCGCAGTACGCGGAAGGCGAGTTCGACCAGATGGATCGCGTGCTCTACGACCTCACCCACACGCCGTACTCGCGCCGCATCATGACGAACATGTACACGTTCGCCGACCTCCACGAGATGCACCTCTATCCGTGCGCGTACAGCGTGACCTATAACGTCACGCACGCCGAAGGCGACGAGCGCCCCACCCTCAACATGGTGCTCATGCAGCGCAGCCAGGACATCCTCGCTGCGAATAACTGGAACGTGTGCCAGTACGCGATCCTGCTCATGATGGTCGCGCAGAGCGTGGACATGGTGGCGGGCGAGCTTTTGCACGTGATCGTCGATGCGCATATCTACGATCGCCATGTGGACATCGTGCGCGAGCTCATAGCGCGCCCGCAGTACCCGGCACCGAAGGTCTCGCTCAACCCCGAGGTCAAGAACTTCTACGACTTCACGACCGATGAGCTCATCGTTGAGGATTACCAGCACGGCGAGCAGATCCGCAACATCCCCATCGCGGTGTAGGAGGTGCGCGTGAGCTGCAAGCTGAAGGCCATCGTCGCCGTGTGCGACGACTGGGGCATCGGCCGCGCCGGTGACATGGTGGTCGCGAACCGTGCAGACATGCGGCATTTCGTGCGTTGCACGAAGGGGCGTACGGTCATCATGGGGCGCAAGACCTTGGAGAGCTTCCCGGGTGGGAGCCCGCTCAAAGACCGGCGGAACATCGTGCTCACGCGGGACGCTTCGTTCGCGCGCGAGGGCGTCGAGGTTGTGCATTCCGTTGACGAGGCGCTCGCTGCCGTGGCAGGCGAGGAAGAGGCTTGGGTCATCGGCGGTGCTGAGGTGTATCGCCAGCTGCTGCCCGCATGCTCTGAAGCGGTCGTGACGAAGAATCACTGCATGCGCGAAGCGGATGCGTATTTTCCCAATTTGGACGAAGACCCCGCGTGGCGCGTTGCCTCAACCGACGGTGGCTACGTGATAGAGCCCGGTGAGGGCGATGCCGGCGTGGCATACGAGTTCGTGACGTACGAGCAGGCGAGTGCGAGGGCGGAAGACGACGACTCGCTTGCGGGAGCTGTTGCCGCCGCTGCGCTGGTGGACGTCGTGTTCGACGGTTTTCTGTGAGGCATGTAAAATTACCCCAGGGGTTTTCGACATCGGACGATTGATTACTATGGCCGATATTTCGTCGCCCGATGTCGAAAAACCCCTGGGGTAATTTTACATGTCCGTGGGGGCGGGATGCAGGGAGCACCATGGTTCAGGTTCAGTACATTACGGAGCTCAATGACGACCGCCTTGAGGCCTACACGCGCCTCACGGAACGCCAGCTGCGAAGCGTCCTCGAACCGGAGAAGGGCATCTTCATCGCCGAAAGCGCCAAGGTGATCGAGCGCGCGCTGAACGCTGGGCTTGAGCCTGTGAGCTTTTTGATGGGGGAGCGCTGGCTCGAGCAATTCGAGCCGGTCTTCCGCGACCTTGCTACTGCTCGCCCTGAACTCGACATCCCCGCGTTCATCGCACCGATGGACCTCATGGAGGAGCTCACTGGCTTCAATGTGACGCGCGGCGCGCTCGCGGCGTTCAGGCGTCCGCGCATGGAGGATGATCGAACGTTCTTGGACGGTCTGGTCGTCCGCGCCGACGGTCGCCCCGTGCGGGTGTGCGTGCTCGAGGGCATCGTCGACCATACGAATGTCGGTGCGATCTTTCGAAGTGCCGCCGCGCTTAACGTCGACGGCATCCTCGTGAGCCCTACCTGCTGCGACCCGCTGTACCGGCGTGCCGTCCGCGTTTCCATGGGTACCGTGTTCCAGGTTCCCTGGACGCGGCTGGGGATTGACGCGCGCTCTTGGCCAGCCGACGGGCTCGGCGTTCTGCATGAGGCGGGTTTCACCTGTGCCGCCATGGCGCTTGCCGACGATTCCCGCTCGCTCGACGATCCCACGCTCAACGCGATCGACCGCCTTGCGCTCTTCATGGGAACGGAGGGCGACGGCCTCTCGCGCCGCACGATCGAAGGCTCCGACCTCACGATCCGCATCCCCATGGCGCGCGGCGTGGACTCCCTCAACGTTGCCGCGGCTTCCGCCGTCGCATTCTGGCAGCTCTGTCCGCACACGTCAAACAGCTACCATTACCAGCACGGACGCTACGCGTAAAGGCGCGCCACGCGTCCCCGCCTCTCGGCTGCATCCCGTTTTGGCCGCATCCTGTTTCTGTCCCTCGTCCGCATCCTGTTTTAACTGCATCCGCTGAATCGCCTTATTTCGACAGAATCGCTGCTCTTCGGCTAGAAAATGTCGAATAAAGGTGATTCAGCGCAAGCGGAAGCCGGCAGACTACGGCACGTTTTCCGGCAGGTACGTTCACTGGCATGCTAGATTGAAACCTCGCGGTGGGCGCCTCGCGCCTCTGCGGCGGATGCGAGTCGTGCGGCGCGGTTCTCCGCATGACGGAGCCAGTGCCCCCAGTGGTGGTAGGCGACAAACAGGATCGACGTGAGGATCCACGTCACGGGGTAGACCATGAGCATGGTCTCGATGGTGTGATGGAGCGGCACCACGGCGAGCAGCCAGATCATGCGGAACACGACGGTGCCGAGGATCGTGAGCAGCATCGGGCGAAGGCTCTCGCCGGAGCCGCGAATCGCTCCGGAGGTGTTGTCTACGATCGAATAGAACAGATAGAACGGCGCGATGAAGTGAATCATGACGGTCGTGTAGCCGGTCACCGCCGCATCGTCGATGAAGATGCGCGAAAGCGGCTGCACGAAGATCACGAGAAGCGCTGAGAGGCTGCCCACGAGCGCGACCGTGATCGCGAGCGACGTATGGTACCCCTGCCGCATGCGCTCGTAGTTGCGGGCACCGAAGTTCTGCGCGGCGAACGTCGTCACCGAGACCCCGAGTGCCTCCGTGACCATCCATACGATCGCGTCGAGGCGGCTCGAAAGCCCCCAGCCTGTGACGGCGTCCGTGCCGAACGTGTTCACCGTCGATTGCAGGATGATGTTCGAGAACGAATATACCGAGGACTGGATGCCTAAGGGGAGTCCGGTCGCGAGCATGCTCTTGCAGATGCGCCCGTCGATTCCCAAGCGCCGCAGGTCGAGCCGCCAGGCTCCCTGCGCACGCATGAGGCGGCGCGTCATGAACGTCGCGTTCACGGTGAGCGTGAGCGCGGTGGCGAGACCGCAGCCCATGGCCTCGAGGTGCAGCACGGCGACGAACAGGATGTCGAGCGCGGCGTTGATGATACAGCCGCTCGCGATAATCATGGCGGGTGTGCGGGTATCGCCCACGGAGCGCAAGAGGGCCGAACCCATGTTGAGCACGAGCGAGCATACCATCGCAGCCGCGTAGCAACGGGCGTAGGGAACCGCCTCGGCCATGAGGTCGGAGGGTGTGCCCATGAAGGCGAGGATGTGGGGAACGAAGGCGACGCCTGCAATCGAGATCGCCAAGCCGCCCGCCAGCGCGAGCGTCATGGCGGTGTGGATGGAGCGCGACAGGCGATCGTCGTCGTGGCTGCCGAAAAACTGACCGGAGATGACGGCGCAGCCGGCGCCCACGCCCACGGAGAAACCGACGGCGAGCTCGAAGAGGGAGGCCGTCGCCTGCACGCCGCCGAGAGCGAGCTTTCCGCCGAACTGCCCCAAGATGAACGTGTTGATGAGCGCGTGTGCCTGCTGAAAGAATGAGCTCAGGAAGATGGGCACGCAGAGCAGTAGGAGCTGTTGCCAGATGACGCCCTGCGTGACGTCGAGCGATGCGGCGCCCGCATGAGCGCTCCTGCGTTTCAACATCGACATGGATCCCCGCTTCCAAATGCAGCAAACTTCTCTGATTACAGGTAGTACCGCTGGGTATCTTACTATCATTGCGAACCGAGTGGATGGAGTTTCACCCATGGAGATGGATGAGCATAAACGCAGAAGGAACATGATCCTCTACGTGTTGATCGCGCTGGTGGTCTATTTGGTGCTGAACACGTTGCTGTTCCCCAACATGGCGCGCCAGGTGAAGGTCGAGGACGTGAGCTACAGCCAGTTCCTCGACGATTTGGAGGAAAAGAAGGTCGACGCCGTGCAGTACACGGAGGGCGAGTACACCGCGCTGTACACGCTCAAGGGCGGCGACGGCTCCGTGGCCTACCAGTGCACCGTGATGCCGAATGACTCAGACCTCACGAACCGCATCACCGACGCCGGAGCCACGCTCGACGTCATCATTCCGAACACCGACTCGAGCATTTGGACGTATTACCTGCTCACGCTTGGTGTGCCGTTCCTCATCTTCTTCGGTATCGGCTGGTGGCTCAACCGCCGCATGAAGAAGGCGATGGGCGACGACGGCCCGAGCATGAACTTCGGTGGCGGCGGCTTCGGCGGCGCGGGCGGTCTCGGCAAGAGCGGCGCGCGCAAGGTGAAATCGGAAGACGTCGGCGTCACGTTTAAGGACGTCGCGGGTCAGGAAGAGGCGAAGGAGTCGCTCAAGGAGGTCGTCGACTTCTTGGAGAACCCCAAGCGCTACGAGGATATCGGCGCGCGCTTGCCACGCGGCGCCCTGCTCGTAGGCCCTCCCGGCACGGGCAAGACGCTACTCGCGAAGGCCGTCGCCGGCGAGGCGGGCGTGTCGTTCTTCAGCATCTCGGGTTCCGAGTTTGTCGAGATGTTCGTCGGCCGCGGCGCTGCCAAGGTGCGCGACCTCTTCAAGCAGGCGAATGAGAACGCCCCCTGTATCGTATTCATCGACGAGATCGATGCCGTAGGTAAGCGCCGCGACCAGGGGCTTTCCACGAACGACGAGCGCGAGCAGACGCTGAACCAGCTGCTCACCGAGATGGACGGTTTCGATAACCATAAGGGCATCGTGGTGCTCGCCGCCACGAACCGCCCGGACTCGCTCGACCCGGCGCTCCTGCGTCCCGGCCGCTTCGACCGGCGCATCCCGGTGGAGCTTCCCGACCTTGCTGGCCGCAAGGCGATCCTCGAGCTCCATGCCAAGGACGTGAAGACGCAGCCGCCCATCGACCTTTCCGCCATCGCGCGTGCCACGCCGGGCGCTTCCGGTGCCGACCTGGCGAACATCATCAACGAGGGCGCGCTCCGCGCCGTGCGCATGGGCCGCAACCGTGCCCTGCAGGAGGACTTTGAGGAATCGGTCGAGGTCGTCATCGCCGGCCAACAGCGCAAGTCCACGGTGCTCTCGGACCATGAGAAGCAGGTCGTCTCCTACCACGAGATCGGGCACGCCATCGTGGCGGCGAACATGAAGGAAGGCGCGCCGGTCACGAAGATCACCATCGTGCCGCGCACCTCGGGCGCGCTCGGCTACACCATGCAGGTGGAGGAGGACGAGAAGTTCCTCACCACGCGCCAGGAGGCGCTCGACAAGCTCGCCGTGTACTGCGGTGGTCGCGCTGCCGAGGAGCTCATCTTCAACGAGATGACCACCGGCGCGGCGAACGATATCGAACAGGCGACAAAGCTCGCGCGCAACATGATCACGCGCTTCGGCATGTCCGAGGAATTCGGCATGATGGCGCTCGGCACCGTGCAGAACGCGTACCTCTCGCAGGATACGTCGCTTACCTGCGCGCCCGGCACCGCCGAGCACGTGGACGAGGCGGTGCGCCGCGATGCAGATCCTGAAGGAGAACAAGTTCAAGCTGCACGAGCTCGCGCGCTACCTCTACAAGAAGGAGACGATCACGGGGCAGGAGTTCATGACGCTTCTGAAGCGCGAGAACCCGCTCATGCCGCCGAAGCCCACGGCGTAGCGGGTCGCAGCTCCGTTTGGCCGCCCCGCCTGGGGCCGGACATATTCTTCTGTGCTCAAACAGTCCTCGAAAAGCCCGCCTCGGCGGGCTTTTCTGCGGAACTGCGCTAGAAGAATATGTCCGGCCCCAGGCGGGGCGGAGTTCGTTGACGTAGGTGCGGGTCGGCGTCTCGCACTTGCATTTTGCTGGCACCCCCCCCCCTATCATGGAGCGAGCATTGTCTCGTGATAGGGGGGTTTACTATGTTCTGTCCCAAATGCGGCCAGGAGCTGCCCGACGGCTCGAAGTTCTGTCCTGAGTGCGGATCGCCGCTGACTCCTAAGGTGGGGAACCAGGCTCAGCCCGCCGGCTCCGCTGCGTTTTCTAGCACTGCTTACGCGCCCGTTGCTGGCGCCAAGAAGTCGCGCAAGCCGCTCATTATCGGCGGCATTGCGGTCATGGCCGTCGCTGCGGTCGTGGGCGTCGTCCTCTTGGTCATGAACGTGCTCGACGGCGGCAGCAAGCTCGTCAACGGTAAGTACATCTTCGAGCGCAACAACATGTACGGCCTGAGCTACGAGGTCTATGAGGAGGACGGCGAGCAGAAGATCGACATCGGGTACGCCGAAGACGCATATGGCATCTCGAATGTCTACTACTCCGGGACGTTCGTCGAAGATGGTGAGAATGACCAGGGCACCATCTGGAAGCTCGTTCCCGACGAGGATGACGAGAGCGGTTCTTCAAACACCACTGTCCGCTTCCAGTTCCCCGAGGGTTATGCGGAGGGTGACGTGAGCGGCCGCTGGTACCTCGAGCAGACGACGACGTATGATGACGGAACGTCGGAGACCATGTTCTCGATCATGGAATTCTTCCCGATCGAGAACGTCAATACCCCTCTGGTTCTTGTGACTGCCTACGGCGAGGGTGCGCTTGACGGCGGGCTCGGGGTTCAGGACGTTCTCGACAACGAGGTCTCTGAGCGTGAAGACATTCCCGAGGGGAAGTATTACATCATGAGCAGCGTTGATAACTATGCTGGGTATTATGATGTGTGGCTCCAAGTAACCGCTGAGGGGAACGGCTCCTACTCTGTAGTTGCCTACCAACAGGACGAAGAGTACCACCTGAGCGAATACGATTGGATGAATATCACCATCGATCCTGAAGAGTAAGCAAGCTCATAGAGTCGCTGGTGCGTCATGGCGCTGGGAGGCCGGGTCTTTCAGCGCCATGTTCGTTTCCAGGTATGGTCAGATGGCGCCCAAAGCTAGGGTGAAACTCGATTATGCTTCCCTGGCGCGTTGGGCTGTCTCGTACTGCATTAGGCTTGAACAAGTTTGATACATTTCGTCCAGGACTCAGATTCTCACTCTGCTGCGCGCAGATGTGTGGGGCATTCGAGCTGCATTCGAATGGCCATCGCCAGGCACTCGGTGCCGCGTACTCTTTTGGCAGAAGACCGCCTATCGATGGTGCTCGCCATGCGCCGCAGATGGGCGGCCTTCTCGTAACCAGGCGCCGCACGCACTGGGCGCGCGTTTGTTTCCGCGAACCTTTGACCACATCTTTGCTTGCTATTCGTTGCGCCCTCCTTCTATCATGAAACGAACGTTGTCTCGTGTGCGGGGGTCACCATGTTCTGTCCCAAATGCGGCCGGGAGCTGCCCGACGGCTCGACGTTTTGTCCGTGGTGCGGAGCTGCCAGCACGGGTGTGGCGAACGGATCTCAGCCCAAAGCTGCGGACCCCGCGCCTGTTCAGACCCCCGCACCCGTGGCGCCGAGTGCGCCCGCACCCGTGGCGCCGAGTGCGCCCGCACCCGTGGCGCCGAGTGCGCCCGCGCCCGATTACGCCGCGGCGCCGGGTGCGCCCAAGCGCTCGAAGAAGCCGCTCGTCCTCGGCGGCATCGCGGTCGTGGCGGTGGCTGCCGTTGTCGCCATCGTGCTCTTTGCGACGGGCGTGCTCGGTGGCGGCGGCACAAAGAGCATTCCCAATGGCCGCTACTCATTGTACGGGATCATTCCTTATGACTTTAGAGTGAGCGGGGACGCGGGAGAGCAGACGCTCGAGCTTGTCGAGACAAACGGGGGTACAGCGGTTTTGTGCTCCGGTACGCTCGTCCCGGATGGCTCAAACAGCTATGGCACCATATGGCGCGTCGAGGACATCGAGTTCTCTCCCGAGTACTCGTCGTCATCGACCACGACGGATTCCATCCGCGTGCAGTTCCCCGAGTCCATTGCTGAGGGCGACCCCACGGGAACATGGTATTTAGAGATATCTGAGTCCAACGGTAATGTTATGTATTCGGTCGTTCAGTTTTCAGAAGATGGAACGGTTCAGGCAATCTCGTCGTCCGTACATTTAGAGGCAGCCGATCTTGCAACGAGTGTCTTGGACGATGCTCTTTCAGCTGAGGACGTGTTCAACGGGGTTTATCAGCGTTCTAATTATCGTGGGGACTATGGCTTTAGTGAGACCCTCACCTTGACGAGCGTTCCCAATGCCGACCCCCTCATACACGTCTATTACCTTGAGAACCAAAATGGTGAGCTACACGGCATTGTGAGCATCCAGCTCGACGAATAGGCGCATCGAACCGATTTGTTTCGATCCGAACCCCTTCGTCGCGAGGTGTTTCGGTCTAAACCCAGCGCCTAGAGTGGATGCACTGCGCAAATATCGGTGAAATGCCGGCTGCTTCACGCGGAATTATGGACGGTGCAGCGCGCTGCACCGTCCTATCAGGGAACAAACGTTGTCTCGCACTAGGGGTCCATCATGTTTTGTCCCAACTGCGGCCGAGAGCTGCCCGACGGCTCGAAGTTCTGCCCGGGGTGTGGGAATGCCTTGACGGTTTCCGGTTCAACGCCTGCGACGGAGGCAGTCGATGGGGCGAATGTCGCCGCGTCGACTACGCCAGCCGCACCCGCACCGGCGTCGCCCGCGCCCGCTTCCAAGCGCTCGAAAAAGCCGCTCATTATCGGCGGCATCGCGGTCGCGGCGGTGGCGGCCGTTGTCGCCATCGTGCTCTTTGCTACAGGGGCATTCGGAGGAAGCACGAAATTGCCGAATGGCGTGTACTCGTGGGATGGCTTTTCTCCCTTCAGCTTTACGGTCAGCGAAGACGGCGGCAGGCAAACGATCGAGTTTGAATCATTATCTGGTATGCTCGTCGAGGATGGGTCGAACAGTTTCGGACCAATCCTGCGTGTCGATGACCTTGAATACAGCCCTCAATCGGGGTGGGGTGATTTAGCGTCCGTACGCCTCCAGTTCCCCGAAGATCTTGCGGATGGCGATCCCACGGGCAGGTGGTATCTTGAGATTTCGTACCAAGACGGAAGCGTTTCGTACATAGTTGTTCAGATTGACAAGGATGGAACCGTACGATCGATCAACTCCAGGGTTCCCGCGGAGGGTGCGGGGAGTGCTGCGGACATCTTGGATGAAGCGCTTTCCATCGACGAGGTCTATTCCGGTGTCTACCAGGACTACCCCTATGAGTTTGCAACGATCGAGGGCTTTACTACGGAGCTGACCCTGCAGGAAGTTCCCGATGATGACGACTCGACGTATGCATACCATATTGAAGAGCCGAGCGGCGTGTTTGCTGGCAGCGTTACCATTGAACTCGACGAATAGGCATCTCGAGCCGATTTGTTTCGAGCCGAACATCTTCGTCGCGAGGTGTTTCGGTCCAAGCCCAGCGCCTCCGGTTCGCCGGCGGATAGCGCCGCCGTCGTTCGGGGTATCATGAGCCATAGCGGGGGCGGGGCCTTTCGGCTTTGACCGGCAGGCTCCACACCCGCTCGAACATCCTACAGAAAGGTTCCCATGGCTTCAGATACCTCACACGACCCGCGGTTCGCGATCCTCATCGACGCGGACAATATCGCACCGAAGTACATCAAGATTATCCTCGACGAGGTGGCGAATTCCGGCATCGCCACGTATAAGCGCATCTATGGTGACTGGACGAGCCAGCGCCTCACATCATGGAAGAACGTGCTGCTCGACAACTCGATCATCCCCATGCAGCAGTACAGCTACACCACGGGCAAGAGCGCGACGGATTCGGCGATGATCATCGACGCGATGGACATCCTCTACTCCGGCACCGTCGACGGCTTCGCGCTCGTGAGTTCGGATTCCGACTTCACACGTCTCGCCGCCCGCCTGCGCGAGAGCGGCATGCAGGTGATCGGCATGGGGGAGGAGAAGACGCCCGAGCCCTTCATTTCGGCATGCAACCAGTTCAAATACCTCGACCTGCTCTTCGCCGCACGACGCGACGAAGATGACGTTCAAGAGAACGATGCCGAGCCCGAGGTTCCCGCAAAGCGCTCCAAGCGCTCTCCGAAGGCCGCTCCGAAGAAGGCGGAAAAGCCGTCCGACGCGCACAAGCCGGCATCAAGCAAGGCGAAAGATGAGCCGGAGAAGGAAGAAGCGGTAGAGGAACCCGGTACGGCGTTCCCGCGTCCCCGGCGTGCTCCCGGCGACATGGGCGGCGACATCGAGTTCAGCGAGCTGCCCCGCACGGCGCGCCGCAGCCATATGCGGCGCATTCGCTCGGCGGTCGATTCGATCGTCGACCAGTTCTCCGATGAAGAGGGCTGGGTGTTTCTGGGGACGGTCGGAAGTGAGCTGCCCAAGCGTCTGCCCGATTTCGACGTGCGCAACTACGGGTTCCGCAAGCTCAGTCCGTTTTTGAAGTCCCTCGGTGTGTACGAGTTCGAGGAGCGTGCGAACACCGCCGGCGCCCGGGCGATTTATCTGCGCATCAAAGAGCAGTGATGAGCTGGCGCTTAACGTCGAATTATCGGCGGGGATGAGCGGGAATGCGCGTGGGCTGGAGGCTCTTGTGCGAGGCCGGGCGTGACAACTTTTGGTACGTCGCGCATCCTGTCCGCAACAGGTGGTATATTCGAAACGTTCGCGAGCGCAACCGCCGCGGATCCATTGTCCGTTTTGTACGTATAGTCAAGAAGGTGGAACCCATGGGTTTTCTCGATGACGTCCAGGCTTCCTTGAATCGCGGCGTCGCCGGTGCCAACCGCGGCGTGGAATCGATGAAGCTCAAGAACCAGTTGAACGACGCCATGAAGCGTCGTCAGGCGCTTGCGGCGCAGTTGGGCGCAAGCCTCTACGACATCACGAAGGACGACCCTTCGTTCCGTACGGGCCGTGAGCAGCTCTTCGACGGCATCGCTCAAATCGACGCCGAGCGCGCCTCTATCCAGGCTCAGCTCGACGAGATCGAGCGTCAGAACGCCGCTTCGCAGCAGGCTGCGACGGTCGTGGTGTGCCCGTTCTGCCACACCCGCATTAGCGCCTCCGATATGTTCTGCGCCGGCTGCGGCAAGTCCATGGCCGACATCATGGCCGCCTCTGGTGCTGCTGCGCCTGCCGCTCCGGCTGCCGCCCCCGTCGAGGGACCGGTCTGCCCCAAGTGCGGCGCTTCCGTGAGCGACGGCGATGCGTTCTGCATGTCCTGCGGGCAGAAGCTCGGCGAGTAGCGCGAACGCTCCTGGCTGAGCCATACCCATGCGCGTCGTCGTGAGTGCCTGCCTGTTGGGCAGGAACTGCAAGTACAACGGTGGGAACAATCTTTGCGATGACCTCGTCGCCGCGCTTGAGGAGCGTGGCTGCGAGGTCGTCGCCGTTTGCCCCGAGGTTGCTGGCGGCCTGCCCACGCCACGCCTGCGCTCCGAGATTCGGAGTGGCGTCGTGGTGAACGAAGTGGGGGAGAGCGTCGACGAGGCGTTTCGCGCCGGAGCTGCCACGGAGCTCGCCCGCGCGTCGCACGCAGGAGAGATCGACGCCGCCATCTTACAGCCGCGCAGTCCGTCCTGCGGGGTGGGCAGCATCTACGACGGCACCTTTTCTGGCGTGCTCGTGCGCGGCGACGGCGTGTTTGCGAGCATGCTTAACGAGCGCGGCGTTTCCGTGTTCAGCCCCGAAGAGTTTCTCGCGCAAGGGTAGGATCCTAAGCGCAGTTTCTGTTTAATCGCTTGGTAAGAAAGAGGGATATCCATGGCAGAGGAGATTAAGAATCCGGTTCAGGAGTTCGGCATGCACATCGAGCACATCGGCATCAATGCTGCAGACGAAGCCGAGGCCGCTCGCATCGCGGCGCTTGTCGAGGCGCTGTTTGGCTTGGAGCAGAGTGAAACGCCAGTCTCGTATTTCAACGACGTGCTCATCGAGGTCATGAAGGGCTGCGGCCGCGGGTCGATGGGCCACATCGGCTTCGCCGTGAACGATATCGCGGCGGCAGAGGAATACTTCTGCTCGCGGGGTCTTACGATCTGTGAAGAGTCTCGCGTCTTGAACGACGACGGCACCACGAAGCTCGTCTATTTTAACGAGGAGATCGCCGGGTTCGCCGTGCACCTGTGCTAACCCCCGTTTTGCGTTAGGGCTTATGCGCTGATGTCGCGCTCCTTGCGCGCGCGACGGAGCGGCAAAACCCGAGGTGAATCTCGAAACTATAGATATACCTTGAAGTGCTATCGTAAGCCATGTGATGCGTTGGCAAATGGCGCTCCATATCGCACGGAACGTGCTACAATAGCGCCCAATGGCTGTGAAGGGGACGAGTAGCCGGTCTCCGTGCCGATGAGAGAGCAAACTGCGGGCGAGGATGCGCCCGTGCTGCGAGGTTTGCCGGCGCGCCCGTGCGAATATCACCCCGGAGCTGCGGCCCGAACGAAGAGGTTCGATTGATTGGTGGACGGCATCCGTCTCCAGCCAATGGGTTGGAAGGAACACGTCCCCAACCAACCCCTTTTAGTAGGCGTCGCCGGGATGGCCGCCGTGATAGGCCAGCCGAGTAACGGGCGCGCGAGCGCCTAAGCTGGGTGGTTTCAAGCGGAGAGCTTTTGCGGGCACGACCTGCACATTGAGCGCTTCGTCCCAGCTTGCAGGGACGGGCGCTTTTTTGTTGGCGCCCAGGATGGGCAGCGGTGCCACCGCGCCCGAATGTCGCGGCGTCGCGCCAGGGCGCCTCGACAGACGAGAAGGGGAGGGCATCCCGTGGCGAAGGAAAAGAGCAAGTACCAAGAGACCATGAACCTGCCGAAGACGAGCTTCCCCATGCGCGCGGGCTTGAACAAGTCCGAGCCCAAGCGCCTCGAGGCATGGAACGAAAACGGGGTCTACGAGCTGCTTCAAAAGAAGAACGAAGGGCACAAGAAGTTCGTGTTGCACGACGGCCCTCCATACGCGAACGGCCCCATCCACATCGGCCACGCCATGAACAAGATCTCCAAAGATATGATCATGCGCTACCACGCCATGCTGGGTGAGCAGACCCCCTACGTTCCCGGCTGGGACTGCCATGGTCAGCCTATCGAGCACAAGGTAGAAGAGAAACTCGGCACGGCGAAGTTCAACGCGACGCCCACGGCGAAGATCCGCGAGATGTGCCACGAGTTCGCTGTCGAGAACATCGAGCTCCAGAAGGCCGGTTTCCGCCGCTTGGGCGTGCTCGGCGATTGGGATAACCCGTATCTCACGCTCTACCACGAGCACGACGCCGCCGACATCGAGGTCTTCAAGGCCATGTTCGACGCCGGCATGATCTATCGCGGTCGCAAACCCGTGCACTGGTGCAAGCACTGCCACACAGCGCTTGCGGAGGCGGAGATCGAGTATTCCGACGAGACGAGCCCCTCGATCTTCGTCCGCTTCGAGCTCATCGACGTGCCCGACGCACTTGCTTCGAGCGATATGCCCGTCGACGTGGTGATCTGGACCACGACCCCCTGGACGCTCCCGGCGAACGCCGGCGTGGCGCTCTCGCCCGAGGCGGACTACGTCGCCGTCGAGGCCGACGGCCGCCTGGGTATCATGGCGAAGGCACTTTGGGAGAAGGTCTTCCACGAGACGGCGCATCGTGAGGATGCACGCCTCTTCACGCCCGCCGGAGCCTCCGAGCCCTGGGGTGCGAAGGGTGAAGAGCTCGTGGGCATCACCTATAAGCAGCCCATCTTCGAAGGCGTGACGGGCAAGGTCGTCACGGCGGACTACGTCACGCTCGAAGACGGTACCGGCTGCGTGCACACCGCGCCCGGCCACGGCGTCGACGACTACTACACCGGCGTCCGCTGCAACCTGCCCATCATCATGCCCGTCGACGACGACGGTCGCTTCTATGTGGGCGAGGAGTACGGTACGGGCGGTCCCTTCGGCGGGCTCGACACCGACGAGGCGAACCCGAAGATCATCGCCTGGCTCACCGAGCGCGGGACACTGCTTGCCGAGAAGAAGATTACCCACAGCTACCCGCACTGCTGGCGCTGCAAGAATCCGGTCATCTTCCGTGCGACGGACCAGTGGTTCGTCTCCATGGACGAGACGGGCCTGCGCGAGCAGGCGCTCGACCAGGTGCTGAACCACGTGGCATGGTATCCGGACCACGCGAAGAACCGCATCGGCGCCATGGTGGAGCAGCGCCCGGACTGGTGCATCTCGCGCCAGCGCAACTGGGGTGTGCCCATCCCGAGCTATACCTGCGCGGACTGCGGCGAGAAGGTTATGAACGACGATACACTTGACGCCGTGATCGCGCTCTTCAAGGAGAAGGGCTCGGACGCCTGGTTCACCGATGCGCCCGAAAGCTACCTGGGCGATGCGTGCGTCTGCCCCAAGTGCGGCGGGCACCATCTCAAAGCCGACCGCGACATCCTCGACGTGTGGTGGGATTCCGGCGTGTCCTGGAAGGCCGTGTGCGAGAACCGTCCCGAGCTCGAGTACCCGGCGGACATGTACCTCGAGGGTTCCGACCAGCACCGCGGCTGGTTCCAGAGCTCGCTGCTCACGAGCGTGGGCGCCAACGGCGTCGCGCCCTACAAGGCGGTCGTCTCACAGGGCTTCACACTCGACGGCCAGGGTCGCAAGATGTCGAAGTCGCTCGGCAACGTGATCGACCCGAACAAGGTCTGCGACGAGATGGGTGCCGACATCATCCGCCTGTGGGTGGCGAGCGTCGATACCTCTTCCGATGTCGCGATCGACCACGAGATCCTTGCGCGTACCTCGGACGCGTACCGCCGCTTCCGCAACACCTTCCGCTTCCTGCTCGGTGAGCTTGAGGGACAGTTCGACCCCGAGCACGAGGAGGTGCCGTTCGAAGACCTGCTGCCGCTCGACAAGCTCATGGTCGCACGCCTCACGCAGGTGCAGGCCGAGGTCGACGACGCCTATCGCGGCTATGAGTTCAACCGCGCCTACCGCACGCTCTACGACTTCGTGGTCACGGAGCTCTCGAACGTGTACCTCGACGCGCTCAAGAATCGCCTCTATTGCGAGAAGGTGGGCTCGCTTGCCCGCCGGAGCGCCCAGACGGTGCTCACGGAGCTCCTCTCCATGCTCCTGCGCGACCTGCAGCCCATCCTTGCCTTCACATGCGACGAGGTCATGGCCTATGCGCCCGCCGGCGCGCGCGATGGCCAGACGTATGCAGCGCTGCTCGATTGGTACCAGGCGCCTATCGCGCTCGACGAGGCGAACCGCTACGGTGCCGTGCTCGATGCAGCGATGGAGCTCCGCGGTGTGGTGACGAAGGCTATCGAGGACGCCCGAGGCGCGGGTACGTTCACCAAGAGCCAGGAGGTGCGCGTTCAGGCGACCGCGCCGGCGGAAGCCTATGCGCTCCTCACCGGTGAGCTCGCCTGCGACCTCGCCGAGTTCTTCATCGTTTCCGAGGTCGAGCTCGCACAGGGCGACGAGTTTACCGCGACAGTCGAGGCCGCCCATGGCGAGCGCTGTGACCGCTGCTGGAACTACCGCGAGGACACCGGTGTCCACGGCGAGCACGAGCATATCTGCGCGCGCTGCGCCGAGGCGCTTGGGGCGTAGGAACACACGAGGGCTGCGGCGGCAGGGTGCGCCCCGCCGCCGCAGCCCGTTTGGAAAGGAACGACGTGCCGAACAAGCGCAAGGTTGATATCCAAAGCTTCCAACCGCCCTTTCTGTGGCGCCTCGCGGTGCTGACCGTGCTTGCGGTCACCTTCGTGTGCTTCGATCAGATCTCGAAGGCGTTCGTGCGCGCCGCGCAGGCGCAGGGGCTCTTTCCCGTCGAGGTGCTACCCGGCGTGTTCGGCTTCGAGTACGTCGAGAACCGCGGCGCGGCGTTCGGCCTCGGCGAGGGCTTCGGCATCGCGTTCGCGGCGCTCGCGGTGATCATGGTCGCGGCGTCGCTCATCTACCTCGTACGCGCTCCGCTCGTGTCGCGCCTCGAGGTCATTGGCCTCGGCATGGTGTGCGGCGGGGCTATCGGCAACGCCATCGACCGCGTGGCGCACGGCTTTGTCACGGATTTCATCACGACGCGCTTCATGGAGTTCCCGAGCTTCAACGTCGCGGATATCGGCATCACGGTGGGCGTTGCCATCGCGCTCGTCGGGTTCATCTTCCTCTCTCCCGCAAACGCCGCGGCGAAGGAGCGCGCCGAGGCAGATCGCGCCTCGTACACGGACAGCGCGATCAAGGCCGAGCGCGAGCGTCGCCGCAGCGCCCGCGGTGTCTCTGGCAAGAAAGGGCGCTAGCATGCCCGGCGATCTGCACATCCTTGTCGATGAGACCTCAGCGGGCGCGCGAATCGACGCCTTCCTCGGCGCACAGGAGGGCACGCCGTCGCGCTCCGCGTGCGCGCGGCTCATCGAGGCGGGAGCCGTCGATGTGAACGGCGAGCCGTGCCTTTCGAAGAAATACTGCGTGGCCGTGGGCGACCGCATCTCCGTCGAACTCCCCGATGAACAGGAGCCCGGCGTGGTGGTTCCGCAGTCGATCCCGCTCGATATCAGGTTCGAAGATGACTACCTCATCGTCCTTTCCAAGCAGCGCGGCCTCGTGTGCCATCCGGCGCACGGGCACGCCGACGGCACGCTTGCGAACGCGCTTGTGTACCATTGCGGCCTGGAGCATCTGGGAACACTTCAAGGAGAGGACAGGCCGGGCATCGTGCATCGGCTCGACCGCGACACGACGGGCCTCATGCTTGCGGCAAAGGACGACGCAACCCAGCGAGCGCTGCAGGATCTCATTCGCCTGCGCACGCTCGATCGCCGCTACATCGCGCTCGTGCACGGCTACATCGCACACGACGAGGGCACGATCGACACGGGCATCGCCCGCTCGACGCGCGACCGCGTGAAGATGGCGGTGTCGGACGACCCCTTCGCACGGCAGGCCATCACGACGTTTCGCGTGCTCGAGCGCTTCGACGCCGAGCGCTTCGACGAGGGCTATACGCTCGTTGAATGCCATCTCTATACCGGGCGCACGCATCAGATTCGCGTCCACATGCGCCACATCAACCATCCGCTCGTGGGCGACCCGCTCTATGGCAAGGGCTCTGAGCGCGCCGATTTGGGGCTTACCCGGCAGTTCCTGCATTCCTGGCGCGTGAAGTTCGCGCATCCCGTCACGGGCGAGGAGATCGAGTGCCGCGACACGCTTCCCTGGGACCTCGCGGCAGCGCTCGAGGAGCTCGAAGACCGTTCCCTCGGCCGCACCGAGGCGGGCGAGGACATCGTTCCCCAGCTTATGGGATGAGAGCATCCGGCCAAGCTGGTCGCAACCGCGTTCACGCAGGCGCGGCTGTCTGGATTTTATCGATTTCGCCGCGGCGCTGCGGCTCTGTCCTAAACTGGTTCCCACCATCACCTCTACCTTTGGAGTGCCCCCGTGCCCGATTTCATCGCGAACTTCCTCAGCGCGACGCCCATCGTGCAGTTCAACATGATCGTCGTAGCGCTTTTCACTGTGTGCTTCTTCTACCAGGCGGTCTTCTTCATCATCGGCGTCGTGCGCGGCGAGGTGCGCTATCCGAAGGCCAAGAAGCTGCACCGCTACGCCTTCTTCATCGCCGCGCATAACGAGGAGGCCGTTATCGCGAACCTCGTCCGCTCGATCCGCGAGCAGGATTACCCGCCTGAGCTCATCGACGTCTTCGTGGTGGCCGACGCCTGCACGGACGACACAGCGCGCGTCGCTCGCGAGGCCGGCGCGATCGTCTACGAGCGCGAGGACCTTGCGCGCAAGGGCAAGAGTTGGGTCATGGACTTCGGCTTCAAGCGTATCCTGCGCGAATATCCGGGCACCTACGAGGGCTTTTTCATCTTCGATGCCGACAACCTCGTGAGCCCGGAGTACACGCGCATCATGAACGACGCCTTTGACGCGGGCTACATGGCCGTCACGAGCTATCGGAATTCGAAGAACTTCGGCAGCTCCTGGGTCTCGGCTGCTTACGCGACTTCCTTTCTGAGGGAGGCGCGCTTCCTGAACAACGCGCGCATGCTCTGCGGCACCTCGTGCGCTGTCTCAGGTTCGGGGTACCTCATCTCGGCGAAGATCATCGAGGGCATGGGGGGCTGGCAGTTCCACACGCTCACCGAGGATATTCAGTTCTCGACGTTCTGTGCTGTCCACGGCGTGCGTATCGCCTACGCACCCGCGGAGTTCTTCGACGAGCAGCCGGTTGGGTTTGCCGCCTCTTGGAAGCAGCGCATGCGCTGGACGAAAGGCTTCTACCAGGTGTTCTTCACCTACGGGTCGCAGCTTGTGAAATCGTTCGCCCGGCATCGGCGGTTCTCGGCGTACGACATGTTCATGACGATTGCACCGGGAAACCTCATCACGCTCATCTCGATACTTGCGAACGGGACGTTTCTCGTCGTGGGCCTCTTGAGCCACGGTTTTCTCGCCACCGACGCCGAGATCGACGCCTGCTTCCAATCCATCGTGGCCTCGCTCGCCACGCTCTACCAGACGTATCTCATCATGGGGCTCTTCACCATGATCATCGAGCGCAGGCACATCCACTGCAAGAGCCACCTGCGCATACTGCTCAATGTCTTCACGTTTCCGCTGTTCATGCTCACATATATCCCGCTCATCGTGGCCGCACTCTTCCTGAAGGTCGACTGGGTGCCCACGCCGCACAGCATCTCGCTCACACTGGACGACGTGGTGGGGAAGGCTGCGGAGGCGTAGGCGCTTCGCCGCGCCCGTCGGCTGCGTTTCGATTTCGCGCCTGCCGGGATGTTCGCGCCCACGCGGGGTAGTATAGGGAAAACCATCTTCCCGTTAGGAGCCTCGCTTATGGAATCTCGCACGACCGTCCCCTCCCGTCTGCCTGTGAGTCCTGTGTTTGCCGCGCGTCCTTTTGCAGACGCCCCGCTCGACAGCGTGCGCCTCGAGGCCGAGTACGCTCAGATCGCCGAAGGCCTCGGCGGGGACGCGTCCTCGCACGAGGCGGGCGACGCGTTCCTCTCCACCACGAACGCGCTTTATCACGGCGGACCGGTGCAGTGGAGCTTCGTTCCCAAGGTCTTTTCTGACCGCGACCTCGGCTACCTCGCCTGGATCGCCGAGACCATGGGCGGCATCATGGAGAAGGTCACGGCGCGCTTCGTTAAGGACGCGGACTTCCGAGCGCTCTTCAAGCTCGATCCCGCCATCGAGCGGCTCGCGTGTATGCCGAACGCTTTTCCCGTGCAGATTCCCATCGCCCGCGTTGACATCTTCCTCGACGAGGTCACGGGCGCTTTCAAGTTCTGCGAACTCAATACCGACGGCTCCTCCGGCATGCTTGTGACGGAGGAAGTGACGCGCGCGAACTTGCTCACGGCGACGGGTTTGGAGTTCGCACGGCGGCATGGCGTCGCGGCTTTCGACATCTACGGAGCATGCGTCGCGGCGATTCTTTCCTGCTATCGCGATGCGGGCGGGAGCGCCGTGCGTCCGCGCGTCGTTGCCGTCGATTATGCCGAGAGCATCGTCCGCGAGGAGATTGAAGAGTTTGGGCGCGTGTTTGCCGAGCACGGTGCGGAGCTGCGCTTCGCCGGCATCCGCGACCTGACGTATGAGGATGGCGTGCTGCGCGATGCGACAGGCCCCATCGACTGCGTGTGGCGGCGCGTCGTGATCTCGGAGATGCTTGAGAAGCCGTGCGACGGCGCGGATGCGCTCATGGCCTGCGCCGAAGACGGGCGCGTGCCCATCGTCGGCGGCTTTCGTACCTGGCCGTGCGCCACGAAGACGGTCTTCGCGGTGCTTCACAGCGAGGCGGTGGAGGATATCCTTACCAGTGCGGAGCGCGCGTTCGTACGTGAGCACGTGCCGGCGACCTATCTCCTCGACGCTTCGAGCGACCTTGCGCCCTTTTCCGAGCGCGAACGCTGGATCGCCAAGCCACGCGACGGCTACAACAGCATCGGCGTGCGCGCGGGACGTGACTGCACGGATGCGGAATGGCGCGCGGTGCTCGCGGAGGTCGCGCGAAGCGGCGGTATCGTTCAGGAATACGTCGTGCCCTATGCCTCGCCGAACGTCGAAGGTGGCGTCGCGGGGCAGGACAGGCCGTTCGAGCCGTATATGAACATGGAAGGGCTCTTCCTGTTCAACGGGCGCTTCTCCGGTGTGTTCACGCGCTGTGGACAGGCTTCGGTCATCGGTGAGTTCGCTGGCCGCCTGAACATGGGCTGCCTCGTCGTCGAAGACGCGTAGCGATGCCGGTGGCGGTGAGCTTCGCAGACGAGTATTCGGCGTGTGACGTCCTAGCGGGCGCGGCACTGCTCTGCTTTTTCGCGCTCGTCGTGGCGGCGATCGCGTTCGATGCGCGCGAGCGACGCGTTCCCAACGGGCTCGTGCTCGCCATGCTCGCCTGCGGCGTGGTGCTCGCTTGGTGCCGGTACGACGCGGCAGCGCGCGGGGTCGTCTTCGGAGCCGCGCTCACGGTTTGTGCGACCCTCGTCGCAGCGGAGGTGCTGTGGAGGAGATGGCGCGGACATGCCGGCCTCGGTATGGGCGATATCAAGGTGCTCTTCTGCATGATGCTCGTGCACCCCGTGGTCGCAGTCTCCTCGTTCGCTTTGGGACTTCTTGCGCTTGCCGTCGCTGCGGTCGCCATGCGGCGCCAAAGCCTGCCGCTCATGCCCTTCTTCGGCACCGCATTCCTCATCTTCTGGATCGCCGCGATGCTGTGATGCCGGGGCGGGGTGTCACGCGCCCGCGACGTCGACCTTTTCCGCCAGTTCTTACCCTTTTTGATGAAATAGCGGCAGAATATGTCGACGTCGTCGCGAGGGAATCGCTGGAGTTCGGGAGCCAGATGCCTTCCTTCGGGTTTTCACGTTGCTGCCCCACGCTTGTCCGGGTGATGTGCGATGATAGGGACGAAGCATACGAGCGGAAAGGGGAGCGCTATGGCAACGCGAACAGGGCGGGACATCGAGGCGGTGCGCGAGCGCATGGCCGCCATCCCGGATGCCCTCTCGCCGGAGCTCGTCGAGCGCATGGAGGAGGATCGTGCGCATGGATGGCAGAACCCGTATCGCGCTCGCGAGGCGGACGCGCTTCGACGCGAGGCGCGGGCATCGGACGAGGCCAACTTCTGGCGCCCGGCCTATGTGCGCGACGTCGAGAAGATCCTTCACCTGCCCGCCTACAACCGCTACGCTGGGAAGACGCAGGTCTTCTCGTTCCGTGCCAACGACGACCTCTCGCGGCGCGGCCTTCATGTGCAGCTTGTAGCCCGCATCGCGCGCGACATCGGCTATGCTCTCGGCCTTAATTGCGACCTCATCGAGGCGATCGGTCTCGGGCACGACCTTGGCCACACGCCCTTCGGACACGCAGGCGAGCGCTGCTTGAACGACGTCTTCCATGCGCGCACGGGGCGCTGGTTCCATCACAACGTGCATTCGGTGCGCGTGCTCGACGTGCTCTACGGGCGCAACATCACCCTCCAGACGCTCGATGGCGTGCTCTGCCATAACGGTGAGTATGAGCAGCGCGTCTTCCAGCTCTCGGAGCTCTCTGGCTTCGATGCTTTCGATGAAGCGGTCGAAAACTGCTACACGCAGGGAGGACACGCCATCGCGCACCTCCGGCCCACGACGCTCGAGGGGTGCGTCGTGCGCATCTCGGACATCATCGCCTACGTGGGGCGCGACCGCCAGGACGCGATCGAGGCGGGGCTGCTCACGGGCGACGCGTTCGAGGACGGTCTCGGGGGCGCCTATAATTCCTGGATCTTGACGCACGCTTCGGCAGATATCATCGCCCACAGCTACGGTAAGGACCGCATCGAGATGAGCGAGGAGCTCTTCGCCGAGATCCGGCGCGCGAAGGCGGAGAACTACGCGAAGATCTACCGCTCGAGCGGCATCGAGGGCGAGCGCGCCGAGCTGCTCTCGCGGGCTTTCGAGCTTATGTACGAGCGCTGCCTGGCCGACCTTGCCGCCCACGACGAGTCGAGCTTCATCTTCCGTCACCACATCCGTCGCGTGTCCGAGCAGCTCTTGCACTATGGACGCGACTACGATTGGGAAAGCGATCCGGATCAGACCGTCGTCGATTACATTGCGAGCATGACGGACGGCTACTTCGCCGAGCTTGCGCAACATTGGTTCCCAGATATTCATTTCCCGCGGCGCGCCTACATCAACGAGGCACGCTGAGGCAGGGAGGTTGTTCGCTCGCCGTAAAACCGCGGGCGGTTCGGTAGCGTTGGGCGGCAGTCTTGGGCGCGTGTCCAGGAATGCCTGAAATCTGAAGGTTGATTGCTGTATATGGAAACGCTGTTCTCACAGGATGAAGCCGAGCGCACGCTCAGGAACGCGCCGCTTGCCGTGCGCATGCGTCCGGAGACCCTCGATGACTACGTCGGCCAGGAGCAGGCGGTGGGGAAGGGGTCATGGCTGCGCGCCGCGATCGAGCACGACGTGCTCTCGAGCGTGATCCTCTACGGGCCTGCCGGTACCGGCAAGACGACGCTCGCGCACATTATCGCCGCACACACCCGGAGCGAGTTCGTCGAGGTCTCCGCCGTGACGGGAACGGTAAAGGATCTGCGCGCGGTCATCGAGGAGGCGCGTCGACGCCTCATGGCCTACGACCGTCGCACGATTCTGTTCATCGACGAGATCCACCGCTTCAATCGCTCGCAGCAAGACGCTCTGCTGCATGCCGTGGAAAACCGGACCGTGATCATGGTGGGAGCAACGACGGAAAACCCGTATTTCGAGGTGAATACGGCGCTGCTTTCCCGGGCGCGCGTGGTCGAGCTCACGCCGCTCGCAGACGATGACATCGCCAAGCTCGTGCGGCGCGCACTCGCCTCGTCGAAGGGGCTTGCCGGGAAGTTCTCTGCGACGGACGAGGTCGTCGAGGCCATCTGCACGCTTGCGGCGGGCGATGCGCGCTCCGCCCTCACGACGCTCGAGCTTGCGAGCGAGATCGCGCTGACGCGTCCCGATACCGATGGCGTCCCGGCGCCGGAGCCGGGAGAGGCCATGACCATCAGCCTCGAGGACGTCCGCACTGCCAACCCTCGGCGCGGCCTGCCCTACGATAAAGATGGCGACATGCACTACGACATCATCTCGGCGTTCATCAAGTCGATGCGCGGAAGCGATCCGGATGCAGCCGTGTACTGGCTTGCGCGTATGATCGACGCGGGTGAGGATCCGAAGTTCATCGCCCGGCGCATCCTCATCGCGGCGTCTGAGGATATCGGCAACGCCGACCCGCAGGCCATTCAGGTTGCCGCAGCCGCGTTCAAAGCCGCCGAGGTCATAGGCTATCCGGAATGCCGCATCAACCTCGCACAGGCGGCGATCTACAACGCGCTCGCGCCGAAGTCGAATGCCTGCGAGGCCGCGATCGATGCCGCGCTCGCCGACGTACGCGCAAGCGGTATGCGCTCGGTGCCCACGCACCTGCGCGACCGCCACCGTCCCGGCTCCGAGGCGTACGGCGATTACCTGTATCCACACGATTACCCCGAGGGCTGGGTCGAGCAACGCTACCTTCCCGATGGGCTTGAGCGTGGCGCGTTCTGGAAGCCTGCCGGCCGCGGTTGGGAGGAATGGCGCTTCGAACAAGGCCAGCAGCACTGAGCGATGGATCGGTTGGGGACGTGTTCCTCCCAACCCACGTTGTGCTTTTCCGCGTTCGCTCAGTCAATGTGACGTCACCACTACATGGGTTGGGAGGAACACGTCCCCAGCCAACCCACGTTCCATGGATTCGGATTCAACGGCGCGTCTTGGGGTAGAATCGAAGGCGTATGTATGTCGATGAAAGGGAGGGCGCATGGAACCCCTTCAGATTTTGGTTATTGTGCTCGTCGTGGCGGGGATCTGGCTCGTCGCAGAGCTCGCCATCACCGCGCGCCGCGCTCGTCACACGATGGCGGAGGTCGATAAGACCGTTGCCGAGCTGAACGAGACGCTCGCCGAGACCCGTCCCGTCGTGGCGAAGCTCGATGGCGCGGTGGATGAACTGCAGCCCGCCATCGCCAAGGTGGAGCCGCTGCTCTCCTCGGCGAACGTCGCTGTCGATGCGCTTTCGGCCAACCTCGTGGAGATCGAGGGCGTGGTGCGCGATGTGTCCGCCGTGACTGGTGCCGCCGCGACTGCGGGCAATGCCGTTTCCGGTGTGGCCGATTCCGCATCCGAGGCAGCACGCAAGCTGCTCGGCAAGATCAAGTCCAGCCCTGCGGCAGGTGAGCGCACACTCGAAGCCGCTCCCACCGAGGAGGCGGCTGAAGGTGCCCCGGCATCGTCCGAAGCCGCTCTTGAGTCCGCTGCGCCTTCGGGGAGCTACTACACCTATGGCGGCTCCACGTCCGATGAAGCAGCCGCCGCGACCAACGAAGCCCCGACCCAGGAAGAGACCGCGCATGAGTAGCACCAACCACATCGCGCCCATCACGCTTTCGCTTGCCGCCGACCCGAGCCTCGCGCGGCTGGTACGCATGACCGCGGCGAACGTCGCGGCGCTTTCCTCGATGTCCGTCGATCGCGTTGAGGATGTCCGCATGGCCGCGGAAGAGGCGTTCATCTATGCGTGCTCCGTGGAGGAGGGTGCTACCGTGGACATCTCCTTCGTCGTCGACGCCCAGCACGTCGCGATGGATTTTCTGCTGGGTGCCGAACCTGTTGCGGAGCCCGAGACGGATAACCCCGCCGCTTATGCCGACCTCATCCTCACGGCCGTGTGCGACGTCTACGAGAAAACGGACGCGCCCGTGCGGCTTCATCTCGAGCTCAAGGCGGATATCTGATATGGCAGAAAAGACCACGTCGAGTAAATCGGCTTGGGACAAGCAGAAGACGCGAGAGCTCTTCCGCCGTTACAAGGAGCATGGCGACATGGACGCGCGCGAGCAGCTCGTCATGTCGCACATGAACCTCGTCCGATTCCTCGCGAACAAGTTCAAGAACCGCGGCGAGCCGCTCGATGACCTCATGCAAGTCGGGTATCTCGGGCTGCTCAAGGCAATCGATCGCTTCGACCCCGATCGCGGCCTCGAGTTCACCACATACGCGACGCCGACGATCTTGGGTGAGATCAAGCGGCATTTCCGTGACAAGGGCTGGAGCGTCCGCGTGCCGAGGCGCCTGCAGGAGCTTTCCGCCAAAGTAAACCAGGCGACCGACGCGCTCACCACCCAGCTCCAGCGCTCTCCCTCCGTCGAGGAGATCGCCGACTATCTCGACGCTTCGGTGGACGAGGTGCTCGAGGCCATGGAGTCCTCGAGCGCGTACAGCTCGGTGCCCCTCGAGGGCACAGGGAGCACGGAGAGCGACGACGCTCCCTCCGTCCTCGACCGCTATGCCGAGGAGGACAGCGACCTCGCCCTCACCGACGACCGCCTCATCATCGAGGAGGCGCTTGCCGGCTTCTCACCCCGCGAGCGCGAGGTCATCGAGCTTCGCTTCCTGAAGGGCATGACGCAGATAGAGATTGCCGAGAAGCTCGGTGTCTCCCAGGTGCAGGTTTCGCGCCTGCTCAGGCGCACGCTCAAGAAGATCCAGGATCGGCTCGATCCCGAAGGCGTCATGACGAGGAGATAACATGGGTGCTCGCGTGCGGCTCGATGCCGTTGAAGCTAAGCTGCCGGGGACGGGTCTTCTTGCCCTGCGCGTGTGGACGGTGGTCGGCGGCATCGTCATCGCCATCGCCGTGCTGAACGTGCTCGGCGCGCTCGCGCCGGTCATCGAGTTTCTCGCCGTGGGCTCGCTCATCGCCTTCATCGAGTCGCCGATCGTGAACGCGCTCGAGCGCAAGGGCGTCCCGCGCGCCGCGGGCGCGCTCATCGGCCTCGTTGCGGTGATTCTCATCCTGTTCTGCGTCATCATGGTGATAGGTCCCATCTTTGTCGACCAGGTGCTCGAGGTGCTTTCTCGCTTGCCGAGCCAGCTACGCAGCCTTGGTGACTGGGCGGTGCAGGTCGCACAGGACTTCGAGGCCATCTCGAGGTCCTCGTGGGCGAACGAGCTCGATTCGATGTTCCAGTCGCTGGCGAACGTCGCTTCGAGCTATGTGACGCAGCTTGCTGGCGATGTGGGCCGCGGCCTCTTCCCGATCCTATCGGGCTTCGCCTCCCAGCTCTTCATCTTCTTCCTGGGACTCGTGCTCGCATACTGGCTCGCCCTCGACTATCCCAAGATCCATCGGGAGGTCGGCACGATCGTGGGCGAGGAACGCGCGACGAGCTACCGGTTCATGGTCGCGATTCTCTCGCGTTCAGTGGGCGGCTACATGCGCAGCATGGTCATCACCTCGTTCGTGAACGGTGTCCTCGCGTTCATAGGGCTGCTCATCGCTGGTCACCCCTATGCCGCGCTCATGGGCGTGCTCACCGGGCTTCTGCACCTCATCCCCGTGCTCGGCCCGTGGATCTCTGCGTTTGCAGCGACCCTGCTCGCGCTCTTCTATAGCCCGATGCTCGCTGTCTGGACGCTTATTATCTGCATGGTGGCGCAGAACGTGACGGACAACGTCGTCTCGCCCAAGGTTATGCAGTCCTCGGTGCAGATTCATCCTGCCATGAACCTCGCGGCGCTCGTGGTGGGCTCCACCCTCATGGGTGCGATTGGCATGGTCGTGGCGATCCCGCTTTGCGCTGCCCTTAAGGGGCTTTTTGTCTTCTACTTCGAGAAATCGACCGGGCGCGCGCTCGTCGCCTACGATGGTGCCATCTTCCAGGGAACGCCGTTTCGTGATGAGGACGGCGAGCCGGTACCCGCGTTCGACGCTCTCGGCGACGATAGCTTCGTGCAGGAATCTGAGCTCATTGACGACGACGTCGCACCGACGGGCTCCGCCGTGCCCCGCCCCGACCTCGAGAACCCCTGGAGCAAGCTCCAGTTCCTCCATCGCTCGGATGGCTCCGACCATGAGCAGAAGTAGGGCATCCCACTAGCGTCGATCCTGTTCCTCATTCATTCGAGGTGAATATTCGCTATCGAGCACGGCGCGTCCTCGTCAGGAATCGGCGATACTCTCCTGAGCGATTTCGCAGCGAGCGGAGCGAGCGAGGACAAGCGAAGGAGAATATCGCCGATTCCGCACGAGGACGTCATCGTTTACCGTATTCCGCTATAGTAGTAACGTTTATGCGTTTCACCAGTGTATCAAGGAGAACCCACATGGCTGCAGATGTTCCCATGATGACGACGGCCGAGATCCGCTCTGCCTTTTTGAAGTTCTTCGAAGAGCGCGGCTGCAAGCTCTTCCCGAGCTCCTCGCTCGTGCCCGATGACCCGTCGCTTCTGCTCGCGAACGCCGGCATGAATCAGTTCAAGCAGTATTACCAGGGCAAGAAGACCATGAAGGAGATCGGTGCGACGTCGTGCCAGAAGTGTGTGCGCACGAATGACATCGACATCATCGGCTCAGACGGCCGCCACGCCTCGTTCTTCGAGATGCTTGGCAACTTCTCGTTCGGCGGCGTGTCGAAGGAGCAGGCGTGTGCGTGGGCTCTCGAGCTCTCCACCGAGGTCTTCCATCTGCCCATTGAGCGCCTCCACTTCACCGTGTTCACGGACGACGACGAGACGTTCGAGATCTGGCGTTCGCTCGGCGTCGAGGAGAGCCATATCTCGCGCTTAGGCGAGGACGATAATTTCTGGGCGGCTGGCCCCACGGGACCCTGCGGCCCCTGCTCCGAGATCTACTACGATATGGGCGAGGACGTGGGTTGCGGCCGACCGGACTGCGCACCCGGCTGCGATTGCGACCGCTTCCTCGAGTACTGGAACCTCGTCTTCACGCAGTTCGACCGCCAGGAGGACGGCTCCATGCCGGAGCTTCCGCACAAGAACCTCGATACCGGCATGGGTCTCGAGCGTATGAGCGCCATCATGCAGGGCAAGACGTCCTTCTTCGATAGCGACATCATGCAGGGGCTCATCAAGCTCGGCGAGGAGATTTCGGGCGTCACGTATGTGAGCGACGACTACGAAGGCCCCAGCCGGAGCCTCCGTATCATCGCCGACCACGCGCGCTCGGTCGACTTTATGATCTCCGACGGCGTCCTGCCCGGTAATGAGGGCAGGGGTTACGTACTCCGCCGCCTGCTCCGCCGCGCGGTATTCCATGGCCGCCTGCTGGGCGTCGAGGGGCCGTTCCTCACGCGCTTCATCGACCGTGTAAACGAGCTCATGGGCGACGCCTATCCCGAGCTTACCAAGAACGTCGAACTCGTGCGCGGCATCGTGAGCGCGGAGGAGGAGCGCTTCTCCACGACGCTCGATAACGGCCGCGTGTACCTCGACGAGGCGCTCTCCAAGCTCGCCGAGGGTGAGGTGCTCGATGGCGCTTCCGCGTTCAAGCTGCACGATACGTTTGGATTCCCTATCGACCTTACGGTCGAGATCGCCGAAGGTGCCGGCCACGCCGTCGACATCGATGGCTTTAACCGCGAGATGGAGGCGCAGCGCGAGCGCGCCCGTGCGAACGTGAAGGGCGACGCTTGGGGTTCCTTCAACGATATCTGGGTCGAGCTCTCCGACGCCCTGCCAGCGACTGAGTTCACCGGCTACGAGGGGTGCTCGCTTTCGGACGCGCGTGTTGTGGCGCTCGTCATCGATGGCAAGCGCGTTGCCGCCGCGCATACCGGCGACACCGTCGATCTTGTGCTCGACCGCACGCCCTTCTATGCCGAGATGGGCGGTCAGGTGGGCGACACCGGCATGCTTACCGGTGAGGGGCTTCGCCTTCGCGTGACCGATACGAAGAGCCATAACGGCCTTTATGCGCATACCGCCGTGGTGGAGGAGGGAACGCTTCACGAGGGTGCCGTGCTCACCGCTTCTGTCGACGAGCACCGCCGTGCCCTCATCAAGCGCAACCACACCGCGACGCACCTGCTCGATGCTGCGCTTAAGGAAGTGCTCGGCAGCCATGTGAACCAGGCGGGTTCCCTCGTCTCGCCCGAGCACCTTCGCTTTGACTTCACGCATTTCGAGAGTCTCACCACCGAGCAGCTTCGCCAGGTCGAGGAGCTTGTGAACCGCGAGATCTTCGCCGCGAAGCCCGTCGTGACGCGCGTCATGGGCATCGAAGAGGCCAAGGCTTCGGGTGCCGTGGCGCTCTTCGGCGAGAAGTACGGCGACGTGGTGCGCGTGGTTTCCTGCGGCACGGAAGAGCATCCGTTCTCCCGTGAGCTCTGCGGCGGCACACATGCCGGCAACACTGCGGAGATCGGCCTGTTCCGCATCGTTTCCGAGTCTTCGACCGGGTCGAACGTGCGCCGCATCGAGGCTGTGACGAGCCTTGGCGCTATGAGCTATCTGGAGAGCCGCGAGCGCATGCTCCTCGAGGCCGCTGACGCACTCAAGTGCCGTCCCGATGAGGTGGCTTCTCGCGTCGCATCGCTCCAGCAGAACCTGCGCGAGGCAAACCAGAAGCTCAAGGCAGCCCTTACCGGCGGTTCGTCAGACGCCATTGGACGCGCGATCGACGCCGCGGTGGATGCGGGCGGCTACAAGGTCGTCATCGCCGAGCTTCCCGGCCTCGAGGGCTCCGAGCTCCGCAACGTGTGGGATACCATCCGCGGCAAGGTCGGCAGCGCCTGCGCCTGCGTGATCGCCACGGTCACGGAGAAGGGTACGCCGGCGCTTCTCGCTGCCGCGACCGATGACGCCGTGAAGTCGGGATTCCATGCGGGTAACATCATCAAGGCGATCGCGCCTGCGGTCGAGGGACGCGGTGGCGGCAAGCCCACCATGGCGCAGGCCGGCGGCAAGAACGCCGCAGGTATCGCCGCTGCGCTCGAGGCGGCGCGCAACGAACTCGGTCTGTAGCGTGGTTGCGCTCGCACTCGATATCGGCGAGGTAAGGGTCGGCATCGCGGTCTCCGACGCGAGTGGATCGGTCGCCATGCCCGTCAAGGTGCTGCCCGCGCAGGAGGTGCTTTCCTGTGCGCGCACATTCCGCCTGCTTATCGAAGATTACGAACCGGACGTGCTCGTCTGCGGCCTTCCGCAAACCCTTGCGGGGGAGGAGGGGCCGCAGGCGGCGCGCATCCGCGCAGCTGCTGAGCAGATTTCGCGTACCACAAACCTGCCGGTTGCGTTTACCGACGAGCGCCTGAGCTCTCGCGAGGCGAAACGCATCCTGCGCGAGCAGGGTTTACCCGAGCGCTCCATGCGCGGCAAGGTCGATATGGTAGCTGCGAGCCTCTTCCTCCAAACCTGGCTTGACGAACAGCGCTAGCGTACGCCGCGTCACTTTGGGGACGGGTACGTTCGCGCCGGATGTAAAATTACCCCAGGGGTTTTTGACACTCCCCCTAGTCTGAATGTCAAAAAACCCCTG
>CASFXG010000013.1 GCA_949298635.1 uncultured Coriobacteriaceae bacterium | reverse complement strand
CGCGCTGCGCGAACGCCGCGGGGGACGAAAGGCCCCGGCGGCGGGCGCCCCGACCACAAGCGCTCCTCTCTTGATTCGAGGCAATCGGGCTTCAGAAGGGACGCGTGCCAGCAGTAAAACGCATTGGCCATGTTGTTGCAGCTGGGGCGCGCGATGGAAGGTTCGGAAGCCCGGCATCAAGTGTGGAGGCACCTCCCTTCGCGCGTTCAAGGGAGGGAAGGAAGGGGAAACGGAAGAGTCGCCTGACCATTGCCGGGTTGTAAAAGCTGGAAGTGCGTGACCCTTTCATTTTTATAGTTTGTTTTACTGTCCATGAGACGATTGTTTGAAAACGGTGCAGGGGGTCTGAGGCTGTATTTCTGAGCGTTTCCGCAGCGAGCGAAGCGAGCGAGGACTAGCGAAGAAAAACAGCCTCAGACCCCGGCAGGGACTATCAGGAGGAATCGACCATGCCACGACCGATGACCGTTGCAGAGAAGATCTTGGCCGCGCACGCAGGCCTCGAGGAGGTGCGCCCGGGTCAGCTCGTCGAATGCGACCTCGACCTCGTGCTCGCGAACGACATTACGGCGCCCATCGCCATCGATGTGTTCCACGAGCTCGGAGCGACCGAGGTATTCGACCGCGACCGTGTGTGCCTCGTGCCTGATCACTATGCGCCGAATAAGGACATCAAGAGTGCGGAGCAGACGAAGAAGATGCGCGACTTCGCCCATGAGCAGCGCATCACCCACTACTGGGAGCAGGGCTGCGCGGGCATCGAGCATGCACTGCTGCCCGAGCAGGGCGTCGTGGTGCCGGGCGACCTGGTGATCGGCGCGGATTCCCATACCTGTACGTACGGCGCGCTCGGTGCGTTCTCCACGGGCGTGGGCTCGACGGACGCGGGCGTGGGCCTCGCAACCGGTCGTGCCTGGTTCAAGGTGCCGCCTACCATCCGCTTCGAGATTGAGGGCGAGCTTACGGACGGTGCGACGGCGAAGGACGTCATCCTCCACATCATCGGGCTCATCGGTGTCGATGGAGCTCTGTATCAGGCCATGGAATTCGCAGGCTCTACGATTCGGAATATGTCGATGGAAGGCCGCATGACCATATCGAACATGGCGATCGAAGCCGGCGGCAAGGCGGGCATCATGGAGGTCGACGACGTGGCGCGCGCGTGGCTCGAGGGTCGCTGCCAGCGCCCGGTGGTCGAGTACCATGCGGATCCGGATGCCGAATACGCTCAGGTGATCCATATCGACGCGGCGGACATCAAGCCGTGCGTGAGTTGGCCGCACCTGCCCTCGAACACGCATCCCGTGAGCGAGAGTCGCCACATCGCCATCGATCAGGCAGTCATCGGCAGCTGCACGAACGGCCGTATTGAGGACATGCGCGCCGCCGCCGAGGCGCTGCGTGGCCGTCGCGTGAACGAGAACGTGCGCTGCATCGTGATTCCCGCGACGCAGGCCGTGTTCAAGCAGTGCATGGCCGAGGGGCTTGCGGATGTATTCATCGACGCGGGCTGTGTGTTCTCCACGCCTACCTGCGGCCCGTGTCTCGGCGGATACATGGGCATCCTCGCTGCGGGCGAGCGCTGCGTTTCGACCACGAACCGCAACTTCGTCGGCCGCATGGGCGACCCGACGTCCGAGGTCTACCTGGCGAGCCCTGCCGTAGCTGCCGCAAGCGCCGTCGCCGGCCACATCGCCGCCCCCTCCGACCTCTGACATTGGGGACAGCCCCCAATGTCATGACAAAAGGGACAGGCCTTGATTCGTTATCGTTTACAGAAGGAGTTCGCCATGCATTTCGAAGGCGCGGTTTTCAAATACGGACGCGACGTAGACACGGACGTTATCATCCCGGCGCGCTATCTCAACAGTTCGGATCACGCGCATCTCGCGGCGCATGCTATGGAGGATATCGACCCCACGTTTGCCGAGCGCGTGCAACCCGGCGACATCGTGGTTGCGGAAGAGAACTTCGGCTGCGGATCCTCGCGCGAGCATGCTCCCGTGGCGCTTAAGGCAGCGGGCGTGAGCTGCGTCATCGCCAAGAGCTTCGCGCGCATCTTCTATCGCAACGCCATCAACGTGGGCCTTGCGATCATGGAGTGTCCCGAGGCGGTGGACGCCATCGCGGACGGCGCGCGCGTCGCCGTGGACACCGAGACCGGCACCATCACGAACCTCGACACGGGCGCTGCGCTCACCGCCGAGCCGTTCCCGCCGTTCATTGCCGAGATCATCGAGGCGGGCGGTCTGGTCGAGCGCACGCGCCGGAAGTTTGCTGCCGAGAAGTAATGTTAAAAAACTCCTGGGGTGTTTTTACATGGGAGGGATCGGCATGGGGCTCGATAATCCGTTTGCCGCAGGCCCGAGTTCAACAAATTGGAGCTGTAACGTGAAGAAGACGTATCGTATCTGCACGCTGCCGGGAGACGGCATCGGGCCGGAGATTATCGCCGAGGGCAAGAAGGTGCTCGCGGCGGTGGGCAAGCGTTTTGGCGTGGAGTTCATCTGCGAGGACGCGCTTATTGGCGGCGCGGCGATTGATGCGACGCGCGCTGCGGGCGAAAATCCCACGGCGCTGCCAGATGCGACGCTCGATGCGGCCCGTGGCGCGGATGCCGTGCTGCTCGCAAGCGTCGGCGGTCCCAAGTGGGACACGACCGACCCCACCGCTCCGCGCCCTGAGCAGGGGCTGCTCAAGATCCGCAAGGAGCTGGGGCTCTACACGAACCTGCGCCCGGTGCAGATCTTCGCCGCACTTGCGGACGCTTCGACGCTGCGTCCGGAGGTCATCGACGGCGTGGATATGATGATTGTCCGTGAGCTCACGGGCGGCCTGTACTTCGGCCGTCGCGAGCGTTTCTATGACGAGCCCGGCGCCGGCAGCGACGGAAAGCCCGGCCAGCGCGCATACGACACGCTCGAGTACCGGGAGTACGAGATCGAGCGCATCGCCCGCCAGGCCTTCGACGCCGCCCGCAAACGCCGCGGCAAGGTGTCGAGCGTCGACAAGGCGAACGTGCTCGAGACGAGCCGCATGTGGCGCGAGATTGTCCACCGCATCCACGACGAGGAGTATCCAGATGTGGAGCTCGAGGATGTGCTCGTAGATAACGCCGCCATGCAGCTTATCAACCGTCCGGCGACCTACGACGTCGTGGTGACGGAGAACATGTTCGGCGACATCCTTTCCGATGAGGCGGCGCAGATCACAGGGTCGCTCGGTATGCTTGCCTCCGCGAGCTTGGGCGACGGCGTGGCGCTCTATGAGCCGAGTCACGGTTCTGCGCCCGATATCGCCGGTCAGGGTATCGCGAACCCCTTGGCGCAGATCCTTTCGGTGGAGATGATGCTCCGCTACAGCTTCGACATGGGCGATGCGGCGGACGCCGTCCGCGCCGCTGTGACGGCCGTGCTCGACGCCGGCCTCCGCACGCGCGACATCGCGGACGCATCGACGCCGCCGGAGTGCGTGCTGGGCACCGCAGCCATGGGCGATGCCGTGGTGGCGCGGCTATAGACGGGCTGCGAACGCGATGATGCCGAACAATCGAATTGAGCCGCCGACACCCGAAGAGCTCAAGAACATGAGCCAGGAGGAGTTCAACGAGCTCGTGCGCAAGTGCGTGGAGCAGGATGAGAACGACCCGTTCTACGAGCCGCCGTCGCGCGTCAAGTTCATTGGATGCCTTGGGATCGGCGTGTTCGCTGCCGCAGCGCTCGTCTGGCTGCTTCTGCGCAAGTCCGGCATGTTCACCATGGGGATCCCTGGTGTGGTGAGCTCATATCTTATCGGGTTGTTGTTCGTTGTCGTCATCGCGCTGCTTGCGCAACCCATCGCGGAAGGCGTCAAGGAGGTGGCGCATCCCGTGAAGCGCGCGTTCGCGGCGCTTGCGGCTCTTGTCATCATGGGTTGGCTGGCATGGCAGTTCGTGCTCAACCCCATACTCGATATTCCGTGCTTGGCCTCGCCGAGTGGCGTTGAGCTTACGAACGCTCACGTCGACTGGGAAGATAGCGGATATTACCAGCTCGAGGGTGATGATGCCGAAGGTCGGCCGTGCGTCTTCACCATCGACCGGTCGTTCTACGATGCGTGGAATCGAGACAATCGCGACGCGACCGTGACGTACCTGCCGCATTCGCGAACGGTGCTTTCGGTGGACGTACCGTAAGGCGGCGTAAAATAACCCCAGGGGTTTTTAACATCTGGAGTCAATCCAGATGTTAAAAACCCCTGGGGTTATTTTGCGCTATTGCATGCGCCTACGCGCGAGCTGCTAACTCTGCCGTGGTGGGGAGTGGCGCGGCGTCGGCGAGGATTTCGTCCAACTCGGCATCGAGCTCCGGCATGCGCTTGGCCTGCGGGTTCTCGAGCAGCGCACCGGCAGCCATGACATAGGCGGGCGTGCTGAGTGCGCGCAGGTCTTCGAGCGGGTTACCGCGCGTGACGAGGATGTCTGCCGAAAGACCCTCGCGAATCTGCCCGCACACATCGGCAAGCCCCAGAATCTCGGCGTTTACCTGCGTGGCCGTATGCAGCGCGAAGGCATTGCTCACGTCCGCGTACTTCGCGAAATACGCCACCTCGCGCCACATGTCGTAGTGCGTGACGTACGGGCAGCTGGAGTCCGTGCCCAGGCCGACGGGGATGCCCAGCTCGAGCGCCCGCTGAGCGCTCTCCACGATGCCCGCGCACACGATGTCACCGTTCACCTTCTGTACCTCAGTGGAATGCGTCTTCTCCGCCGGGAGTTTCACGAAGGGAAGCGCCGGCGAGATGGTGCAGGTCAC
This sequence comes from uncultured Coriobacteriaceae bacterium, assembly GCA_949298635.1. Lineage (GTDB taxonomy): Bacteria > Actinomycetota > Coriobacteriia > Coriobacteriales > Coriobacteriaceae > Enorma. Next base: position 28,340 of record CASFXG010000013.1, on the reverse strand, counting down.
CGTGGGCTTGCGGCCAGCGAGCTGCTTGCCCGACCCATTGAGATAGAGCTCCTCAATGCGCGGCGTCATGGGCGCGCCGTGTTCGATGGTGTCCACACCGCCCTCGAGCGCAGCAAGGACGCCCTCCGTGCTTTCGACGTGCGCCATCACGGGCAAGCCGAGCTTATGGCTTTCCGCGCAGGCGGCCTCGATCATGGCGGCGGGCATGCGCAGCACGCCGGGCTCGCCGACTTTTGTGGCGTCGAAAACGCCGCCCGTGATGAAGAGCTTGATGACATCTGCCCCGTGGGCAGCGAGGTCGCGCACCGCCTCCGCAGCTTGCTCGGGCGTTTCGCTTACCTGGGCGAAGAGCCCGGCGCCATGGCCATCGGGTACGGTGATGCCCGTGCCGGGTGCGATGACGCGCGGGCCGGCAAACGCTCCGGCGCGAATTTGATCGCGGCACCAGATATCGCCGAGCGCGGGGTCGCCGGCGCCGCGCACGGTGGTTACGCCGCTTGCGAACTGCGTGAGCACGGCCGTTTTGATGAGCTTGTGGATGAGCGCGCGACCGATGGGGTTCGACTGCGCAAGCTTGATAAGGCCGCTTGCATTGCCCGAGCTTACGGGTTTTCCACTGCCAATGAAGTGCGCGTGCAGGTTGATGAGGCCCGGCATGAGGTATGCGCCGGCGAGGTCGATGATGCGCGCGCCGGGAGCAAGGTGGCGCGCGTGACTGGCGGGATCGGCTCCGGCAGGCGCCTCGGCAACCTGGGCGATCTTGCCGTCGTGCACCGCAACGATGCAGCCGGGACGGGGCTGCATATCCGCCGATCCGTCGAGGACGGTTGCGTTGATGAAGACGATATCGTGCTGATGAGATGCCATAGCTGCTCCTTCATTTGCTGGCGCGCGACCATGTGCCGTCGCGCTCCGTGCATACCGCTGCGCCCCTCATGGCGCGATGCCATAAGCATACGTCTTTCGTTCGTAGAAGGTCAGCCGTACTTCAGATCGGTTTCCGATGGCGTATACGTAGACCTGCTCGCCGCCCTCGGGCTTCCTCGATTCAACGTCGAAAACGTATAACCAAGGAAACTTGCGTCTGGAAACCCGGCATGGTGGATTGGCAGCTTGCCGAGTCCGTTCCCGAGGCGCTGTACCTCGTCGCGCTCACCCTGTCGCTTGTGCCGGGGGGTAATGATCCCGGCGTCGCGTCAATTGTGAACTCGTTGCAAATGAACAAACGTTGGTAGGATAAGATGGTGTGGATGTTGCGGCAAGGGAAAGGGTATGTTTCAAACATCCTTACTTTCTCCAGTTTACAAGGATGATTTGCTATGAAACGTGTTAGAGCTACAGATGTTAAGGTGGATATTGATGATACGGGAGGTCTTATCAGCTTCGATTGGGAGTGCCCCTATTGTCATATGACGAACTATGCCTTTACCTATAGCGGTAACGTCGAAGTTGTATGCGGCGATTTTGAAACCGACCAAGAGTGCGATTATTGTGGCAAAAGTGCAACAGTCGAGTGCTGCGACTCAGATAGTTTGTTCTGATCTGAGTATCTCTGCTTAATAGCATGAAATAAACAGTGAATGATATGCGATAGATATTGAAAGAACAGCTTAGTCAGGCTCAAGAGATTGTCACCTAGATGGTGCGAGATCTTACGAGGGAGTGGTTGTTGCAGGCTTGCTCAGGATGAGATGGCAAGCGTTTTGCTCAATGTCCGCTACTCGATGTAGCGCCTAAGCTTTCCCTGCTCTTCGATAGGATACCTTCCAAGGGCGATCACGCAGCCAACGGGCATATACGCAATGGAGAAGCCGACCCCCGTCCGCTCAAAAAGATCGCCAACCGGCTGCATTTCCTTCGCAAGCCATTCGAACTCACGACGCTCTTGGGCAGATGCCTCTGCTAACCAGTTCAGATCGTCCCCCGTCAAGATGGACGAATGCTGCGGCGGTTCCCATACCACGTTCAGGAGCGTGATCGTCGTTACGTCGGGCAAGGCACCTTCCACACAAGCGTTATAAAGCGCCAGGGCGTGCTTGAACATCTGCGCATAGTCGTATCGAGCGAAACCTCGTGCTTCAAGTTGCTTGGCAACCGGTATGAAGGCTTCTGCCGCCTCGTCATGGCGATACGCCTCACGCCTGTGATATGCATCTTGGAATGGTTTCGGGGCACCGAACACCCATTCAAGGAACTTCATCTCGCAGGCGATTGCTCGATTTCCATCGGTTAGCAGCGCGTCGAGATTTGCCGGAGCGCCTCGGCGCAGTGTAGGTAGTTGATGCTCGTATGCAACGCGGTAGCTTCCTGGCAGGAACGCATGCTCTTGGGAGACGTGCCGTTCGCGCACCGTGAACGTTTCATTCCCCAGCACGTTGAACGTCATGGCAGACGAAGAACGCAGCGCGCGCATCTTATCCTTCAGCTCATCGCCCGAACCTTGCGCAAACTCGTTTCGATGCTGCTCTTTCATGGGTCGAATAAGGTTGTCGGCGAGCTCGCGGGTGTAGAACTGACGCGCGCTCATCGCCGCCTCTGCGCTTTTGCGTTCATATGGGACGACCCCGCAAGATTCTTCGAAGACGAGCTTGATATGGGAAAGGAGCCGATAGGCGAAGGCATCCATGTTCTATCCTTGCGATGTCCGAGACTTTATTCTGGGATGCTCAGTATAGCCGCGCATTCAATGGCGTGTCGTCCGCAGACTTGCAGCTCGTGGTTTACGTGCTCGGTGTGGTTGGGAATTGACCTGCAGATGATTTCATCAAGCAGGTGCCTCGGCGGCTGCGCCTAAGCCAGGAGGTAGCTGCCTGGGCGCTGTATCACTCTCTGCTTTACCATCATTTCAGTTAATAGTAAAATGATAGTAAAATGATAGGAGTGACGATGAATACCAACAGTTCAGCATATATGACCGTATTTGGAATGGAGCTAATGCTGGGCAGCACAGCGCCAGTGGAAAGCAAGCTGCGCAGGATATACAGCGAGAGATACAAGCTGCAATACGCCTCGCTGAAGGGGTTGGAAGAGCGTCGCTTCATCTTAGCGACCCCTAGACTCATGGATTTTTATCCTACCGTCCTCTTTTTAAGGAACTTGGAATCGTCTGTTTTGCAGGCGGGGGAATCCCTGCCCGTCGTCATTCATTTCGAACGGATCGATCCAGGCATGAAAAGGGCGCTTGCTGCGGAAAACATCCCGTTTATATCGGACGATGGAAACACATTCCTTCCTTTTCTGGGAATACAAGAAACGGCTTCGCCAGCACCTTGCGTGCCAGCTCCGCTTTCGCCTCAGGCACAGCGAATCGCACTCAATCTCGCTGCAGGTAGATGGGTCAATGTGACAGCTTCAGAACTCGCGGCTCTATGCGGAAAAAGCAGGGCATCCGTTACGAAATATCTGCGTGAAATCGAAGCGATTAAGCCGTCGCTGCTTACAACGTCTTGGAGGAGCCGAATCTTGGGTACGGCGGATCTAAGTCGTTCCGAGTTACTCGATGCGTTCGAGCCGTATTTGGTTTCGCCCATTGCCAAGACCCATAGGTTTCGGTCGATTCCCAGCACAGGGATTCTCGCTGCATGCGGTGCGAGACTTTCCGAATTAAGCGCGCTTTCGTTTTTCTCTGACCTTGCTCACGATGACAACCGACTTGTTGTTATGTGCGACCAGACAGGCATTTCGGCTTTGGTCGACTTGCTTGGCGGCAAGTTGCAGGAAGCCGCTTGGTACGAAGAGGCACCGTTCATTATCGAGGAATGGGCTTATTCCCTCGATAGCTCGGATGATGTAAGCATCCCCTCTACGGGGCTGGCATGTGTCGATTCGTGGTCGCTATACGCAGCTTTTGTCCGCACGAAGTACGAAGATGTTCGTATTGAAGATTCGGTCAAACAGCTGAGGGAGCACCTATGTCAGTCGTGAATGGGATCGAGACGTTCAGAGCTGCAATGGCGTGCCATGAACATGAGTATGCGCTCATCGGTGGAGGCGCATGTTGCCATGAAGGTTGCCTTCGGAGCTCGTGAGGACGAGCGTGCCGATAGCCTTTGCCAGTTCTCGCGCTCTGAAGGAAGGACAGCCGCTTCTCATCTGTTATACTTATGTTCAAACTTCTGTACAGCATTACGTACATAATACGGGAGGCGAACGCGATGGATGCAATCTTTACGGCAACCGATCTTCGCGACCGGTCGGGCGAGGTGAAGCGCGCTGCGCGCAACGGTCTCGTACGCATCACCGAGAACGGTAAGGGTGCGTTCGTTCTTTGTTCCGAACAGGTTTATCAGCAGCACATTGATGAGGCGGTAGACCGTGCGCTGTATATCGAGCGAGCTTCCGATGCCATTCTTCGAGGTCGCGAGTCGTTTGACCGAGGCGATTTCGTCGAGGGGATCGATTCCGCCCGCGCTGCGGTTGCCGCGATGAGGGAATCCCGTGGCTAGGCTGCAGTTCGCGCAACCCTTCCTTGAAGACCTTTCGCTGCTGGACGAGGCGGTAGAGCTGGAAGTGTGGCGCAAACTCGAACTTGTGGAACGCGTGCCGGGCGTCGGCTCATCGCTTGTGGAGCCCATGCTGCGCACGGCATTCGGCGATTCATGTCTGAAAATCGCTGCTGCGGGCTACGACGTTCTCTACGAACGCCCTCAAGACGGCGAAGAAGGTGCCGCAGAGGAAATCGTCCGCGTGCTTGGCATCGTCGCCCAACGTCGCGTGCGCTAAACATTGTGCATCATGCTTGGGGCATCGCGCCGACGCTCGCCTCAAGACGCGTGGCGCAATGCCGCATGTCATATCACTTTTTAGTCCCCAAGGAGACCCCCCCCATGCATACCCTTATCGTCTACTGCCATCCCTACGAGCAAAGCTTCTGCCACGCCATGCTCGATGCGCTGCGCGAGCGCTATGACCGCGAGGGCACGCCGTATGAGGTGATCGACCTCTATGCAGATGGCTTCGACCCGGTACTCTCCCGCGATGAGCTCGCGGTATACAACGCCGGCACCGCGCTCGACCCGCTCGTGACGCGTTATCAAGAGCTCATCGCGGGCTGTAACCGCCTCGTGTTCATATTCCCCATCTGGTGGAACGACGTTCCCGCTATGCTCAAGGGTTGGCTCGACAAGGTGCTCCTGGCGGGCTTTTCGTGGGAAGCAACCGGGGCGGGGCTCAAAGGCACGCTTACCTATATCGAATCCGCCGAGGTCTACACGGCCTCATCGAACCCCACGGAGTTCATTCGCGAGCACACGGGCGACGCCATTCAGCGCATGTTCATCGACGGCACGCTTTGGCAGCTGGGCATCGAGCGCGGCACGTGGGAGAACTTTGGGGGCATGGATACCTCGACGCCCGAGGAGCGCGCGGAATTCCTGCGGAAGCTCTCGGGCAAGTAGGCGGATGAGCTGCAGCCAGTGGTAATCTGGCGCTTGGCGTCAGGCTGTCGCGTGGCGGATGAAGGGAGCTACGATGCGCGGGTACGAGGAAGAGCGCATGCTCAACACGTATGAACCAGATTACTATGTGCCGGAAGACCCGGGCGACCCGCTGCCTCCTGCGCGACGCGACAAGCGCTTCGTCACGCCGGTCGAGGCGGTGATCATCGTCGCGCTCGTCGTCGTGGCGCTCATCTCCGCGTTTCCCATGTGCGCGCACTTTTCCGACCCCGCCGCCTATGCGCACACCGTCGAGCAGCTCGACGAGAAGCGCAACGTCGTTCTCGGGCTCACTGCGGCGGCGACCGGCGCTTCGGCGGCGATCACCGCGATTCCGGACGACACCGGCACGCCCATCGCCGAGCGCCTCATGGATCTGAGCGGCGACCTCGCGATCGTGCTCGTCGCTATCTATATCGAAAAGTACCTGCTCACCATCTTCGGGTTCACGGCGTTCGGCATCCTGGTGCCCGTGGCCTGCGTGCTGCTCGTGGCGGTCATCCTCACGCGACGTCGCTCGCAGATCTGGGTCACGCTCGGCGGGGTGGCGACGAAGCTCATCCTCATGGGCATCGTGCTCGTGAACACCGTCCCCGTGAGCGTGGCGGTCACCGACATGATCGAGCGCACGTACGACCTCTCGATCTCGACTGAGGAGATTTCAGAGGAGGTCGCTGCAGGGGAAGGCTCGGCCGGCGAGGCGGGCGATGCCGAAGAAGCCACGGGCAACGTGTTCGTCGACGCGTGGGACTTCCTCTCGAGCGTGCCCGAGCTTCTGGGCAACGCTGCGAGCGATCTCACGGATGAGCTGCTGAACAGCGTAAGCGACCTCATCGACGGCTTCGCCGTGCTCATCATCACGACGTGCGTGGTGCCAATCGGTGTACTCGCGTTCTTCCTCTGGGCGGCGAACCTCGTCACAGGCATCGACGTCTCGGGAGCCATGCGCGTGCTCAAGCCGCGCACGATCGATAACGCCCGCAGCGACTTGCGCCGCCTGCGTTCCCGCTCGACCAAGGGAAAGCGGTAGTCCGGCTGGCAGTCACAGAAGGGAAATGGGTTGGCTGGGGACGGGTTCGTTTCAACCCATGGTCTAGCCCACGGTGCTGGCGAGCGCGCGCACCACGGCGTCTGCCGCGACGGCGACCTGCGAGGCATCTTCGATCTGTAGGATGACCTTGCCGCGAATGCCCAGCTCGGCAATTTCGGCGAAATACACGCGCGGCCCGTCGATGACGGGGGAGACGCCGGCGGCCGCTTCGCGTGCGCAATCCTCGATGGCGCGGGAGAGCTCGTCGACGTCCTCGGGCGGCGCCTCGCGTCCTGCCACGCCCTCGCGCGGAATCGCGAACGGTACGATCACGCGGTTCGCGGGCAGCAGGTGTACGAGCGCCGTCGTCGAGATGATCGAATTGGGGATGATGACCGTCTGTCCGAGGTTGTCGCGAATGGTGGTGTGGCGCCAGGTGACGTCCTGCACCACGCCGCGCTCGTCGCCGACCTCGATGTTATCGCCCGGCTTCACGATGCCCATAAACGTGACCTGCAACCCGCCGATGAGGTTGGCGAGCGTGTCCTGAAAGCCCAGCGACACGGCGATACCGCCAACGCCGAGGGCTGCGATAAGAGAACTCGTGTTCACGCCGAAACACGAATCGAGGATGATGCTTCCGCCAATGACCCAGATGGTGGCGCGGACGATGTTCACGATGATCGTCGCAGTGGGCAGCGGGTTGCCGTCGCGACGCAGGATGTGGCGGATGGCGCGCGCGGCGAACCGCGAGGCGACGATGGTCACGGCAGCGATGAGCACGCCCCAGAAGATGCTGCCGAACAGCTCGTTTGTCGCGATGCCCTGAAGGGTCGCGAAGAGCTCGCCCATGGCATCCTCCTTCGCTCGTGGTCGTGCGGGACTGGTTTGTATCAGGGTACCACGGAGCTCTTGCTTGCCGTGCACGGAACGTGTCCGCACGGGGAATATACTGAACGTATAACTACGCGACCGTGCAAACGGCGGGAGAAGGGGAGCGCTATGGGCGACGAACGGTATTTGGGGGAGAATACGCCGAAGCTCGGGTTCGGCTTCATGCGCCTACCCAAGCTCGAGGATGGCACGATTGACATCGAGCAGACGAAGGTCATGGTCGACCGCTTCATGGACGCCGGCCTCACGTATTTCGACACGGCGTACGTCTACGACAACGGCGGTTCGGAGTGTGCGCTGAAAGAAGCGCTCATTGACCGTTATCCCCGCGAAGCGTTCGCCGTTGCCACCAAGGTCAACACCCACGTGGCTACCTCTGCGGAGGAGGCGCGCCGCCAGCTCGAGGTGAGCTTGGAGCGCACGGGCGCGGGGTACTTCGACTATTACCTGCTTCATGCGATCCAGCCCACCAACGTGGCGAAGTACGACGAGTACGGCCTGTGGGATTTCGTGAAGGAGCAGAAGGAGCGCGGGCTTGTGTGCCATTGGGGCTTCTCGTTCCATGGGAGCCCGGAGCTTCTGGACAGCCTCCTTACCGAGCATCCGGACGTGGAATTCGTCCAACTGCAGATCAACTACGCAGACTGGGAGCACCCCGAGGTCGCGTCACGGGCGAATTACGAGGTCGCGCGCAAGCACGGCAAGCCCATCGTCATCATGGAGCCGGTGAAGGGCGGCATGCTTGCGAACCCCATCCCGCAGGTGCAGGAGCTCCTGCGCACGGCGAACCCCAACGCCTCGTTCGCGTCGTGGGCGATTCGCTACGCGGCGTCGCTCGAGGGGGTCATTACCGTGCTCTCGGGCATGTCGAACCTCGAACAGATCGACGACAACATCTCGTTCATGCGCGACTTCAAGCCGCTTTCGAACGAGGAGCAGCAGGTGATCGCGGCGGCGCAGCAGGCGTTTGCAAGCATCGAATCGATTCCGTGCACGGCATGTCGCTACTGCACGGACGGCTGCCCCATGCACATCCCGATCCCCAAGATCTTCTCTGCCCGGAACAAGCAGCTCGTATGGGGGCTTTGCGATGAGGCGAAGCAGAGCTACGAAGAGGCGGTTGGTGCCGAAGGAGCCGGTCGCGCCGGTGACTGCATCGCCTGCGGCCAGTGCGAGGAGGCGTGTCCGCAGCATATCGAGATCATCGACTGGCTGCGCGACTGCGCCGCGGCGTTCGAAGGTTAGGCTATGGGCGCGGTCGAAGGAGCCGGTTGCGCGCGTGACGCGGAGGCGGCCAACCGCCGTGTGAGCCCCGATCATATCGAGGTGCGCGGCGCGCGCGTGCACAACTTGAAGAACATCGATGTCGATATTCCGCTGGGCTGCCTGGTGGGGATTGCGGGCGTGTCCGGATCCGGCAAGAGCTCGCTTGCGCTGGGCACGCTATATGCCGAGGGCTCGCGCCGCTACCTCGACGCGCTCTCCACGTATACGCGCCGACGTATTGCTCAGACCGGCCGCGCGACGGTGGACGAAGTGCTCCATGTGCCCGCGGCGCTCGCGTTGCGCCAGCGCCCCGGCGTTCCCGGTGTGCACTCGACATTCGGCACCTCGACCGAACTGCTCAACTACCTGCGCCTCTTGTTCTCGCGCCTTGGCAGCCACGTTTGCCCCGTCTGCGGCGAGCACGTGCCTCCCAGCATGGACGTCGCGCTCGGTATGGAGACCGTCTGCCCTGCGTGCGGGGCGCACTTCATGGGCCCGGGAGCGGAGGACCTCGCGTTCAACAGCGGCGGCGCCTGCACCACCTGCGGCGGTACAGGTATCGTGCGCACGGTGGACGAGGCGTCGCTCGTGCCCGACGAGTCCATCTCCATCGACGACGGCGCGGTGCTGCCGTGGGGCTCGCTCATGTGGGACCTCATGAAGCAGGTTTGCGGTGCCATGGGCGTACGCACCAACGTGCCGTTCTGTGAGCTCACGCCCGAGGAACGCGACATCGTCTTTCATGGCCCCGCCGTCAAGAAGCACATCCTCTACCACCCCAAGAAGGGTGACGACTTCGCGGAGCTCGACTTCACCTACTTCAATGCGGTGTACACGGTGGAAAACGCCCTGTCCAAGGTGAAGGACGAGAAGGGTTTGGCGCGCGTGAGTCGCTTCTTGCGCGAAGACGTGTGTCCGGATTGCCACGGCACGCGCCTTTCCGCCGCGGCTCGCGGGACGTTGCTCGACGGCATGAACCTCGCCGAGGCGACGCGCATGACGCTCGACGAGCTCGCCGCGTGGGTGCCCACGGTTCCCTCGCTCATGCCAGAAGCCATGCAGCCCATGGCAGCCTCGATCGAGGCCGAGATGCGTGAGCCCATAGAGCGCCTGCAGCAGCTGGGACTCGGCTATCTCTCGCTTGATCGCGCGAGCTCGACGCTCTCCACGGGAGAGCGCCAGCGCGTGCAGCTCGCCCGTGCCGTGCGCAACCGCACGTGCGGCGTCCTGTATGTGCTCGACGAGCCGTCCATCGGCCTGCACCCCTCCAATGTCGAGGGGTTGCTGGGCGTGGTGGACGACCTTCTGGACGACGGCAATTCCGTGGTGCTCGTGGACCACGACGTGCGCGTGCTGCGTCATGCGGACCACCTTATCGAGATTGGGCCGGGGTCGGGCGCGGACGGCGGACGCGTAATCGCGCAGGGGACGGTGGCGGAGGTTGAGGCGAGCCCAACGACGCGGATTGGCCCCTTCCTTACCGGTGCGCGACGTGTGCGAACGCGTGAGCGCGCCTCTGCCGACGATATGTTTGTCTGCGGAGAGATCCGGCTTGCGACCGATGCCATCCACACCGTGAAACCGCTTGAGGTGCGTATCCCGCGCGAAAGGCTCGTTGCGGTGACGGGCGTTTCTGGATCGGGCAAGACGACCCTCGTGCTCGAGAGCCTCATTCCCGCTCTGCGCGCGCAGGCATGTCAAAAAACCCCTGGGGTTATTTTGCACAATACGATGCCGGCGCATGTGAAGAGCGTGGATGCTGCGGGAATCAAGCGGGCGAACCTCATCGATGCGACGCCCATTGGCGCGAACGTGCGCTCGACGGTGGCGACGTACTCGGGTGTTCTCGACGACCTGCGCCGTGCGTACGCAAAGACGCCGGAGGCGCGCGAACGCGGGCTCAAGGCGGGCGCGTTCTCGTACAACACCGGGTCGCTCCGCTGTCCCACATGCGACGGCACGGGACAGATTTCGCTCGACGTGCAGTTCCTGCCGGACGTGGATATTCCCTGCCCGGATTGCGGTGGCTCGCGCTACGGTCGCGATGCATCCGACGTGCGGCTCGCGGGCGACATCAGTTTGCCGGAGCTGTTGAGCTACACCGTGGACCAAGCGCTCGAGGCGCTCGGCGAAACGCAGCTTCGCACCGCAAAGGCGAAGCTCGGGATCTTGCACGACCTAGGACTTGGCTACCTCACGCTTGGCGAGGCGACGCCCGCGCTTTCCGGCGGCGAGGCGCAGCGCCTCAAGCTTGCGAGCGAGCTCACGCGCAACCAGGAAGACGCACTCTTCGTCTTCGATGAGCCCACGATCGGCCTGCACCCACTCGACGTAGAGGTGCTCCTTGGCGTTCTGCAGCGGCTTATCGACAACGGTGCGACGGTCGTGGTGATCGAGCACGACCTCGACATGATTGTCAACGCGGATTATGTGATCGACCTGGGGCCGGGCGGCGGTGAGGACGGCGGCCACGTGGTGGCTGCCGGGACGCCGGAAGCGATCGCTGCCTGCCCGGAAAGCATCACCGGCCGTTATATCGCCGAAGAACTCTAGGCTCAGAATCCTAGGCGCATGAAAAAGGGACAGGCGCGCGGTAACGCCTGTCCCAACTGTCATGACATTGGGGACTGTCCCCAATGTCAGGTGGGTTAGGCGCCGAAGCCCTGGAAGCGCTCCATGGTGCCGTAGAGCTTCGTGAGGTGCGCCCATTCGGCCTCGTCGTAGAACGAGCACGAGCCGGCGCCGAAGACCTTGGCGACCTCGACGGCGAAGCGCGCTGCCTCCTCCACGTCCGTGCCGTGGCTCGCACCGGTGGCGCAGCCGGCGACCATCTGCTCGGTGGCGATCGCAACGCCCACCACGGGCGCGCTCGTTGCGGTGGTGGGCTGCAGGATCGAGTTCAGGTGGTGCAGGTCGTTGCCGTACGGCGTGATATCCTGCTGCGAGAGGGCGAACACCTGCGGCATCTTGCCGGTCACGCGCGTCATGACGTCCATGAGGTCGTTTGCGACGGGCAGGATGTAGCCGTCCTTGGTGGTGGGAGAGATGGCGATGCCGTTCACGTTGATGACGCGGTTGCCCTTGGTGGTGTCGATGGAGAGGATCGCGTCCATGCGCGAGTCGACTTCCATGCGATTCATGGTTTCCATGTCGATGGGGGAATCCATGAAGGGAACCGGGTCGTGCGGTTGCGTGGGGGCATCGGGGCACACGTGCGTGGCAACGATTACGTCGCCGGGGAGCACGTCACCTGCCGTGTGCATCTCCACGAGTTTGAGAGCGCAGGTGAGCGCCGCCACCGCGCCGTCGCCGTCCGAAACGGCGCCGATCAGCTCCGGACGCGCGCCCAAACCGCCCAAGCGTCCCACGACGCCGAGCGTGGGCGCATCGCCGCCCCGGCTCTTGCCGTTTATGCCAGAAATGAGGACTTTTATGCAATCTGTGGAGCCTGTCTCGCTGGTAACGGTCTCGACCACGACGTCCTCGGCACCGCGCTGCTTCAACAATTCGGCGATTTCTTGGCCGCTCGCCTGCGGTTTGTCAATAAGATCGTAGATCTCGAGCATCTGGCGGAATAGCATGGCGGTCTCCTTCGCTCTGTTTCAATAAAGTGAACGGCTGCATATGGCGCAGTACAGCAGAAAAACATCTGTCATACTATCACGTTACCAGTATGCGTACTGCACAGCCATCGTGCGTAACGCAATCGCCGCGCCGGGCTGCCCCCGGGACGCGGTCTCTCGAGGGAGGAAGGAACCATGAAGAAGAACGACGAGATCAAGCTTGACGTCGCGCAGTCCACTGCGTGCCTCAGCCGCCGCGGCTTCCTGCGTAACGCCGCGCTCTTCGGCGCCGGCCTGGGTATGCTCGGCGTTGCCGGCTGCGCGAGCGATGGTGGCGGTTCCGGCTCCGCCGCGGCTTCGGGCGAGCAGGCCTCGGGCGGCGTGCTCTCGCTGTCCCAGTCCTCGGCACCCCGCTACCTCGATCCCGTGAAGTACACGGGCAGCTATGAGTCGCAGATCATCTGCACCATCTGCGACACGCTCGTCGCGTACAAGATGGACCTTTCCGAGGTCGGCCCCAACCTGGCCACCGACTGGACCGTGTCCTCCGACGGCCTCACCTATACCTTCAACCTGCGCGACGACGTGGTCTTCCAGCCCGGCGAGTACCAGGACGGCCGCACCATGGTCGCCGATGACGTCAAGTTCTCGCTCGAGCGCTCCGCCCAGCAAAGCGCCCTCAAGCGCCTCGAGATGCTCGACCACTGCAACGTCATCTCCGATACGCAGATCGAGTGCGTGCTGAAGTACCCGGCCGCGTCGTTCATCACGGCGCTCACGGACTCCGGCAACGTCATCATCCCGCGCGATGAGTGCGAGGGCTGGGGCGACGACTTCGGCAACCACCTCATCGGCACCGGACCGTTCAAGCTCAAGGAGTTCGTCCTCGACCAGCAGGCCGAGGTGGAGCGCAACGACACCTACTGGGGCCCGACCCCGTATCTCGACGGCATCGTCATCCGCACGATCTCTGACATGAACCAGGCCGTGAACGCGCTTGCCACCGGCGAGCTCAACATCGCCACCTCGCTCACCGGCGAGGCCATCAACAACGTGAAGAACAACAGCGAGCTCGTGCTCGAGCAGTCCGAAGGCCTGCATATCGCCTTCGTCGCCTTCAACCAGGTGAACGGCCCCACCGCCGACCAGCGCGTCCGCAAGGCGCTCATCATGGCGCTCGACCGTGAGGAGCTGTGCAAGGGCGCGTACCCCTACGGCGAGGCGTCGGTCGCGAGCGTGCCGCTGCCGCGCGGTAGCTGGGGCTACGACGAGGCCGTGGAAGAGCTCGTGCCGCAGTACGATCCCGATGCGGCCAAGGAGCTCCTCGCCGAGGCGGGCTATGCCGACGGCCTCACGCTCACCCTCTACATCTCCAACACCGATGCCCGTCAGCGCATGGCGACCATCGTCAAGCAGAGCCTGAAGAACAACCTCAACGTCGACGTGGACATCCACGTTTCCGACTGGGGCACGTTCTCCGAGGCTGCCGCCGCCGGCACGCCCGACATGTACGGCGTGAGCTGGTCTTGGTACCCCGATCCGTGGTTCTTCCTGAACCAGCTCTTCAGCACGGACATGCTTGGTTCCATGGGCAACGGCATGCACTTCAGCCACGAGGAGGTCGATGACCTGCTCGCCCAGGCGAACGCCGTCACCGACCAGGACGAGCGCGCCAAGTACTACAGCGACGCCCTTAAGGCCATCGTGGGTTACGACCCGGTGATCGTGTACGCCTCCGAGCTCGTGAACACCGGTCTTACGAGCGACGTCCAGGGCTACGTGCAGCGTGCCGATAACAAGGCCATCATCTGCAACTCCGAGGTGAACATCTCCCTCGCCCAGTAACGGTCTTCGACCGGGCTCCAGCGCTACAACGCGCCGGGGCCCGGCTTTTTTGTGGGAAGGCGGCATATCGTGGCAAAGACCATTTTGAAACGGTTGCTCCAAACGATCCCGGTGCTGTTCGTCGTGGTGACGCTCACGTTTATCCTCACGCGCATGATTCCGGGCAACCCAGCGATGCAGATGCTGGGCCCGCAGGCATCGCCCGATGCCATCGCCACCTTGGAAGAAGAGATGGGGCTCAACCGTCCCATGCTCGAGCAGTATGTGGAGTACCTTCTTGGTCTTTTCCAGGGCGATTTCGGCTATTCCTATACCTATAGCGGCCCTGTGCTGCCGGTGATCTTGGAGCGCCTGCCCGCCACGCTCTCCATCACCTTGACGAGCCTTGTGATCGCGCTCGTGCTGGGCGTGGTCATCGGTGTGGAGTCCGCCGTGCATCAGAACACCTGGTTCGACTACGTCTTCATGGTGCTTGCACTCGTGGGCGTGTCCATGCCCATCTTCTGGCTCGCGCTCATGCTCGTGCTCACGTTCAGCGTGAACCTAGGGTGGCTCCCGGCGATTGGTATCGGCTCGTGGTCAGACGGCCTGTGGGACGTGGTGAGCCACATGATCTTGCCCGTCACCTGCTTGGCAACGATCCCCGCTGCGACGTTCGCGCGCATCACGCGCTCGAGCGTGCTCGAGACCATCGGCGGCGAGTACATCAAGGCGCTCCGTTCGCGCGGCATCCGCGAGAGCGTCGTGGTGTGGAAGCACGCATTCAAGAACGCCCTGCCGCCCATCGTGACGGTGCTCGGCCTGCAGCTGGCCGGCGCGTTCGCGGGCGCCATCCTCACGGAGAGCATCTTCTCGTGGCCGGGGATCGGCACACTCATCGTGAACTCGGTCAACAGCCGCGACTACGCCCTCATCCAGGGTATCGTGCTCTTCAGCGCAGTGGTGTTCGTGTTCGTGAACTTGGTGGTCGACGTCGTGTACACCATCATCAATCCCAAAGTCAGCTACGAGGGCGGAAGTGAGGCGTAACATGGCAGACACCAAGCAAGCAACGGCCGGTGCCCCCATGAGCGAGGAGGCCGTCCTCGAGATGCTCAAGCGCGAGCGCCGCGCGAACAACGCCTGGCACAAGCTCACGCGCAACAAGATGGCCGTCGTCGGCCTCGTCATCGTGGTCATCATGGTGGCCATGGCGCTTCTGGCGCCCATCATCGCCCCGTACGATCCCAACAGCTTCGACATCGTCGACGCCTACCAGGGGCCGGGCTACGAGGGACACATCCTCGGCACGGATGAATACGGCCGCGACCTGCTGTCGCGTGTGATGTACGGTGCCCGCGTGTCGATCTTCGTCGCCGTGGGCGGCACGGTGCTCGGCGGCATCGTGGGCATCCTGCTCGGACTCTTCGCGGGCTTCTTCGGCGGCATCGTCGATTCCATCATCATGCGCATCATGGACGGCATGATGGCCTACCCGTTCATCCTGCTCGCGCTCATCCTCATGACGATTCTGGGGACGGGCGTGCAAAACGTCATCATCGCCATCGGCGTGGCAAACGTGCCGAGCTTCGCGCGCGTGGTGCGCGGACAGGTACACATCGTGAAGACCGAGGAGTACTGCAACGCGGAGCGCGTGCTGGGCGCGAGCCCGCTGCGCATTCTCTTCGCGCACATCCTGCCGAATGCCATCTCGCCCATCATCGTGTACTTCACGCTGAACGTCGCGAGCTCGATCATCTCCGAGGCATCGCTTTCGTTCTTGGGCATCGGCATCACCCCGCCGGATCCCTCGTGGGGCAACATCCTCGCCGGTGGCCGCACCTGCCTGCAGAGCGCGCCGCACATCGCCACGATCTCCGGCATCTTCATCCTGCTCACGGTGCTCGGCTTCAACCTTCTGGGCGACGGCATCCGTGACGTGTTCGACCCCAAGCAGAAGCAGTAAGGAGGGCGTGCCATGGCTGAGACCACGGAAGCGGCGACCACGGCCGCCACGAGCGAGCACCTTCTCGAGGTGCGCGACCTCAAGACGTATTTCCATACCTCTGCGGGTATCGCCCGCGCGGTGGACGGTGTGAGCTTTACCCTCGATCGCGGCAAGACCCTCGGTATCGTGGGCGAATCGGGTTCGGGTAAGAGCGTCACCGCGTCCTCGGTGATCCGTCTGCTACCCAAGGCGGGCAAGATCGAGGGCGGTACCATCACGTTCGACGGCAAGGACATGGTGCATATCGACATGCGCGAGCTTCTGGCGCTGCGCGGCAAAGACATCGCCATGATCTACCAGGATCCCATGACGTCGCTCGATCCGGTGTTCAAGGTGGGTAGCCAGATGATTGAGCTCATCCGGGCGCACGAGAACATCTCGAAGACCGAGGCGCGCGAGCGCGCTATCGAGATGCTGCGCCTCGTGGGCATCCCCGAGCCCGAGCGCCGCATGGATTCCTATCCCTATGAGCTTTCCGGCGGCATGTGCCAGCGCGTGATCATCGCCATGGCCATGAGCTTGAAGCCGAAGTTCATCATTGCCGACGAGCCCACCACGGCGCTCGACGTGACCGTGCAGTCGCAGGTGCTCGACCTGCTGAAGAGCCTGCAGGACACGTTCGGCACGGCGATCCTCTTAATCACGCACAACCTCGGTATCGTGTGGAAGATGGCCGACGAGGTTATGGTCATGTATGCGGGGCGCACCGTGGAGCACGCGTCCACCGAAGAGCTCTATGCGAACCCGTTGCACCCCTACACCTGGGGTCTTCTGGATTCCATGCCCAAGCTCTCGGATAACGAGAACGAGGACTTGAAGACCATTCCGGGCGTTCCGCCCGATTTGCGCCTCACGGGTGAGTGCTGCAACTTCTGCAATCGCTGCCCGTATGCGACCGAGATCTGCAGCCGCGAGGTGCCGCCCGTCCGCGAGGTAGCGCCCGGGCACATCGTAGCGTGTCACCTGCAGGATGGTAAGGGCGGCCTCGTGAGAGAAGGGGGCGCGCGATGAGCGAAGCCATGGAACATGCGGGCGTGGTGGCGCCCGAGTCGGCATCCGCCGCACCGGCTGAGGAAGCGGCGGGCGCGCGCAAGCCGATCCTGTCCATCCGCAACCTCTGCAAGGACTTCAAGCTCCGCGGCGACGGCCTCTTCGATAAGTCGAAGGTGCTGCATGCGCTGTCCGACGTGTCGCTCGACGTGTACGAGGGCGAGACGCTCGGCATTATCGGTGAATCGGGTTGCGGCAAGTCCACGCTCGGCCGCTGTGTGGTGCAGCTGCACCGTGCGACTTCCGGCAGAATCCTCTACGACGGGCAGGACATTACCGGTCTTACGGGTGCCGAGCTCAAGGCCATGCGTAAGAACATCCAGATGGTGTTCCAGGATTCGTATTCCTCGCTCGACCCGCGCTTCACGGCGCTTCGCGCTATCGAGGAGCCGCTTCGCATCTACGGCCTCGCCAAGGATGCGAAGGAGCGCGAGCGCATTGCGTTCGGCCTCATGAAAGAGGTCGGCCTCGATGTGCAGCACATGGAGCGCTACCCCCACGAGTTCTCAGGCGGCCAGCGCCAGCGCATCAACGTGGCGCGCGCTCTCGTGCTCGATCCCAAGATCATCGTGTGCGACGAGCCGGTCTCCGCGCTCGACGTGTCCATCCAGGCGCAGGTGCTCAACCTCTTCCGCCGCCTGCAGCGCGACCGCGGCCTTACCTACATCTTCATCAGCCACGATCTTTCCGTGATCAAGCACATCTCGGATCGCATCGCGATCATGTACCTTGGTCGTGTGGTGGAGCTTTGTCCGGCGCATCGGGTGTACGAGAATCCGCTGCATCCTTACACGCAGGCGCTGCTTTCCGCCGTGCCGCCGGAGAGCCCCTTCCAGAAGACGGACGAGATCAAGCTTAAGGGCGAGATCGCCAGTCCCGTGGGCGAGCAGATGGGCTGCCCGCTCGCCGGTCGCTGCCCGTTCGCCGAGGAGCGCTGTCGCGCCGAGCGACCCGCGCTTGCCGAGGTCGAGCCTGGGCACCAGGTGGCGTGCTTCCGTTACCACGACGTCGTTGCGCACGGAAGCGCGACCGAGGAGTAGATGAAGCGTTGCGGGCGCGGGTGCGGCAGAAGCTGCGACGCGCCCGCAACGACGTTGAGAAGGTTTCGAGCAAGAAAGAAGGATCGCATCGTGACCATGACGAAGGAGCAGCTGCACCAGGAGGTGCTGGCGCGCAAGGACGAGCTCATCAAGCTGTGCTGCGATCTCATCAAGATCAAGAACCAGAGTCCCATCGACAGCCAGGAGCCCGCGGTGCGCTTCGTCGAGGAGTATCTCGAGGCCGCCGACATCCCCTTCGAGCGCCTGATCGGAGATGCGGGTGAAGAGTACCCGATGGTGCTAGCCCAGATGGGCGACCCGGAGGGCGGCTTCCGCGTGGTGCTCAACGGCCACGTCGACGTGATCCCGGTGGGTGAGCGCTCTGGCTGGGACTTCGATCCGTTCGGTGGCGAGGTCTATGACGGTAAGATCCACGGGCGCGGTACGTCCGACATGAAGTGCGGTCTCGCGGTGCTGCTCTTCAGCATGGCGCTGCTCCGTAAGAGCGGCTGCGAGCTTAAAGGCGACATCCGCCTGCACATGGTGTGCGACGAGGAGATCGCCGGCTCGGGTACCAAGTGGTTCTGCGAGAACGGCTATGCCGACGGCGCGAATGCAGTCATGGTGGGCGAGCCCACGGGGCACGATACGATCGAGATCGGCCAGAAGGGCATTCTGCACCTCACGCTCATCGCCCATGGCACGCCGGGACATGGTGCCACGAACAACTACAAGGGCGACAACGCCATCGTGAAGCTTTCCCGTGTGCTCGTGAATATCGACGAGATCATCAAGGTGCCCGGTCACTTCCTGCCGGAGCATGCGCGCGCCGTGGCGAATTCGCGTACCATCGCGGAGCGCTCCATCCCCACGCCGGGCGTGGGCAACGTGATCGACCACATCTCGTGCAATGTGGGCATCATCGAGGGAGGCGCGAAGATCAACCAGGTTCCCGACATCGCGAAGGCCTACGTTGATGTGCGTCTGCCGTTCGGCACGGATCATGACGAGGTCGTCGCTACGGTGGACGAGGTCATCGCCAAGAGTGGCGTTGAGGGCGTCGAGGCCGAGTACGAGTGGATCACCGAGGGCAATGTGACGAGCGATACCTGCACGCTCGTGACGAGCTTGAAGAAGAATATCGAGGCCGTGTGGGGCGAGGAGTGCCTGCCCGCATACCAGTGGGCGTCGAGCGACGCTGCCAACTACCGCCTCCTGGGCTGCCCGACGGTGCAGTTCGGCCCTGCGAACAACGACGGCATCCATGGCTACAACGAGGATGTCGATGTAGAGGATGTGGTGCACGCCGCAGAGATCTATATGCTCACCCTCTGCGACATGCTGGGTATCGCGTAGGATATTTGGGGATGTGCTCGTCTCAACTCATTGATAGAAAGGATTTCCATGATCAAGGACATCGTGAAGGATCGCGACTTTCTGAGCAAGCCCGCCGAGCCGGCGACGGCCGAGGACGCGGAGGTGGCGGAGGACCTGCGTGACACCATCGAGTCGCTCGAGGATTGCGTGTGCCTGGCGGCGAACCAGATCGGGTCGAACAAGGCGATCATCGCGTATGAGGACAACGGCCGTATCGCCGTCATGTTCAATCCCAAGATCAAGATGGCGGCGCAGCCCTACCAGACGCAGGAGAGCTGTCTTTCGCTCGAAGAAGTGAGCGAGGTCAAGCGCTTCCAGATGATTTCTGTGGGCTACCAGGTCATCTCGAACGGCAACCTTGTGAGCCGCACGAAGCGCCTGTCCGGCTGGACGGCCGAGCTCGTGCAGCACGGCATCGACCACTGCGCTGGCAAGCTCGTCTAATGTGAGGGCGACAGTCTGAGTTCAGGACTCAGGTTGTCACGTTGATGCGGAAGGGGAGAGCACATGGTATCGGCAGAGGAAAAGCAAGCGGCAGAAGAGCTCGTCGAGTTCATCGCAGCGTGTCCGAGCATGTTCCACACGGCGTCGACTGCGTGCGAGCGCCTCGATGCAGCGGGGTTCGCGCGGCTTGCCGAGGGCGAAGCTTGGCAGCTCGATGCCGGTGGTCGGTACTATGTGGAGCGCAACGGCTCGAGTGTCATTGCGTTCTCGGTAGGGAAGCATGCGGCAAGCGCGGATTCCTATCACTTCCAGATCGCGGCGTCGCACACCGATTCCCCCACGTTCAAGCTGAAGGCCGTTCCCGAGCTTGATGGCCCCGGCGGCGCGCGTCGCCTTGCGGTGGAAGCCTATGGCGGCATGCTCGACTACACATGGTTCGACCGTCCGCTCTCCCTAGCCGGCCGCGTGCTCGTGCGCACGGCTAACGGCGTCGAGAGCCGGCTCATTGCACCCGATTGCGACCTGGCGCTCATTCCAAGCGTCGCAATCCATCTCGACCGCGATCAGAATAAGGCGTTTTCGCCCAACCGTGCGCGCGACCTCTTCCCACTGGTCTCGGCTGGTGAGCTCGAGGCAGGCGAATTCGAGGAGCATATCGCCCGCGAAGCCGGGGTCGTTGCGGCCGATATGCTCGGCTTCGACCTGTTCCTCGTGAACCGCGTGCCCGGTCGCGTGTGGGGTGCGGCGAACGAGTTCGTCTCTTCCGCTAAGCTCGATGACCTCATGTGCGCGTTCATGTCGCTGCGTGCGTTTCTTTCTGCGAAAAACGATGGCGCCGTCACCGTGTGGTGCTGCTTCGATAACGAAGAGGTGGGGTCTGGTACCAAGCAGGGCGCCATGTCGACGTTCTTGCTGGATGCGCTTACCCGGCTGACCGCGGCGCTCGGACTCGGCGTGGACGACTATCGTCGGGCGCTCGCGAAGTCCATGCTCGTGAGCTGCGACAACGCTCATGCGGTGCATCCCAACCGTCCGGATCTGTACGATGCCGCGAACCGCTGCGTCATGAACGGCGGCATCGTGATCAAGGAAGCGGCGAACCAGCATTACTGCACGGACGCCTTCAGCCGCGCCGTCTTTGTGGGGCTGTGCGAGCGTGCCGGCGTGCCGGTGCAGACCTACGCGAACCGCAGCGATATGGCCGGCGGGTCGACGCTCGGCAACCTTTCGAATGTGCAGGCGAGCATGCATGCCGTCGATGTGGGTTGCGCGCAGCTCGCGATGCATTCCGCCTACGAGACGGCGGGCGTGCGCGATGTGATGCTCGCGGAGCGGGCGCTCTCGGCCTTCTACGGCGCCGACCTGCATATCGATGCTGCTCATGCCGCCTGTTGGTGACAAATCGGCCTAAGGGCCGGACAGAAACCCTTGCGTGCGGGGTATAAGGCGAACAATGCCAGCCGCCGGTGCGTGTTTACGCCGGCGAACGTGAAGGAGCTATCATGAAGTGCCCCGTGTGCAAGGACGTCACGCTGCTTATGAGCGAGAAGAACGGCGTCGAGATCGATTATTGCCCGGAATGCCGCGGCATCTGGCTCGATCGCGGTGAGCTCGACAAGATCGTCGACCGCGCCCGCGGCGCGCGCGAGAGCTATCGCGAGGAGGAGCGCTGCCACAGCGAGGCGCGCCGGGACGACCGCGATCGCTACGACGATCGCGACCGCCGGTACGACGAGAAGTATTACAAGGAGCACAAGAAAAAGAAGAGCCCCATGTCCGCCCTCGGCGACATCATGGAGATCTTCGGCGGGGAATAACCGAGCATCTAAAGGGAGCCTGAATCCTAAGCGGCGCTCCCGTCGCGGATTCAGGCTCTCATGAGCGCTAGTTCAGCAGCATGCGGTCGTTTGCGAGCTCGCCGCCCGAGACTTCCTCGAATTTCTGCAGCAGGTCGGCCACGGTGAGCGCCGCCTTCTCCTCGCCCTGCACATCGTAGATGATACGGCCTTCGTGCATCATGATGAGTCGGTTGCCCAAGCGGATGGCGTCGTTCATGTTGTGCGTGACCATGAGCGTGGTGAGCTGGTGCTCGCCTACGATCTGCTCGGTGAGATTGAGCACCTTCGCCGCCGTTTTGGGGTCGAGCGCCGCTGTGTGCTCGTCGAGCAGCAGAAGTTTGGGCTCGGAAAGCGTTGCCATGAGGAGCGTGAGCGCCTGGCGCTGGCCGCCCGAGAGCAGACCCACCTTGCTTGTGAGGCGCTTCTCGAGGCCGAGCCCCAGCTCGCGCAGGCGGTCGGTGTACTCGTCCTTCTCTGCGCGCGTGACGCCCCAGGCGAGCGTGCGGGTCTTGCCGCGACGTTTCGCCATAGCGAGGTTCTCGATGATCTGCATGTCTGCGGCGGTGCCCATCATGGGATCCTGGAACACGCGGCCGAGGTACTTGGCGCGTGCAGGTTCAGAAAGGCGTGAAATGTTCATGCCATCGAGCGTGATGGTGCCCGCGTCGATGGGGTAGACGCCGGCGATCATGTTCATGAGGGTCGACTTGCCCGCACCGTTACCGCCGATGATGGTGACGAAGTCGCCGGGTGCGAGGTGCAAGTTGCAGTCGACGAGGGCGCGCTTCTCGTTGATGGTGCCAGCGTTGAACGTCTTGGAGACGTGGCTCATGGTAAGCATGCGCTAGCGCCCCCCTTCGGAAGTGGCGCCGTCTGCGACGGACGCGGCTTTCAGTGTCTTACTGTATGCGCGTCTGAGCTGATATTTCTCCCATACCACCGGCACGCAGAGCGCGAGTGCCACGATGACGGCAGAGATGAGCTTCATGTCGTTCGCATCCATACCCAGCTGGAGCACGATGGCACGGATGAGGAAGTACACGACCGAGCCCACCACGGCGGCTGTGAGGCGGCTGCCGAAGGCGCGCACCTGCCCGGGCACGAGGCGGCCAAGCACCTCGCCGATCACGATGGCGGCAAGCCCGATCACGATGGCACCGGTGCCCATGCCGATATCCGCGTAGCTCTGGCTCTCGCACACCAGGCCGCCGGAAAGGCCGACGAGGCCGTTCGAGAGCGTAAGCGCGATCATCTTTGTGACCTTCGTGTTTACGCCGAGGGCGCGCACCATTGCCTCGTTGTTGCCCGTCGCGCGACAAGCGGAGCCGATCTCGGTACCGAAGAACCAGTAGAGCGTGACGATGATGAGAACGGCGAATGTGAGGCCGACGAGGATCGATGCGACGTTCTGTGGGAGGCCGGTCGCGTCCGTCACGGTGGAGAAGAGCGTGTCCACGCGCAAAAGCGGTGTATTCGACTTGCCCATGATGCGCAGGTTCACGGACCAGAGCGCGATCTGCGTGAGGATACCGGCAAGGATGGCGGGAATCTCGAACACCGTGTGGAGGAATCCCGTGACCGCGCCGGCGACCATGCCCGCGAGCATGGCGGCGATGATGGCGAGCACCGGGTCGACGCCGCCCACAACGAGCACGGCGCATACGCTGCCGCCGAGCGCGAAGCTGCCGTCGACGGTAAGGTCTGCGATATCAAGCAGCTTATAGGTGATGTAGACGCCGAGCACCATGATGCCCCAGAGAATGCCCTGCGAGACGGCGCCGAGCATGGCGAGTCCCATAAGCCTCCTCCTTCTCTATTGCCAAACGAACCCCGGCGGGCGTACCCACCGGGGTCGATGCAAGTACTTCCTGCATAAATTACGCGGAAAGTGTATCACGTTATGCATGCGTCGTTGCACGCGGCACGGCCTGTAATGGTTCTGAAACGGTGGACGGGGATGTAAAATAACCCCTGGGGTTATTTTACATCCCCGCGCCGAACCGGAGGCGTTTACGCCGAGACGTCCTCGCCGCCCTCGTCCGCGAGCATGGAGACGTCGACGCCGATCTCGTCGGCCGTGGCCTGGTTGTATACGAGGTCGCACTCTTCGGCACTCATGGTCTCAATGGGCATCTCCGCGGGATTCGCGCCCTCGGTGAGGATTTCAACAGCCATCTCGCCCGCGCGGTAGCCCAGTTCATAGTAGTTGATGGACACGGACGCGAGGCCGCCAGCCTCGACCATGCCCACCTCACCGCAGATCGTGGGTACGCCCGCCTCGTTGGCGATGTCGGCCACCTGCGTCATCGCGGCGGCAATGGTGTTGTCCGTGGGTGTGTAGATGACGTCCACCTGGCCGACCATCGTCTCCACGACGCTCTGGATCTCGTTCGAGCTCGATACGGTGAAGCGCTCATGTCCGATGCCTGCAGCGTCGAGCTCCTCCTCCGCCATGGCGATCTGGATCTCGGAGTTGCTCTCGGCGGTGCAGAAGAGCAGGCCGACGTGTGCCGCCTCCGGCACCAACTCCTCGAGCAGGGCGATCTGATCGGCCACTGGGTTCATATCCGAGGTGCCGGTGAGGTTGCCGCCGGGAGCGTCGTTTGAATCGACGAGGCCAGATGCGGCGAAATCGGTAATCGCGGTGCCGATGATGGGGATGTCGCCCGTTGCCGCCACGGCCGCTTGCGCCGCGGGCGTCGCGATGGCGAGGATGAGGTCGCAACCGTCGTTCGCGAACGTCTGCGCGATGGTCTGGCAGGCGTTCTGGTCGTTGCTGGCGTTCTGCTGATCCGGCTCGTAGGCGATGCCGGAATCGTCGAGAGCAGCGATGAAGCCCTCGTTCGCCGCGTCGAGCGCGGAATGCTGCGTGAGCTGTAGAATGCCGATCTTGTACGTCTTGTCGGCTGCGCCTGAGCCTACGGAGCCCGCGCCCCCTTCGTTCGAGCATCCAGCGATGCCGAACGTTCCGAGCGCGAGTGCGCCCGCTCCGGCGAGTCCGGCGGTGAAGCTACGACGGCTGATGTTTGCGTGTCCCATGATGCTCTCCTGTTCCGTGCGTTGGGATAGGGGACGGGTCTGGCGAAGGGTTTGACGAAGGGCTGTCCCTTTTGTCATGACATTGGGGACTGTCCCCAATGTCAGGGGCTAGACGATTTCGGGGTTGTTGAGGACGCTCAGGTCGACGCCGCAGGCATCGGCCGAAGCCTGGTTCGCGATGAGCGTGCACTCGCTCGCATCGAGGTACTCGATGGGCATGTCCGCGGGGCTTGCGCCCTCGGTGAGGATCTGGAGCGCCATCTCGCCCGCCTTATGACCGAGATCGAAGTAGTTGATGCTGTACGAGGCGGTGCCGCCGTCCTGCACCATGGTATCGCAGCCCACGATGGTGGGGATGCCCGCCTCGTCGGCGATGGAGGAGACCTGCGCCATGGCGGCGGCGATGGTGTTGTCGGTGGGTGCATAGATGACGTCGACTTGGCCGACCATCGTCTCCACGACGCTCTGGATCTCGTTCGAGCTCGAGACGGTCTGCTCGTTCGGCGTGAGGCCGGCCTCGTTGCAGGTCTCGACGGCGAGCTCCGCCTGGATGCGCGAGTTCTCCTCGGCGGTGCAATAGAGAATGCCGACGTTCTGGGCATCGGGCACGAGCTCCTGCAGGAGCGCGATCTGGTCGGCGACGGGGGTCATGTCGGAGCTGCCGGTGACGTTGCCGCCCGGGGCATCGTTCGATTCGACCAGGCCGACGGATTCGAAATCCGTGATGGCGGAACCCACGACGGGGATGTCCTGCGTGGCCGCGGCGACAGCCTGCGCGGCGGGGGTGCCGATGGCGAAGATGAGGTCGCAGCCGCCGTTCACGAAGGTCTGCGCGATGGTCTGGCAGGCAGTCTGGTCGTTCGACGCATTCTGCTGATCCGGCTCGTACGTGATCCCCGCCTCGTCGAGCGCGGCGATGAAGCCCTCGTTCGTCTGGTCGAGCGCGGCGTGCTGGGTGAGCTGCAGAATACCGATCTTGTAGGTACCCTCTGCCTTCGCGGGCGCGCTGCCTGCCGTGCTGCCCTCGCCCTCGGTGGATTCGGTGCCGCCGCATGCAGCGAGCGGGAGCGTACCGGCAGCGGCGAGGGAGGCGATGAGGCCGCGGCGGCTGATGGCTGGTTGGTTCATAGGTCCCTCCGACATGCAGGGGGCGTGGCGCTGCGGGTGGGCGGCGCTTGACCCCATGGATATATGAGAACCTCCCGACTGCGGGAGATTTTCCCATCATACGACCGCAGTTTGCGGAGGCTTCCCCGGGCGTTGCGCGTCACCAACTGTTAACGTTGCGGCACCGAAGGCGAAGTGCAGGACGCCGTCTTCATCTAGGAGCGCGAGGTTGGCCATGCGGTCGAGGTGGATCGTGCGGGCGATGTTGATGCCGTCGGTGTCGGTATCGAGTGAGATGCCCTGCACATAGGCGATGCCGCCCGATTCAAAGAGGCTCGTCGGTCGCATGCGGTGCCGTCGACCGAATCCCCGGAGCTTCTCGCGGCGCCGACCCTTGCCCTGTTCTTCGTAGGGCTCCCGTTGGGCAAGTTCGAATGCAACGGGCATCTCGCTTTCCAGGGCTGCCCGCACAAGCGCGTCGGGCCGTTCGATCCGGTACGTCCGCCAGACCTGTGCCTCATCGGGTGTGCAGACGCTCGCGTCCACGCCATCCACGCCGAGCTGCCGTCGAAAGGCGGCGCGCTGCGTTGGCGTGGTGAGGCGGAGCACGCATTCGATGAGATGCGCTCGTTGCTTCGCGCTGAGTAGACGGCTGCTTGCGAGTGCGCGCACGATGAGTTCCGCATCGCGGTTTCCCAGCGGATGCTCGACGAGGGCGTAGCCGGTTCGCGGGTTCGCGACGATGGCGATGCCTGCGGAGCGCAGCGTGTCGATCGACGCGCGAATGGCGGTGCGCCGCACGTTGATCGCCGGTACTGCGGGATCGTCGGGATCGGCGAGCAGACTTTTGATTTGTGTCGAGGTGAGGCGCGTGTGCGCGTCGGTGCGATCCATGAGCAGCTTGAGAATGAGCAGCGTTCTCACGCAGCTCGGTATGGCGTTGCCGCGGATGGTGGGAGGCTCGATTGGTGCGGTTCCCGTGGCGGGGGCACCTTCTCCATCCGGCTTCGTGCAGGCTGGCGGCAGTGCGGCGGTAACTTCGTTCACGTTCGTATCCCTTCGCGATAAGATGCGTGAACGTGAGCCTATGCGAGCGGGGAGCAAGCGGCGAAATCTCCCGCCGAACGGCGCGTCTCGCTCGGCGGACGGCGGGCGAAACGTTCAACATGGTTGCGAACCTTGCCAAAACCTTGCAAAACGAGGGGAAACGAGGATTGTCGCAACAACGGATCCAGGCTCTCGAAGGATGCTTGTTCGGCACCCATACAACAAGGCAGGCGACTCGCCGCGGTGCGCCAAATCATCTTGGAGCGTATATGCGAGCGCCCTGCTCAACAACGGAAGCCCCTTGCGAGCGCCCTGCCTCAACAAGAGGGGCGCCCTTTCCAGATGCCAACGATTGACCAAAAAGCACCCCCGCATAGCCCGAGGGTCATGCGGGGGCGCTTGAAGAACGAAACACGGCGCCTGGGAAGGGCGCTTAGGTTGAGAAGGGTTAAAAGTCGGCGTTGCCCACCGTGCGCGGATGCGGGATCACGTCGCGGATGTTGCCCACGCCGGTGAGGTACATCACGAGCCGCTCGAAGCCCAGGCCGAAGCCCGCGTGCGGGCAGGTGCCATAGCGGCGCAGGTCAAGGTAGTACTTGTACTGGCTCGCATCCATGCCGAGCTCGGCGATGCGGCGCTCGAGCACATCGAGGCGCTCCTCGCGCTGGCTGCCGCCAATGATCTCGCCAATGCCCGGCACGAGGCAGTCCGCCGCCGCCACCGTTTTGCCATCGTCGTTCAGGCGCATGTAGAACGCCTTGATCTCGGCCGGGTAATCGGTCACGAAGGTCGGGCGCTTGAAGTGCTGCTCGGTGAGGAAGCGCTCGTGCTCGGTCTGTAGGTCGATGCCCCAGCTCACGGGATAGTCGAAGTGCTGCCCGGCGGCGACCGCCTGCTCCAGGATTTCAATCGCCTCGGTGTAGGTCACGCGCGCGAAGTCGGAGCTCGCCACATGCTCGAGGCGCTCGATGAGGCCCTTGTCGACGAACTTGTTCAGCATGTTGAGCTCGTCTGCACAGCGTGCCTGCACGTCGCGGATCACGTACTTCAGCATGTCCTCGGCAAGGTTCATGTCGTCCTCGAGGTCTGCGAAGGCGATCTCGGGCTCGATCATCCAAAACTCGGCGGCGTGACGCGTGGTGTTGGAGTTCTCGGCGCGGAACGTGGGGCCGAAGGTGTAGACGTCGCCGAAGGCCATGGCGAAGTTCTCGGCATTGAGCTGGCCGGAGACGGTGAGCGACGCAGGTTTGCCGAAGAAGTCTTGGCTCCAATCAACCTCGCCGGCGGTGAGCTCGCCCATCGACGCGGCTGCCTGCCCCTCGGTCACGCGTGGCGCAGTCGCGGGGTCGAAGGTCGTCACGCGGAACATCTCGCCCGC